>DASVDT010000180.1:0-11631 GCA_036380955.1 Candidatus Limnocylindria bacterium | reverse complement strand
GCGTCAACATCGAGGTCAACCACGCCACGCTGGCGGGGCACAGCTTCCATCACGAGGTCGCCACCGCCCTCGCCATCGGCCTGTTCGGCAGCGTCGACGTCAACCGCGGCGACTACCAGAACGGCTGGGACACCGACCAGTTCCCGAACTCGGTGGACGAGCTGAGCCTTGCGCTGTACGAGATCGTGCGCGCCGGCGGCTTCACGACCGGCGGCTTCAACTTCGACACGAAGCTCCGTCGCCAGAGCATGGACCGATACGACCTGTTCCACGCCCACATCGGCGGCATCGACACCCTGGCGCGGTCGCTGCTGGTCGCCGCGGACATGATCGAGTCGGGGACGCTGGAGCGGCCGCGTACGGAGCGGTATGCCGCCTGGGACGCCGGCATCGGCGCCGAGATCCTGGGTGGCGGCGCCTCCCTGGAGCAGCTCGGCGACCGGGTTGCGGCCGGTGGGATCGAGCCGCGACCACGATCCGGCCGCCAGGAGGAGCTCGAGAACGCCGTCAACCAGCGGATCTGGGCGGCCGATCGCGACCGTTAGCCGGCGATTCGGAAGGCGTCCAGCTCCTCGCGGGTGACCTCTCCCGGCTTCTTGCCGAGGATGATCATGCCGAGCACCTCATCGGTCGTGACCTTGTCCTTGTCGACCGTGTCCACGATCCGGCCGTGGTACATCACGCTGATCCGATCGGCCAGGTCGAACACGTCGTGGATGTCGTGACTGATGAGGAAGATGCCGAGGCCCTCGGCCTTCAGCTGCGTCACGAGGTCCCGAACCTGTGCCGTTTCGGCGGGTCCCAGCGCCGCCGTGGGCTCGTCCATGATCAAGACGCGCGCGTTGAAGTGGACGGCGCGGCCGATGGCAACCGACTGGCGCTGACCGCCCGAGAGCGACTCGACCGGCGCCTTGAAATTGTGGAAATTGGGATTGAGGCGCTTCATCACGCCGCGCGTCGCGGACTCCATGGCGGCGTCGTCGAGGCTGCCGGTGCTGGTGACGAGCTCGCGCCCGAGGAAGACGTTGGATGGGGCATCGAGGTTATCGGCCAGGGCAAGCGTCTGGTAGATGCACTCGATCCCCAACGCCTTGGCGTCGCGCGGGTTGTGGATCATGACCGGGCGCCCGTCGACGCGAATCTGTCCGGCATGCGCCGGCTGCGCGCCCGAGAGCACCTTCATCAGCGTCGACTTCCCGGCGCCGTTGCCGCCGACCAGGCCGACCACCTCACCGGCGCGGACATCGATATGGACGCCGTCGACAGCGTGCACACCGCCAAAGGAGACGCGGATGCCGTCCATCTCGACCAGCGGCGTCGCGCTGGTCGTCCCGTTCGTGGCCGGAGCCTCGGTCATGCCGCCCGCCTCCTCAGCAGCGAGTCGAGGCCGACTGCCGCCACGAGTACGATGCCGACCACGATGTCCTGGGTCGGGGCGTCGACCCGCAGCAGGAGCATGCCCGAGCGCAGCGACTGCATCACCACGGCGCCCAGCACCGCGCCCGGGATGGTCCCCACACCCCCGGTGAACGATGTGCCGCCGATGACGGCCGCAGAGATGACGTCCAGCTCGTTCTGGACGCCAAGGCCGGTCACCGCCGCATTGAGCCTGGCTGTCTGAATCGCACCGCTGATGGCGCACAGGATGCCCATCAGGCCGAACGTGTACATCACCGTGCGGCGGATGTTGATCCCGCCCAGGCGCGCGGCCTCCGGATTTCCGCCGATCGCGAACACGTTCCGGCCGAAGCGACGCCGGGTGGCGAGGTACGTCATCACCACCGTGACGCCGAGCATGATGAGCACCGGGTAGGCGATGCCGGTCGGGATGAACAGCCCACCGGCGGGGACGTCGATGCCGCGTTCGGCGGCGTATTGCGCGGCCAGGTTCTCCGGCCACGGGTACGCATTGGCCACGGCCACCGCACCGAGGGCCGCCCCACACAGGAGCACGCCGAGGAGGATCATCGCCCACATCGGACGTTGCTGAAAGCCGTACCGCCTACGGCGGCGACGGGCTGCGACGAGGCTCCAGACGATGGCCGCGCACGCGAGGATGCCGACGATCCAGCTGGCCACGGCCCCGAGCGATCCGTTCGTCCCGCCGCCGAGGAGGCGGAACGTGCCGTCGAGCGGCGCCATCGTCTGCCCCTGGGCGTAGGTGAAGATCAGGGCCCGCCAGACGAGGAGGCCACCGAGGGTGACGATGAACGACGGCACCCCACCATAGGCCACGATGAAGCCCTGCAGGCCACCGATCAGCGCCCCGAGCACCAGCCCGATGATGAGCGCGATGATCCAGGTATACGGCTGCTCGAAGCCCAGCCCCAGCGTCTGGGGGATCCAGACGGCCTGAACCATCGCCATGGTGTACCCGAGGAACCCGAGGAGCGACCCGACCGACAGGTCGATCTGACGGGCGACGATGATGAGCACCATGCCCGTCGCCATGATGGCGATCGAGGCGCTCTGGACCGACAGGTTCCACAGGTTTCGGGGAGTCAGGAACGCGCCGTCAGAGACAACGTTGAAGCCGATCCAGATGATCGCCAGGGCGACGATCATCCCGAACATGCGCGTGTCGATCTCCGCCGTGCGCAACAGCGGCGTCACGCGCCCGAACGTGGCGCGGCCGACGTCGAGGATGCGGTTGCCGACCGAGGTCGGCACGACGGTGGAAGCGTCGTCCATCGTCACCTCTCAGCGCCGAAAACGTGCGCGCCCTGCGCCGCGGCAGTCCGCGACGCAGGGCGCATTGGTTCGGCCAACCCGACGCCTAGGGGCAGGCGTCCACGGTGCCCGACTCGACGCCCTGGCAGAGTGCCGCTTCGTCGATCCACCCGGCGTCGAGCACGACATCCAGGTTGTCCTGGGTGATCGGCTGGGGCTCCAGGAGGATCGAGGTCATCGAGTTGCCACCGGGCGAATCAAACTGGACGGTGCCCTCGACCGCGCTGAGGTCGGCGTTCGCGCACAGGGCCACTGCGGCCTCACCGGCCGCCCTGCCAAGCTCGCGGGCGTCCTTCCATACGCTGACCGTCTGGGTCCCGAGCGCGACGCGGTTGAGCGCGGCCTGGTCGCCGTCCTGGCCGGAAACGGGGATCTGCCCGGCGAGGCCCTGGGCTTCCAGGGCGGCCACGACGCCGCCGGCCATGCCGTCGTTCTCCGACAGCACCGCGTCAACCTCGTTGTTGTTCTCGGTCAGGAATTGCTCCATCTCGGTCTGGGCCAGCGACGGATCCCAGTTGTCGGTGTAGGTCTCACCGACGATCGTGATCGTGTCGCTGCTCTCGCCCTCGGCCGGGATGCCGGCGTTGACGTAGCCCTGTCGCAGGAAGTCGGCATTCGCATCGGCCGAGTTGCCCTTGATGATGACGAAGTTGCCCTCGGACACCACGTTGAGGACCGCCTCCGCCTCCATCTCGCCAACGCGCACGTTGTCGAATGTGATGTACAGCGCGTCCGGATCCTCGATGAGGCGGTCGTAGGCGATCACGGGCACGCCCTGGTCGACCGCGGCCTGGACGGACGGGAGGATCGCCTCGCCCGACTGGGCGAGGATGATGAGAACGTCGGCGCCCTGGCTCAGCAGGTTCTCGACATCGGCCGCCTGCTGCTCCTCCGACGATCCGGCGTCAGCGGAGACATAGTCCGCGCCGCCTGCGTCGAGTGCCTCCTGGATCGCCGGCTCATCCCAGCGAGCCCAGCGCTCCTCCTGGTAGTTGTTCCACGACACGCCGACGGTGCAGTCGCCGCTCGCGGTCTCCGATCCGGCGGGCTCCCCGCCGGACGTGCCGGATGCTCCGGATCCCCCGCCCGAGCATGCGGCCAGTACCAACGCGGCGATCGCCAAGACAGGCGTCAGCCTACGCATGAGCATGTGGTGCTCCTCCTCCGATTTGGCCAGGGCGTGGCTCGAATGGCCCTGCCCCGGCGTAGACTCGTCCAGCCCGGCGACCGGTGTCAAGTTTTTGGGGAGGCACTGGGGGCCGGACGGCCATTGTATCGAGCGAGCGCCAACCGCGGCCGGCGCGGAGCACGAGGAACATCCGGACAACATGACCGATGCGCTGCGCTGGGGGATCCTGTCGACCGCCGCCATCGCCCGGAAGAAGGTCATCCCGGGGATGCGCGGCGCGAGGCGTTGCGACGTCGCCGCCATCGCATCTCGAGACCCGAGCATTGCCGAGCGAGTCGCTGCAGAGCTTGCCATTCCGCGCGCGCACGGCTCGTACGAGGCGCTCCTCGCGGACCCTGACGTGGACGCCGTCTACATCCCGCTGCCGAACCACCTCCACGCCCGCTGGACGCTCGCCGCGATCGGGGCGGGCAAGCACGTGCTGTGCGAGAAGCCACTGGCGCTGACCGTCGAGGATGCGACCGAGATGGCGGCCGCGGCGCGGAGCGCGGGCGTGCACCTCATGGAGGCGTTCATGTACCGCCTGCATCCCTCGTGGGTCGGCGTGCAACGGCTGATCGCCGAAGGTCGCATCGGCCGGCTCACTGCCGTCCAGAGCTGGTTCAGCTTCTTCAACGACGATCCGACCAACATCCGCAACATCGCCGATACGGGCGGTGGGGCGATGTGGGACATCGGCTGCTACTGCGTCAACCTGTCGCGCATGCTGTTCGCCAGCGAGCCCGTCGGGGTGGAGGCGGCCATCCGCCGCGATCCGACGTCCGGTGTGGACGTGGTCGCGAGCGCCATCCTCGAGTTCCGCGAGGGCACGGCCAGCTTCACCTGCTCGACGCGAGCGGAGGACGACCAGCGCGTCGAGATCTACGGCACGACCGGTCGGATCTCGATCGGCATCCCCTTCAACATCCCGCCCGACCGGCCAACCGAGGTGCGGATCGTGGCCGGTGGCGATCCACCGGTTGCGCCAAGCGTCGAGGTGGTCAGCTTTCCCGTCGCTGATCCGTACACGGTCGAGGTCGAGGCCTTCACGGATGCGGTCCTGGACGGCGCTCCGACCCCGGTATCCACGGATGACGCCATCGCCAACATCGCGACCATCACGCACATCTTCGCGGCCGCCAGGCGCGACACGGATGACCCGATGCGGCCATGAGGGGCCGACAAACCACGCTCGTCCCGGCCGTCACAGTCGGCGCGATTGCACTGATCATCGGCGTGCCGGCGCTGCTCGGCATGGACCCGCGGGAGGCCGGCGCCCTGGGCGCCCCGCACTTCGTCGAGGAGGCCGAAGCCGCGGGGATCGCGCACCGCTACGACGGCGAGTTCACGTACTTCGTTGGTGGAGGCGTGGCCGTGCTCGACTGCGACGGCGACGGCCGCCAGGACCTCTACCTCGCCGGCGGTGCCGAGCGCGCGGCGCTGTACCGCAATCGGAGCGAGGTCGGCGGCGCGCTCCGCTTCGAGCCGGTGCCGTCGGAGATCACGGACCTGGCCGCCGTCACGGGCGCATACCCGCTCGACATCGACGGAGACGGGGTCGAGGACCTCGCCGTGCTGCGTGTGGGCGAGGACGTGCTGCTGCGCGGCAGGGGCGACTGCGCGTTCGAGCGGGCGAACGAGCGGTGGGGGTTCGATGGCGGCGACGACTGGACGACCGCGTTCTCCGCTACCTGGGAGGGAGACGGTCTCCCGACGCTCGCCTTCGGGAACTACCTGGAGCTCGACACCGACGGCACGCCGACCGACGACTACGCCTGCTCGGACAACCAGCTCGTCCGCCCGAGCGATACGGGCGAGACGTTCGCGTCAGCCATTGCGCTGACGCCGAGCTACTGCACGCTCTCGATGCTCTTCAGCGACTGGGATCGTTCCGGCCGTCGGGACCTCCGAGTCTCGAACGACCGCCATTACTACCGGGACGGCGAGGAACAGCTGTGGCGGGTCGACCCGGACGAGCGCCCGCGGCAGTGGACCGGCGCCGACGGCTGGCAGCGGGTCCGGGTCCAGGGCATGGGCATCGCCAGCCAGGACCTCACCGGCGACGGCTACCCGGAGGTCTTCTTGACCAGCCAGGCCGATAACAAGCTCCAGGCGTTGGCGGACGGCCCCGGCCAGCCACGGTACGAGGACATCGCGCTAAGCCTCGGAGCGACGGCGCACAGGCCGTACACCGGTGACACCAGCCTGCCGTCGACGGCCTGGCACGCCGAGTTTGCCGACGTCAACAACGACGGGTTCGTCGACCTCTATGTGGCGAAGGGAAACGTCGAGGCTCAACCGGACTTCGCGGCGCGGGATCCGAACAACCTGCTCCTCGGACAACCGGATGGGACGTTCGTGGAGGGCGCGCCAGACGCGGGCATCACGCAGTTCACCAGGACCCGGGGCGCGGCGCTGGCCGACCTCAACCTGGACGGCCTCCTCGACCTGGTGGAGGTCAACCGACGCGAGAACGTCAGCGTCTGGCGCAACGTCGGCTCCGGCGACGCCGATGATCCGGCGCCGATGGGCCACTGGATCGGCATCCGACTCCAGCAGGACGGCACGAACCGCGACGCCATCGGCTCGTGGGTGGATGTCACCTTCGGCGATCGGACCCTCCGCCGCGAGGTGACGGTGGGTGGAGGCCACGCCAGCGGCGAGATCGGCTGGCTGCACGTTGGTCTGGGCGCGGCCGAATCGGCCAGCGTCGTCGTCCACTGGCCGGACGGGACCACGGGCGAGCCCGTACGAGTCCAGGCGGACACGTTCGCGACGCTCGAGCGTGACTCGGCTGACGCCGTCGTGTGGGAGCCCGAGGGGTGAGCCCGGCGCGGCAGGCGACGGTGGCGCTACCCGATTTCGGGATGCCCGACACCATGCCGGAGATCCCGCCCGCTCGCTACGCCGAGCGGCTCTCGCGGCTCCGAGAACGCGCCTCCTCGGCGGGCCACGATGCGGTCGTCGTGTGGGCGGATCGTGAGCACTCGGCCAACCTTTCGTACCTGACCGGCTTCGATCCGCGTTTCGAGGAGGCGATCCTGATCGTTGCGGCCGACGATCCTCCCGCGCTCCTCGTCGGCAACGAGTGCTACGCGATGGCGGGCGCGGCGCCACTGCCGATGCGGCGCCACCTGCACCAGGACCTCAGCCTTCCGAGCCAACCGCGCGACCGCTCGCGTCCCCTGATCGACGTCCTCGGCGACGCCGGCATCGGTCGCGGCTCGAGGGTCGGGGTCGTGGGCTGGAAGACGTATGGCGAGGACTGGCGCTCCGACGCGCCCGCGTACCTCGTCGACGCGCTGCGCGAGCTGGCGGGGCCGAACGGCGCCGTCGTCAACGCGACCGGCATGCTCATCGATGCGCGGGACGGCCTGCGCGTCATCAACGAGGTCGAACAGCTTGCCGCGATGGAGTGGTCGGCCTGCCACACGTCCTCAGGGGTCCGGAACCTGATACACGGGCTGCGGCCCGGGATGACCGAACGCGAGGCCGTCGCGCTGCTGGGCTGGAATGGATGGCCGCTCTCCTGTCATCTCATGCTCACCGCGGGCGCCAGAGCGCGGTTCGGGCTGCTCAGCCCCGGTGATCGCCGCATCGGTCGGGGCGATCCGCTGACCGTGGCGTTCGGTATCTGGGGCGCGCTGAACTGTCGCGCCGGGTTCGTGGTCGAGGACGCGGCCGAGTTGCCGCGCGAGATCGGCGACTACGTCGAGCGCCTGGTGGCGCCATACTTCGCCGCGGTGGCCGAGTGGTACGCCGCGCTCCACATCGGCCAGACCGGTGGCACGCTGCACGACATCGTCGCGCGGCGCCTCGGCGATCCGTTCTTCGGCATCTTCCTCAACGCCGGCCACCAGATCCACCTCGACGAGTGGGTGAACTCCCCCGTCGCGCCCGGCTCACGCGTCGAGCTCCGTTCGGGGATGGCGCTCCAGGTGGACATCATCCCCGCCACGGGCACGCCCTATTTCACGACGAACATCGAAGACGGAATCGCCCTTGCCGACGACGCGCTGCGGAACGAGCTCGCGGCTGCCTTCCCGGACGCGTGGCGACGCATCGAGGCACGACGGAGGTTCATGGCCGACCAGCTCGGCATCGAGCTGCATCCGGACGTCCTGCCACTCTCGAACATCCCCGCGTACCTGCCGCCATTCCTGCTGAGCCCCGACCGCGCGATGGTGGTCGCACGGCGCGGCTGATCGCCACGGTCATCTGCCCTCGGCGCTGAGGACCGGCGGTGGCTGGGCGCTGTACCCGTGCTCGGCGATCTCGGCGGCGCGCTCGCGGTACGCCTCGGGCGATGGCGCGGTGTGAGCGCGGAACCCATCGACGAGGCGGTTGTACATCGAGAACGCCGAGGCGATGAGGATGGCGAGCTGCACGTCGGCGTCGGTGGCCCCGGCCGCGATGGCGGCCGTGACATCGGCCTCCCCAAGCTGCCGCGGCTGATCCCGAACGGTCCGAGCGATGTGCAGCAGCGCGCGCATCTTCGCGTCCAGCCCGTCCGAGGCGCCGGTCTTGATGACGTCGATGAGCGGTTCGAGGTGCGTCGCGCTCTCGCGCTCGAGGAGCGCTGCGGCGAACGCGCCGTGCGAGTCCATGCAGAAGAAGCAGTCGTTCGCGGCCGAGACGGCTGTGGCAAGCATCTCGCGCTCGTGGCGCCGGAGCGTCGCGCCGGGATAGTCGTTCACCAGGACCTCGTCGGCCAGGCCCCGGAGGTGGACGCCGAGCCCGGGCGTCAGCCGCATCGCGACACCGATGCCGGGGACGTCGGGCAGGCTGCCGACGATCGGTTCCTCCTGGGCGCGAGCCAGGCGCTCGTTATCGCGTGCCATGCGTTCCTCCGAAGATGCGGGTGGCGACGTGCGTATGCTAGTGCGCACGTGACGCACCGAGCACTCGCGTCCTCGCATCCCTCAGCGCGCCCATGACGGCCCGCTCCCTGACGCTGCGCGGGGCGAGCTATCCGCTGGTGCTGCCCAGCATCCGCGACCCTCGGCTCCACGTCGCCGCCGTCATCATCAGCGTCCATGTCCTGGGCCAGGTCGGCCTTCATTTTCGGGTCAGCGTGCCGCAGATCCTGGCCGCGATCCTGACCTGCGCCGTGCTCGAGGTTGCGCTCACCTTCCGGCAATCGCGGTCCTTCGTCTGGCCCGCCAGCGCGATGCTGACCGGAAGCGGCGTGGCGCTGATCCTCCGGGCCGTCGGCACCCGCGCCGACGATCCGTGGAGCTTCGACGCCTGGTACCTCTTCGCGGCCATCGCGGGACTGTCACTCCTCACCAAGTACGTGATCAAGTACGGCGGCACGCACATCTTCAACCCGTCCAACATCGGCCTGGTCGTGGCGTTCGTGCTCCTCGGGCCGAGCCGCATCGAGCCGCTGGACTTCTGGTGGGCGCCGCTGAATCCGCCGATGCTGGCGGCGTATGCGGTGATCATCGTCGGCGGAGTGCTCATCACACGCCGGCTGCGCCTTCTCGGGCTGGCGGCGACGTTCTGGGGCGTGTTCGCGGTTGCGACGGCGGTCCTCGCGGCGAGCGGCCACTGCATCGTCGCGAACTGGGCCTTCGCGCCGGTGTGCGGCGTCGACTATTGGCGGGTGGTGGTCGCCTCGCCGGAGGTGCTCATCTTCCTCTTCTTCATGATCACCGACCCACGAACGATTCCCGCGTCCGGCGCCGCCCGCATCGTCTTCGGCGTCCTCGTGGCAATCGTCAGCACGCTGCTCATGGCTCCGCAGACCGACGAGTTCGGTGCCAAGGTCGGCCTCCTCGCCGGCCTCGTGATCGTGTGTGCTGCCCGGCCGCTTCTGGACCGATGGCTTCCGAAGGCCGATGCCACCGGGCGGTTCGATCCGCTCGCGGCGGTCCGCCGAGCGCCACTCCAGCGCCTCGGCCTCATCGGCGCGTCCGTCCTCGTCGCGAGTGCCGCGATCGTCGCGGCAGGCACGCCGGCCCGCGGGACGGCTCTGCCCAACGCCGCCGAGGTCCTCAGCCGCCAGACGCCGAACGTCGATCCGTCAACGTTGCCGCCGATCGCCGTGAGCGAGGAGGTCGTCGATTACAGCCACGAGCTGGCGGGCGCGGGGATCAACGCAGTCGCCATCGCGCTCGCCCAGAACCTCGCCCTCGAGAACGAGGCGCTGCTCCAACACGATGCCGCCCTCCTCGTCGCCATCGACCACGGCGATCGACTCGTCGAGATGCAGACCGCGCTGGAGAGGTCCCGCGAGACCGGCACGACGAGCGTCTCGCACTACACCTTCGACGCGATCGACGTCTCGTTGCTCGTGCCCTTCGGCCGGCAGGACGGGCTCAGCCTGGGGCTCACCGGTCGAGGCACGGTCCTGCGCGAGCAGTACGACGCTGGGGGGAACCGCGTCCGTGCCGACTCGGAGCCTTTCCACCTCACGTTCGCCATGCGTCAGGCAACGGGCGCGCGGTGGATGCTCGTGGCCGTGCTTCCGCCAGGGGAATAGCGCTCGCCCGGCGCTGTATCGGCGGCGCGTGCTACCTTCGAACCATGACCAGCATCCCGAGACCAAGCCGTGACGATCTGCTTCGGATCTACGCCGACACGAAGGTGATCGCGGTCGTCGGTGCCTCGGACGATCGGTCGAAGCCGGCGGGCAACATCCCGGCCTACCTCCAGTCGCAGGGCTACCGGATCGTCCCGGTCAACCCGACGCGCGACACGGTGCTCGGCGAGCGCGCGTACGCCAGCCTGGCCGACATTGATGAGCCGGTCGATGTTGTCGACGTCTTCCGTCCAGCGCCGGAGGGCGCGGGCATCGCCCGTCAGGCAGCCGAGATCGGCGCGAAGGTCATCTGGTTTCAGCCCGGGACGCAGAGCGGTGAGGCTTCGCGGATCGCGCACGACGCCGGCCTCACCGTCGTCAGCAGGATCTGCATGGGCGCGACCCATGGCACGCTGGGGCTGGGACCCGGACCCGACGAGCACTGACCATCCAGGTCGCCTTCCCAGCTCTCCCAGTGGGCAGACTCGTCGAGGGGCCGCCAACCACGCTTCAGCGACGGTGACTTCACGTCCTTTGGCGGCCGCCCAACGGGGATGACGCCGGCCGGGGTGAAGTCCGGCGGCAGGCCAACGGCCGTGCGCATGCCATCGAAGTCACCGCCGGCGAACCCGCCGCGAGCCCTCCGTCGAGATTTCGGCCGTATCGGTCGGTGCGCATCGGCCGTGAGGTCGGGCCGCCTGAGGCGCTCCTGGTTGGTGGCTGACAAACCCACCAGGCCCGGGTGCGCGCAAACGACGAACGGCGGCCGCGCTGGCCGCCGTTCGCATCGGTCCGGAACGCGCTACTCGAGGTAGTCCTTGAGCTTCCGGGAGCGCGAGGGGTGTCGCAGCTTGCGGAGCGCCTTGGCCTCGATCTGCCGGATCCGCTCGCGCGTCACGTTGAAGTCGCGACCGACCTCCTCGAGCGTCCGTGAGCGGCCATCCTCGAGGCCGAAGCGCAACTGGAGCACGCGTCGCTCTCGAGGGGTGAGCGAGTCGAGCACGCCCTCCACCTGCTCCTTGAGCAGTTGGTGGCTGGCCGCATCGGCCGGTGCCACCGAGGCCAGGTCGGGGATGAAGTCGCCGAGATGGCTGTCCTCCTCCTCGCCGATCGGCGTCTCGAGGCTGACCGGCTCCTGGCTGACCTTCATGATCTCGCGCACCTTCTCCGGGCTGACCGTCTGCGGGCCTTCGGCCACGCGCTCGTC
>DASVDT010000179.1:0-4237 GCA_036380955.1 Candidatus Limnocylindria bacterium | reverse complement strand
TGCTCGTCGAGCTCCGGCTCGGTATCGGTTACGGTCTCGTCGTTCTCTTGGGCGAATCGCTCAACGTCGTCCTCATCGAACAGATCGTAGACCCGGATCTTCCCGGCCTCCTCGAGCTGAAGGATGACCCGCACGCCGGCGAGGTTCACTCGCTGCCGGCGCGTGAGAAAACGGATGATTCGAACGCGCTGGATATCCGCCTCGCTGTAGAGGCGCAGATTGTTGCGACGCTGCGGTCGGAGGAGGCCCTCCTCCTCGTAGATCCGCAGCGTCCGAGGATGACAGCTCGCCAGCTCCGCGGCGATGCTGATGATGTAGCGCGGGCGGGTCAGGTCATTGCGGCCAGAGAAGCCGATGCGCGGCCGCCCGCGCCGAGCATCGTCCATGTCAGGAGTCGCCACCTGCATCGGAGGTGCCGGGGTTGATGCGGATCTGCCGCGGCTTGACCTCGTCCGCCTTGGGGATGCGGAGGGTCAGCATGCCATCGGTGAAGCTCGCATCGGCGCGGTCACCGTCGACGCGCACCGGCAGCTGGAAGCTGCGGTTGAAGCTGCCGAACCGGCGCTCGCGGTAGATGTACTGATCGTTCTGAACGGTCTCATCGGCCTTCACGTCTCCCCGCAGGGTGAGGTTCTGACCGGTGATGGTGACCTCGATGTCGTCCGACTTCATGCCGGGCAGGGCCGCGGTCAGGACGATGTCGTCATCGGTCTCGTGGATGTCGACGGCGGGGCTGATGCCGTTTCCGTTGGCGACCGTCCGCCAGGTGAGGGGGCTCACGAACGAGTCCTCGAACAGGCGGTCCATCGCCGATCGAAGCGACACCATCTCGTTGAATGGATCGAATCGGGTGATGTTTGCCATGGTGCTGATCTCCTTCACGCGAACGTATGCCAATACACGAACGGGTGAACTGTTCGGGTCGTGGGTTGACCATAAACCCTGACAATAGTGCTGTCAAGGGTTATGCCAAGTCGTGTTGCCTTCTTGGCCGTTGCTCCCCGGGACGGACCAAGCCGCGACGCTTACGGCGCGTCGGCCCTCACCAGCTCCCAGCGCACGGCGCCGATGTCGCCGCCGCCCGGCAGCTCGACCGGGCGCGCCTCGAGCTCGAGGGACAGCAGCCGCTCGTCGGCCACCGGCTCGAGCGCCGAGCCGGGAAAGACGCCGAGGAAGGTCGCGTCGCGTCGCTCGAAGTGGATCGACTCGGCCACCGCGGTCGCGCGCGCGGCGTCCTGGTCCGACAGCCGGACGCGGAGGTCGGCACCGGGCACCGGCGTCGTGGCGCGTGCGGCGCGGCTGACGGCGGCGGGCCAGTCCGGGCCGAGTGACCCGGCGGTCCACTCGCTGACGAAGCGATCCAGCACCGCGGCCGGCGTGGCCGAGTGCGCGCCGATGAGCCAGAAGCCGGTGCCCCACACCAGCAGCGGCAGGCTCAGCCAGCCGATGGCGGCCGCCGGCGAGCGCTCGGGCGTCGGCGATCGGGCCGGCATGGCGGCGTGCGCAGACCGATAGGCGTCGACGGCCTGCCATGCCCAGGCAACGATGAAGGCGGTGCCCGCCAGGAATGGGGCGAGGTAGGCGCTCGTATCGGCCAGGCCGATGGTCAGCCAGGCCACCAGGGCCAGGCCCACGCCCTCCGACAGCAGCAGCGCTCGACCGATGGCGTGGCGCCCGAGCGCGATGTGCCCGAGGCCCCAGCCGACCAGCGCCAGTCGCAGGACGCGCCCCGGCTCGGGCGGCGTCACTCGCCGATGAGCAGGCTTCGGAGCTGCGACTCGTCGCCGGCCGAGGTGACGGCCAGCAGCTTGTCGCCGGCGCGCAGCCGAGTGTCCGAGCGCGGTGACTGCGCGCGGTCGTCGCGGATGACGAGCGCGATGGTGCTGCCCTCGGGGAGCTCGAGCTCGCGCAGCTCGCGACCGATGACCGGCGACTCGGCGTCCAGCTGCGCCTCGACGATCTGCACCTCGCCACCCTCGAGCTCGGCGAGGTGGAGCAGGTCGTGAATGGGGATCTCGTGCTCGATGACGCCGAGGATGGAGCGCGTCGGGCTGACCGTCTCGTCGATGGCGAGCTGGCGGAACAGGTCGTCATGCTTCGGGTCGTTGACCCGTGCGATGGCGCGCGGCACGTTGAAGCGCATCTTCGCGACCTGCGAGGCGGCCAGGTTCACGGCGTCGTCGCCGGTCACCGCCGCCACCACATCGGCCCGGCCCATGCCTGCCTCGGCCTGGTATCGGCCCTCGCAGCCGTCGTTGGCGATGACGATGCTGCCGAGCTCATCGGCGATGAGCCGCGCGCGCTCCGGGTCCTCCTCGATCACGACGACCTCGTGCCCGGCGGCAAGCAGCTCCTTGGTGAGGTGGTATCCGACGGTTCCCCCGCCGATGATGACGACGTACATGGCTAGAGCGCTCCCTCTCGCCCGTCGCCGGTCTGCAGGACGGTGGCCTCGGGCTGCGTCTCCTCGGCGGGGGGCACTGCCGGCGCACCGGTCAGCGGCTGTGCGGTCGGTGGCTCGACGAAGCCATTCGTCGCCTCGGCGCCCTCGATGGCGGCCGTGACGAGGGCGTCGCCCAGGATGATCGTGCGGCAGATGGTCTCGAGCCCGAGCGCACGGTAGGTTTCGCCGCGCAGGGGATCGTTGATCTTGGCGATGACGCGCGGCACGCCGAAGCGGTGCTTTGCCAACTGCGCGGCCAGCGCGTTGCGGTTGTCGCCCTCGGTGAGGGCCATGACGACGTCGGCCTGCTCGGCGCCGGCACCGCGCAGCACGTCCTCGTCGGTGCCGCTTCCGCGGACCGTCTCGCCCTTGAAGGTGGTGGGCAGCCGGCCGAAGGCGCGTTGGCTGGTGTCGATGACGGTGACGTTCTCGCCACGGCTGTCGAGCTCGGCCGCGACGCGTGCGCCCACGCGGCCGCAGCCGATGATGATGGCCCTCATGAGGTCTGTGCCAGCTCCTTCGTCTCTGCGCGCAGGCACCAGACCGGCGCCGTCGAATTGCGCATCACGTACGGGACCGTGCGGCCCGCGTCCCATTGTCCCCCGAAGCGCTTCTTGTAGCGCAGGCCCATGACGATGAGGTCGGCACCGAGCTCGTTGGCGTCGTCGACGATGGCCGGCCCGGCGGCACGCGCCTGGACCGTGCTGGTCCGGGCCTGGATGCCGCGCTCGGTGAAGAGTTTCTCCGCCGCGGCCAGGATGACGTCAGCCTCGGCCACCGCGTTCTCGTCCTCCGCGTCGAGGTTCCGCTCGAACGGCACCTCGATGACGTGCAGCAGCGACACCTCGCCGCCCTCGCGACCATCGAGCAGCAGCCCGGTGACCTTCAGCGCCGGACCGTCGACGCTCATGTCGCCGAGGAGCGGGACGAGGATGCGGGCGTGCTCGAAGGCCGTCGCCTTCTTCTCGGAGCGTCGAAAGAAATCCATGCCTGCAGCTATCCTACGGTGCCCGATGCTGCGCCGTGACGTCGCGCGGGGCGCTCAGCGGCCATAGCGCAAGCGCTCTGCCAGGCGCGGCGGCAGGCCCGCATCGCGCATCAGGCGCTGGGTGCGATCGATGTCGTACCGCACTCGCCGGAACTCGAAGGTCGAGTGCGTGCCGGTGTCGAGATCGAGGAGCGCGTAGGCCGCATCGGCCAGGCCATCGCGCGGCTGCCCGACGCTGCCCGGGTTGAGCAGCGCTCGCGCTTCGCCCAGCCGCACCGACTCGCCGGGCAGCCCGGCGGCCGCATCCACCTGGCCGTCGATCGACCGGTACACCACCGGCAGGTGGGTGTGGCCGAACAGACAGAGGCGCGACTCGAAGGCGCTGAAGTTGAGCGCGGCGACGTCCGGGCCGGTGATGTACTCCCAGATCGGGTCGCGCGGCGAGCCATGCACCGCGGTCAGCACGCCGTCGCGGCGCACCTCCGGAAGGGTGCCGATGTAGGCCCGAGCGTTGTCGTCGATGGCCGACGCCGTCCACTCGATGGCCGCGCGCGCATCGGGGTTGAAGTACGCCGCATCGACGGTGCCGATGGCAGCCCCATCGTGGTTGCCGAGCACGCTCCGGGCGCCCATGGCCTGGAGCGTGACGATCACCTCGTTCGGCTGCGGGCCGTAGCCGACGGTATCGCCGAGCACCCAGATCTCATCGACCGGGGGAAGATCGGAGGCGACTGCTTCGAGCGCAGGCAGATTGGCGTGGATGTCCGAGAGGACAGCGATGCGCATGCGAACGCCGAGTATACCGA
>DASVDT010000178.1:0-16828 GCA_036380955.1 Candidatus Limnocylindria bacterium | reverse complement strand
CCCGATTCGTCATCCGTCGTTGTCCTTGGCGGTGTCGCGGAACTCGTCCCACGGGTCGTAGTCGGGATCGGGCGGCTCCGCGGCCGGACGCATGTGCTCTGGAACGTTCCGCAGGTTGACCCGGACGCGCCACCACACCTTGTACCGCCCGCGCATGGCGTCGATGAGCAGGTCCTCCGGGTCGCGGACGTGTGCGGCGGCCTCGGGATGCCGAGCGCGCCAGCGATCGAGGCCGGCGAGCGCATCGGCCTTGTCCGCTGCCTGGCTGATGACCAGGAGCGGCTGGGACGAGCGACGTCGACCGGTGGGCGGGACCGTGCCGTCGGCGTTGCGCGCCGGCGGCGATGGCATGGCCGGCGGGACGGAGCCGGCTCGGCCCCGAGGCGCCGTCGGATCGGGCGCTGCTCCGTCGGGGGCGCGTCGCCGCTTCGACGGCTGGACGCGCGGTGGCTCTCCGGCCTGCTTGGCGTAGTGCGGCGGCCAGGGTGCGTCGCCCTGGCCCTCGGCCTCGTGGCGCGCCACGAGCTCCAGCAGCGGCTCCAGCGAGTAGGCGACCGAATCGATGCCGGCCCCGACGTCGCCCAGCCGCTCGTAGCGGGCGGGGACCGTTCGCAGGGTGAAGTCCTCGAGCTCCGCTTCAGGGACCTCGGACCAGAGCAGCGGCGCGGAAACCGTGGCCGCGGGCCGAGGCCGCACCGAATAGACCGACGCCACGGTTCGGTCCTTCGCGTTCTGGTTGTAGTCGAGGAAGACGCCGTGGCGCTCCTCCTTCCACCACTTGCTGGTGGCGAGCGACGGCGCGCGCTTCTCGACCTCGCGGGCGAGCGCCAATGCGGCGCGCCGCACGTCGCTGAAGCCCCATCTCGGCTCGAGACGAACGTAGACGTGGATGCCACGCGAGCCGGACGTCTTGGGCCAGGCGCTGTAGCCGAGCTCGGAGAGCACCTCGTGGACGACCAGCGCGACCGAGCGCACGTCGGCCCATGGCACGCCAGGTCCGGGATCGAGGTCGACGCGCAGCTCGTCGGGGTGCTCCAGGTCGCCGGAGCGGACGGGGTGCGGATTGAGATCGATGCAGCCGAGGTTCACGACCCACGCCAGGGCGGCGACGTTGTCGACGACCACCTCGTCGGCGGTGCGCCCCGACGGAAACGAGAGCTCCACCGTGCGGACGAAATCCGGCACAGACTTCGGCGCTCGCTTCTGGAAGAAGGCCTCGCCCGCCGCGCCATCCACGAAGCGCTTCAGGGCCATCGGGCGGTCGCGGACGCCAAGCACTGCGCCATCGGCAACCGCCAGGTAATAGGTGACGAGGTCCATCTTCGTGATGCCGGCATCGGCGAAGAAGACCTTGCCGGGGTTGCTGATGGTGACGTTGTGCCCGTCCAGCGACAGCGTCTCCGACTCGGTGCGTGCCATCGGCTAGAGGGTAGACGCTGGGCTCAAACGGCACGACCCTTGCGAGATGGCAGGAGCGATGATCGAGCGAGCGAAGCGCCTGGTCGGCGATCTCGACGACTGGAGCATGAGGCACAAGTGGCCGCGCATCACGCGTCGTGCGGTCACCGGCTTCCTCAACCACGAGGCGCTCCAGTACGCCGGCAGCATGGCGTACTTCTCGGTGCTGTCCATCTTCCAGCTGCTGGTGCTCGGCATCGTGGTCGGCTCGTTCGTCCTTGGACAGGGCGAGGCGCGCGACTTCGTGATCGAGCAGGTCCAGGCCGGAACGCCGCTCGACCCGGAGACGATCGGCGGCGTGATCGACGCCGCGATCGAGTCGCGCGGCAGCATGACGATCATCGGCTTCGCGTTCCTGCTGTGGAGCGCGCTCGGCATCTTCTCGTCGCTGTCGAATGGCATCAGCCGTGTCTTCGAGAAGGCACCGCCGCGTCCCTTCCTGAAGGACAAGCTGGTCGGCCTGCTGCTGATGGCGACCTCGGGGCTGCTGGCGGTCGGCTCGCTGGTCATCGGCATCGTGACCGGCGTCATCCAGCGCGCCGCCGACGAGGTGGTGACCGGGCTGCCGGGCGGCGGGACGCTGGTCTGGCTCATCGGCCTGATGGTGCCGCTGCTCATGATCTTCGTGGCCTTCTGGGTCATCTACAAGGTCGTCCCGAACCGCCCGGTGACCTGGGGCGAGGTGCTCCCCGGCGCGATCCTGGCGGCGCTGCTGTGGACGGTGCTGCGCTTCGGGTTCACCTGGTACGCCACCAGCGTCGCGAACTACGAAAGCGCATTCGGGCCGCTGTCGACCGGCATCACGCTGCTCGTGTTCCTGTACTTCGCCAGCGTGATCGTGCTGCTGGGCGCCGAGTTCGCGCGGGCCAGCGCGCTCGAGGACGAAGTTGGTGCCATGGTCGCGGCTGCCGATCCGCGCCTGCTGCCCGTGCCGGTCGATGCTGCGCCGCAACCGGCGGGCGCTCAGCGCCGTCGCCTGCCGAGGCTGATCGTGCTCGTCGGCGGGGCGGCGCTGGGCGTCGTCATCGGCCGTCTCAGCAAGCGCGACGAGGGCGAGTACTAGTTCTTTCGGCGGCTTTGCTGGACATGGTGTAGTACTTTGGGCCGGTTCCGACGCCACCAGGCGGAGGTCACCATCGCCTCGCATCTCTCGCTACGGGGCACAAGGGCAAATTGCACATTCGGATCACCGCTCGATGAGGCGGCGATCCCATCTGGCGGTCGCGCTCGTCGCCCTGCTCGCCGTCGGATGGAGCGTCGTCTCAACACAGCCCAGCGGCTCGGCCCTTGCCGCTGATCCCGAGGCCGAACTGGCCCAGACCCGCGCACAGCTCGCAGACGCACGGTCGGCGCAGCAGTCGCTGGCGGCCACCCTGGACAAGCAGCGCGCGGAGCTGGCGCAGCTGCAGCGCCGGTCTGCGGACCTCGATGCGCAGCTGGACGTCGCGCGCGCCGAGCTCGAGGCCGTCACCGCCGAGTACAACCGGGTCAGCGGACTGCTCGACCAGGTTCGCGAACAGATCGCGGAGGTCGAGGCGCATCTCGCCGAGCTGAACGCCCAGATCGATGAGCTCCAGGACGAGCTGATCGAGGTCGCCGCCGACATCAACCGTCGCACGGCGGCACTGGACGACCGCGAGGCGTTGCTCGAGGACCACCTGCGCACCGCCTACGAGAAGACCCAGGTCTCCTTGCTGGAGGTGCTCCTGTCCGCCGATTCGCTGGACGAAGCGACCACGCAGGTCGGCTACCTGATGAGCGTGTCGGACCAGGACGAGCTCCTGGCCGATGAGATCCGATCCATTCGTGAGGAGCTCGAGACCCGGCGTCAAACCCTGAAGGACGGTCGCCGCGCCTTGGCCGATGCGCGCACGGTCGCGCGCGACGAGGAGGCGACCCTCAACGCCCGGCGCGATGAGCTCGCCGCGCTCGAGGCCCAGCTGGCCGAGCTACGCGCAGCCGCCGATGCAAAGCGCGCGGCGCAGGAGGCCGCGCTCAACGCGTCCCTCGCTGCCGAGGGCGACGTCGAGCAGAAGATCGCCGACAACGAGCGCGCGGCGCAGGCGGCGGCTCAGCTCGCGGCGCAGCTGCAGCAGCAGGCGGCGGCACAGCAGGCTGCCATCGACGAGGCGCGCCGGAAGGCCGCCGAGGAGGCCGCTCGTCGTGCGCGCGAGGCCGCCAACCAGCAGCCGGCATTCAGCAGCCGTGGCTTCCGTTGGCCGGAGCGCTCGTTCCGCGTCACCCAGGAGTGGGGGCCGACGTCGTTCCAGCTCGAACCGCCGTACACCTACCGCGGCACCTGGTACCCGCACTTCCACGCCGGCATCGACTTCGCCAACGGCTGCGGCACGCCGATCTACTCCATCGGTCCGGGCGTGGTGGTCGCCTCAGGGCAGCCGCTGTGGCCGTGGGACTCGGGCTACGGTGTCGTCATCGACCACGGCGGCGGCGTGCAGAGCTGGTACTGGCACATGCAGCCACGCGTGGTGGTGGCGCCCGGCACCCCGGTGACGAGCGAGAACCTCATCGGCTACGAGGGCACCACCGGCATGTCGACCGGCTGCCACGTGCACTTCGCCATCAACGACCACGGCGTGTGGGAGAACCCACGGGCGTACCTGCCGTAGCGCCGGAGGCGGGACTTGCCGCAGGCCGCACGTAACAACGAAGTTCGCGGCCAACCCGGTGCCTTCGTGATCAGAACGTGCGCTACAGCGCAAGAATCGGCCGAAATCGGCTGCAACTTCTCAGTTACGTGCGCCTGGCGGCAAACGCACGCATCCGCGGCCGCGTCGCGGCGCCGTCAGACCCGGATCGGCTCCCGCACTGCCGGCAGGTAGAGCCGGTCGACGTACTCGCTCAGCATGCGTGCCGTGCTGAACTGCCACAGCGCCGATGCGATCGACGCGCGCATCGTGGCGACCCAAGCCTCGGGCAGCCCGCCGGCACCGCGCTCGAAGAAGCGCGGCACGATCTCGTCCTCGAGCAGCCGATACAGCTCGGCCGAATCGGCCGCGTCCTGCGCCGCATCGTCGCCGTCCGGCTCCCGGTCGCCGATGGCCCAGCCGTTCGTGCCGTTGTAGCCCTCGTCCCACCAGCCATCCAGGATCGAGACCGATGGCACGCCGTTGATCGCCGCCTTCATGCCCGACGTGCCGGAGGCCTCCATCGGCCGCCGCGGGTTGTTGAGCCAGATGTCAACGCCAGCGACCAGGAAGCGGGCGATGCGCATGTCGTAGTCCTCGACGATGAACACCCGGCCGCGCAGCCGCTCCGAACGCGACAGCTCGAAGATGCGCTGGATGACCTGCTGGCCCGGACGGTCGGCCGGGTGCGCCTTGCCGGCGATGATGACCTGCACCGGGCGCTCGGGGGAGGCGAGGATCCGCGCCAACCGTTCCTCGTCTCTGAAGAGCAGGTCGGCCCGCTTGTAGGTCGCGAAGCGCCGCGCGAAGCCGATCGTCAGCGCGTCCGGATCAAGCACGCCCCGCACCTGGCGCAGCAGCGTCGGCGACTCGCCGTGCCGCGCGAACTGGCGCGCCAGGCGGCCCTCGAGGAAGGCCACCAGCTCGCGCTTCTGCTGCTGGTGCGCACCCCACAGCTCGGCGTCGTCCAGCGTGCCCAGGCCGTCGAGCGGATCGGGGCCATTGAGGTCCACGCCGAGCGGCACGCCGATGGCCTCCTTGATGATGCGCCGCACGGGCCGACCGAGCCAGGTCGGGACGTGGACCCCGTTGGTGATGGCACCGATCGGGTGGCCGGCCAGCTCGCGCCAGGTCTGGTTGGCCGTCTCGCCATGCAGCCGTGACACGGCATTGGCGCCGGTGGCATGGCGCAGGACGAAGGCGGTCATGTCGAACGGCGCGTTCGGGTCATCGGTGTGTCCTCGGCCGAGCTCGAGCAGCTCGGATGGATCGGCGTTGGTTGCCTCGAACCACGACGCGAGGGCCGGGACGACCAGGTCGCGGCCAAACACCTCGTTGCCGGCGGGGACGGGCGTGTGGATGGTGAAGACGGCGTCGTTGCCCACCCGCCGCAGCGCCTCCCCCGCGGCGATCCCAGGCGTCGCCCGGACGAGCTCGCGCGCGCGCTCGAGGAGCAGGAACGCCGAGTGACCCTCGTTGAGGTGCCATACCGCGGGCTCGATGGCCAGCGCGCGGAGTGCGCGGACGCCCCCGATGCCGAGCACCAGCTCCTGGCACAGCCGCATCTCGCGGCCGCGCACGTAGAGGATGTGCGTGATCGGCCGGTCCGCCTTGTCATTGATCGGCACATCGGTGTCGAGGAGAAGGATCGGCACCCGCCCGACCTGCGCGACCCACACGGCGGCGTGGACGTCGCGCTCCGCGATCTGCACCTTCACCACGACCGGGGCGCCATCGCGCCCGCGCGCTCGTCGCAGCGGCAGCTGCGACGGGTCGAGATCGGGCTGGGCGTGCTCCTGGTGCCCATCGGCGTCGATCTGCTGGCGGAAGTAGCCGCGGCGGTAGAGGAGGCCGATCCCGACGAAGGGCAGCGCCGCATCGGATGCCGACTTGCAGTGGTCGCCGGCCAGGATGCCGAGGCCGCCGGAGTAGATCTGCATCGACTCGTGGATGCCGAACTCCGCGCAGAAGTAGGCGATCGGCCCGGGCACCTGTCGCTCCGGCGAGGAGCGGTACCACGAATCGGAGCCGTTGCTCATGTAGCGGCCGAACTCGTCGAGCACCCGGCTGGCGTCGACCATGAAGTCCTCGTCGGCGGTCAGCTCGGCCCAGCGCGCCTGGTCGACCGAGCGCAGGACCGGGATGGGGTTGCGGTGCCGCGACCAGGCGCCGACGTCGATCCGGCTGAAGAGCGACTGCGCCCGTGGGGTCCAGCTCCACCACAGGTTGTAGGCGAGCTCATCGAGGCCCTGGAGCTCGGCGGGCAGGTTGAAATCATGACCCGGCAGGGTCGGTACGTGGAGGGAGGTCACGGGCGTCGATGATAGCGGGCGGTTCACAGTAGGATGCGCCGATGACCTCGATCCGCGAGCAGACCGGCCTGGACGTCGCCGCGCTGCGCGATCACTTCCCTTCGCTGAGGCGAACGCTCGACGGCTCGGCGGTCGCCTACCTGGATGGGCCGGGCGGCACGCAGGTCCCGCGCGAATGCATCGCCGCCATGACGGACTACCTCGAGCGCAGCAACGCCAACCATGGCGGCGCATTCACCGCGTCGGTCGAGACCGATGCGCTGCTCCATGAGGTCCACGCGGCGGCCGCCGACTTCGTCGGTGCCCACGATCCCGACGAGATCGCATTCGGTCCCAACATGACGACCCTCACCTTTGGAGTGAGCCGTGCGGTCGGTCGCGACCTGGCGCCCGGCGACGAGATCGTGGTGACGCGGCTCGACCACGACGCGAACGTCGCGCCCTGGCTGGCCCTGGCCGAGGACCTCGGTCTCGTCGTCCGCTGGATCGAGCTCGCCGATGACGGGGCGACGCTGAACCTCGATGCGCTCGACTCGGTGCTCGGCGAGCGGACGAAGGTCGTGGCGATCGGCCTCGCGTCGAACGCCCTCGGCACGATGACCGACGTCGGGCGGGCCATCGAGGCCGCCCACGCGGTCGGCGCCCTGACCTACGTCGACGCGGTGCACGCCGCGCCGCACATGCCGATCGACGTCGCCGCGCTCCAGGCGGACCTGCTGGTCTGCAGCCCGTACAAGTTCTTCGCGCCGCACCTGGGGATGCTGTACGGCCGCCGCGACCTGCTCGAGCGGCTCGTCGCGTACCGCGTGCGGCCGGCCGGTGAGGAGCTGCCCGGCAAGTGGGAGGTCGGCACCCAGAGCCACGAGTCGCTCGCCGGCCTGCTCGGCACCTTTCGATATCTCGAGACGCTCGGAGCAGCCTACGGAGACGTGGCGGGTGACGACAGCCGTCGCGGACGGCTACGCGCCGCCATGTCGGCCATCCGGGAGCATGAGCGTGGCCTATCGCGAGGAACGCTCGAGCGGTTGGCCACCGTCGACGGTCTGCGGCTCTACGGCCTTACGGATCCTGATCGCCTCGACGAGCGGGTGCCGACCTTCTCGTTTACCGTTGCCGGGCACCACGCGCGCGCGGTCGCGCAGCACCTCGCCGATCGGGCGATCAGCGTGTGGGACGGCGACTTCTACGCCTGGGAGCTGGTCCGCGCATTGGGCCTGTCCGACGTCGGCGGCCTGGTCCGCATCGGCCTGGTGCACTACAACACCCTCGAAGAGGTGGATCGTCTGGTGGCCGCACTCGGAGAGCTGACCGCCTGAGGCGTGCCTTCACGCTTGAGGAGAGGCGCTACCCTAGCGCCCGAATGGAAGGCTACTCGGTCACGGAGGCGGCATCGGTCCTCGGCGTGCCGACGGAGCGCGTCTGGGAGCTGCTCGCTCGCGGCGTCCTGTCCGGAGCGCCGGAGGGTGAAACGGGCATGCGCGTCTACCTCCAGCCTCGGCCCGCACCTGCGCCGGTCGAGGCCAGGGGGCCGAACGGCGATGGCGGCGCACGTGAGCCGGAACGCGAGCTCTCGCCGTTCCGAGAGCTGTTGACCGAGTTCCGCAATCTGACCGAACGCTACGGCCAGGCGCTGCTTGCGCTCGGCGAGGCGCGCGGCGAGGTCGCCTCGCTGCGATCGCGGGTCGACCTTCTCGAAGCCCGGATGGACCTCCGCCTGCCGATGGGGCAGCCACAGCCGGCGGGGTGGTCGCCCACGCCGATGCCGCCGCCGGTCGAGCGTGCGGTCATGCCCGCAGCAACGGTCGAGCCCCCGCCCACCGGGCAGCACGAGGCCGCCGAGGAGGAGGAGCGGCGCGCCCGTGCGCGTGGTCCGCGCCGGGCCACCGAGTCCTTCGCCGAGGCGCTCGCGCGTGCGCAGGATCCGAGCCCGCCGGAGCTCCCCGCGCCCGCGGACGCCGCCGGGATCGCGGGTCAACGACAGCAGTCGGATGCCGGCGCCGATGTCGGGCTTCCGCGCGAGGCTGCCGGCGCTGACGAGATCCCGGTCGCCGACGGAGCGGACGAGGTCGTCGCAGCCGCCCCCGACGAGACGGCGGTGGTGGAGGGCGCGATCGAGTCGGTCACCCCGGAAGCCGTGGTGGTGGAAGCGGCACCCGAGCCGGTCGCGGTCGAGTCCGAGCCCGAGCCGGTCGAGCCTGAGCCGATTGAGCTCGAGCCCGAGCCGATCGAGACTGCGCCCGAGCCGGTCGCGGTCGAGCCTGAGCCGATTGAGCTCGAGCCCGAGCCGATTGAGACTGCACCCGAGCCGGTCGAGGTCTCCGCGGAGCCCGAACCGATTGCAGCTGCAGCGGAGCCGGTCTTCGACGGGCCGGGCCCGACGTTCGAGCCGGTCGAGGAACCCGTCCCGCTCGTGACCGATGCCGCGCCCCCGCCAGGCCTCGAAGCGCCCGTTGAGGACGAGCCGGAGATCGCTGAGACGGAGGTCACAACTGGCGCGGCCGTCGGAACCGGGCCCGAGCCGCAAGAGGCAGCCGAGGCGTCAGGCATCGGCCGGGAAGCCGAATCGGTTGCCGCGGCTGATGCCGAATCGGCCGTGGCCGGGGTCGAGATCGAGCCGGTCGCGTGGGACGCAGAGCGCTACACCACCGATATCGAAGAGCCCGACTGGTTTGCGGCCGAGATCGACGAAGCCGTTTCGTCAGCACCCATCGGCGATGAGCCCGTGGTGGAGCCATCATCGGACCAGGCCGAGCCCGCCACCGCTGCGGTGACGGAAGAGGCCGACGCTGGTCCGGAGCCCGATGCACCGGTGGCGGAAGCCGGCAGCGCGCTCGCCGCGGACGCGGAGCCGGTCGAGGTCAACGGCGCCGACGAGATGGAGGTCGCGCCAACCGGGACCCAGCCGGACGCGCGGGCCGTCCACCGCGCCTCGGCGCGCGCGTTTCCCGGGGCGCAGGATCTCGAAGAAGCGATCGCTGCGTTGCGGGCCGCCGGCCGCGCCGCGGAGCCCCCGCCCGAACCCGAGCCGCACGCCGAGACCGATCAGGACGGCCCGAACGACGAGTGGCCGGCGCGCTCGGCGTTCGTGCGGCCTCCTGCCACCGGCGCCGCGACCCGCGGCCCGGCGTCGCGCGCCTATCGGCGGCTGAGGCGGATCTTCCCCGGCTGATCCGCTCCCGAACGATGACGGCGCTGCGGCGACCTGGCACCGCAGCGGCTACCATCGATCGCATGGGCCGATACGACGCGCGGACTGCCCTGGTGGTGGTCGATGTCCAGAACGACTTCGCCGATCCTGCAGGATCGCTGGCCGTCCAGGGCGCCGAGGGTGTCGTGACCGAGATCAACGCCGCGGTCGAGCAGGCGCAAGCCGCCGGCTCGCTGATCGTGGCAACGCAGGACTGGCATCCGGAGTCGACGCCGCATTTCGCCAGGGACGGCGGCGCGTGGCCGGTGCATTGCGTCGGCGGCACGTGGGGCGCGGAGCTGTTCCCGGCGCTCAGGCTCCCGGCCACCGCCCCGCGCGTGCGCAAGGGGCAGCATGGCGAGGACGGCTACTCGGGGTTCACGATGCGAGACCCGACCACCGGCGAGGAGACCTCGACAGAGCTCGAATCCCTGCTCCGCGAGGCCGACATCGAGCGCGTCGTGGTATGCGGGCTGGCGACGGACTACTGCGTCCGTGCCACCGCCCTCGATGCCATCAAGCTTGGGTTCGAGGTCACCGTCCTGGCGGAAGCGTGTGCCGCGGTCAACCTCGAGCCGCACCACGGTGACGAGGCGCTGTCGGAGATGGCCGACGCCGGGGTCGAGGTCGCCTAGCCCACTCGCCCTGCCTGGCGGCGAGCCCATCCCACGGCGAACGCGCCGACCGCGGCGGTGGCCGCGCCGATGAGGATCCACGCGCGATCGGCCGTCATGAAGCTCCTCGGAGCGAAGGGCAGGTTGAGCCCCTGCGCGACCCACACCAGGCCGGCAAGCACCAACAGGACGCCGATGGTGGAAACGACCGCTCGCACGACTCGAATCCTAGCGGCGGATTGATACTTGCCCACGGCGTCGCGCTCGGGTAATACTCCGCGCGTCGAAGCCGCACAGAGCGGCGCCACCAGCTCTCCTTCCTCTCCCCTCACCACGTCCAACCGTCGGCCTCGGGGCAGTGGCAAGATCCCGGGCCGGCGTCGAGCGGGCGGAATCGGCGTGGTTTCAATCCTTTGTTGGGAGGGGTCCTTCAGTGACCTACACCGATCAGGTGATCACCTGTACGGACTGCGGCATCGACTTCGTGTTCTCCGCGTCCGAGCAGGAGTTCTTCGCGGAGAAGGGCTTCGCCTCTGCTCCGAAGCGCTGCTCGTCGTGCCGCGCCCAGCGCCGGGCGTCCGGCGGCGGCGCGAGCAGCTATGGAGGCGGTGGCGGCTTCGGTGGTGGCGGGTACTCGCGCGGTCCGCGCGAGATGCACGACGCCGTCTGCGCCCGCTGCGGCAACGAGACGCAGGTGCCGTTCCGCCCGACCGGCGCTCGCCCGGTTTACTGCTCCGACTGCTTCCGGATGATGCGCGGCTAGTCCTCGCTCCTCATTCGAAGCCGATGCGGGCGGTCCTCTGGGACCGCCCGCTCTCGTTACCGCTCTGAGTGCCTGCCGTTGCCCCCGCGGCAACTACCGGCCAACTTCGGGCTTGCCGCGGCCGATCTCGGCCGTCCCGTTGGCCGTGCGTTGCTGTGCCGGCAACAAGCGACCACGAAGCGCATCCTGGATGGCCGATAGTTGCCCCGCCCGCAATGCGTCGCCAGGGCATGGACCCACGATCGGACTCCGGCCCCGCTTGGTCGCTCACCGGCCGCATCGGCGCATCCGTCCTATGATGGGCTGGCACGCGCAAATTCGGCAGACAACTTGCGGAGCCATCATCCATGACCTCCCAGCACGATGAGTGGCGCGAGCTCGGCCAGCAGCTGCGCGTCGACTCGGTTCGATCGAGCAGCGCCGCGAACAGCGGTCACCCCACTTCCTCCATGTCGGCGGCTGACCTCATGGCCGTGCTCATGTCGAAGTACCTGCACTACGACTTCGACGCGCCGGACGATCCGCGCAACGACCATTTGATCTTCAGCAAGGGCCACGCGTCGCCGCTGCTGTACGCGATGTACAAGGCGGCCGGCGGCATCAGCGACGAAGAGATGCTCACCTTCCGCCAGCTCGGCTCGCGGATCGAGGGCCATCCGACGCCGGTCCTGCCGTACGTCGACGTCGCGACCGGCAGCCTGGGCCAGGGGCTGCCGTTCAGCGTGGGCATCGCGCTCGCCGGCAAGAAGCTCGATCGCCTGCCATATCGCGTCTGGTGCCTGTGCGGCGACTCCGAGATGGCCGAGGGATCCATGTGGGAGGCGTTCGAGCACGCCGGCTTCCACGGCCTCGACAACCTCACCGCCATCATCGACGTGAACCGCCTCGGCCAGACCGGCGAGACGATGCACGGCTGGGACCTCGGCGCCTACCGACGGCGGGCCGAGGCGTTCGGCTGGAACGCCATCGAGATCGATGGCCACGACGTGGCCGCCATCGACGAGGCGTATGCACGGGCCGTGGCCACCGAGGGTCGGCCGACGGTGATCATCGCCAAGACGGAGAAGGGCCACGGCGTCGCCGCCGTCGCCAACAAGAACGGCAAGCACGGCAAGCCGATCGAGGACGAGGCGGCGGCGATCGAGGAGCTCGGCGGCATCCGACACATCGCGGTCGCCGTTCCGAAGCCAACCTTCGACGGCACGCCGCACGAGTTCCCGTCGAGCACGATGAGCCTGCCCTCGTACGAGCCGGGCACCAAGGAGGCGACGCGCAAGGCATTCGGTGACGCGCTGGTCGCGCTGGGCAAGGCGAACCCGACCGTGGTCACGCTCGACGGGGAGGTCGGCAACAGCACCTACACCGAGGAGTTCGCCGACGCGCTGCCGGATCGGTTCTTCCAGGTCTACATCGCCGAACAGCAGATGATCGCCAGCGCGGTGGGGTTCCAGGTGCGCGGGTGGAAGCCGTTCGCCGCGACCTTCGCCGCCTTCCTGAGCCGCGCCTACGACTTCGTGCGCATGTCGGCGGTCAGCCATGCCAACTACGCGCTGGCGGGGTCGCACGCCGGCGTCAGCATCGGCGAGGACGGGCCGTCGCAGATGGCCCTCGAGGACATCGCATCCCTCCGCGCCGTGCACGGCTCGACCGTCCTGTATCCCAGTGACGCGAACCAGACCGCCGCGCTGGTGCCCCAGATGGCCGACGTCGAGGGCATCGTCTACATGCGCACCACGCGCGAGAAGACGCCGATCCTGTACCAGCCGGGCGAGGAGTTCCGCATCGGCGGCTCGCGGGTCGTCCGCCAGACCGATGACGACGCCGTGACCATCATCGGCGCAGGAATCACGCTGCATGAGGCGCTCAAGGCCGCCGATCAACTGGCCGGCGAAGGGATCAACGCGCGCGTCATCGACCTCTACAGCGTCAAGCCGATCGACGCCGAAACGCTCAAGCGCGCCGCGCGCGATACGGGGGCGCTGATCACGGTCGAGGACCACTGGGCCGAGGGTGGCATCGGCGATGCCGTCCTGGCCGCGCTGGCCGAGGAGCAGCCGCACCCGGTGGTCGTGAAGCTGGCGGTGCGCGACATGCCCGGATCGGGCAAACCGGCGGAGCTGCTCGCGGCCGCCGGAATCGATGCAAAGCACATTGCCGACGCTGCCCGCGATCTCGCGGGTCGAGCCGGCTCCCGGGCCATGAGCGCGACCACGGTCGGCTCGGGTGCCGGCGACTAGCGAAAGGATCCATCCATGACCAACGCACTGCACCGGCTGCACGCCGAGCAGGACCAGAGCCCCTGGATCGACTTCATCGACCGTGAGCTCATCACCAGCGGCAAGCTCCAGAAGATGGTCGACGACGGGATCCGTGGCCTGACCAGCAACCCGACCATCTTCGCCAAGGCGGTGGCCACCGGCCAGTACGACGAGCTCATCCGGCGGGAGATCGAGGCCGGCGACGGAGCCCGCGCGATCTACCAGCAGATCGCCGTGTCCGATGTCGGCGACGCGGCGGACGTGCTGCGTCGCATCTACGACGAGTCGAACGGGACCGATGGCTTCGCCAGCATCGAGGTGGAGCCAGAGCTCGGCGACGACACGGGCGGCACGCTCAACCGGGCGCGAGAGCTGTGGGGCCTCCTCGACCGGCCCAACGTCTTCGTGAAGATCCCCGCCACGCAGGCCGGCATCCCGGCCATCGAGGACGCCGTGGCCGATGGCATCAACATCAACGTCACCCTGATGTTCAGCGTGGAGGTCTACAAGCGCATCGCGCGCGCCTACATCGCCGGGCTCCGACGGCTGAAGGAGAGCGGCGGCGACATCAGCCGCGTCGCCAGCGTGGCGAGCTTCTTCGTCAGCCGCGTCGACACCAAGGTCGACAAGTACCTCGAGGAGAAGGGGACCCGGGCGGCGCTCGAGGCGCGCGGACGGGCGGCCATCGCCAACGCCAAGATGGCGTACGCGGCGTACCAGGAGATCTTCGGCGGCGACGAGTTCGCCGATCTGCGCGCCGCGGGCGCGCGGGTCCAGCGCTGCCTCTGGGCCAGCACCAGCACGAAGAACCCCGACTACCGCGACGTGCTGTACGTCGAGGAGCTCATCGGCCCAGAGACCGTGAACACCATGCCGATCGAGACCATCAACGCCTTCCTCGATCACGGTGCGATCACGCGAACGCTCGATACCGATGTCGACAACGCCCGCCAGGCCCTGCGCGAGGTCGAGGCCAGTGGCATCAGCATGGAGCGCGTGACCGACGAGCTCATCGACGAGGGCATGGCCAGCTTCCAGAAGAGCTTCGACGAGCTGATCGAGACGATCGAGTCGAAGCGCAAGGAGCTCGCTCCGGCATGAGCGACCTCGACGACGCGATCCGCTCCCGGCTGGAGGGCTGGACGCGCGATCGCGTCGCTGAGCGCCTGTGGCAGAAGGACGGCTCGCTGTGGGCGGCGTCGGGCAAGGCAGCCGACGACGTCAGCACGTGGCTCGGCTGGCTCGACCTGCCCGAGGCCATGAGCGCGCGGACCGACGAGCTGGCGCATCTCGCGCGCGACGTGCGCGAGGACGGCTACCGGCGCGCGGCGGTGCTCGGCATGGGCGGCTCGAGCCTTGCGCCCGAGCTGTTCAGCCGCGTCTTCGCCTGGGCCGGCGGACCGTCCGGCAATGGAGCCGCATCAGCCGACGGGCTGGAGCTGCGGATCTGTGACTCGACGCATCCCGACGCGGTCCGCGGCTTTCGTTCGTGGGCGTCGGAGCAGCGCACGCTGTTCTGCGTCTCCTCGAAGTCGGGAACGACCACCGAACCGAATGCCTATCAGGCGGCGATGGGCGAGATTGCACCCGCGCTCGACTTCGTCGCCATCACCGATCCGGGCACGGCCCTGGTGGACCTGGCGAAGGCGCAGGAGTTTCGCGCCATCGTCGAGGCACCACCCGACGTCGGCGGCCGCTACTCCGCGCTGACGGTCTTCGGCCTCGTTCCGGCCGCGCTGAACGGCGTCGACCTTGCGCGGCTGCTGGCTGGCGCCCGGACCATGGCGGACGCATGCCGCACTGCTGACGCGACCGCGAACCCCGGTCTCGCGCTTGGGGCAGCCATCGGCGAGGCCGCGATCGCCGGGCGCGACAAGCTCACCATCCTGACCTCGCCGCGGCTGGCCGCCTTCGGCGATTGGGTCGAGCAGCTCATCGCCGAGAGCACCGGCAAGGCCGGCAAGGGGATCATTCCGATCGTCGGCGAGCCGATCACCGGGGCCGACGCCTACGGTGACGACCGCAATTTCGTGTTCCTGACCCTGGCCGACGACGCCCACGACGAGCTTCGCCGGCTGGCCGGCGACCTCGAGTCGCGCGGTCATCCCGTCCGGCACATCGGCCTCGGCCAGCCGATCGAGGTCGGCGCGGAGTTCGTGCGCTGGGAGGTCGCGACTGCGGCAGCCGGCATCGTCCTCGGCATCGACCCGTTCGACCAGCCCAACGTCCAGGAGTCGAAGGACGCCACGCGCGAGCTGCTCGAGGCGTATCGCAGCAACGGCGCGCTTCCGCAGCCGATGCCGCTCGTCAGCGACCCGGGCGTCGCGATCAGCGCCGACCCCGACGCGCTGGGTGATGCGCCCGTGACGGTCGACGGCGCCGTCGAACAGCTGCTGGCGGTGACGCGCGGTGGCCGCGACTACTTCGCCATCCTCGCCTACCTGCCGCAGGACGATGTCATCGTGGAACGGCTCCAGCGGCTGCGCGTCCGGGTCCGCGAGCTGACCGGCGCGGCGACGACGCTCGGCTTCGGCCCGCGCTTCCTGCACTCGACCGGGCAGTTGCACAAGGGCGGACCGGACACGGGCGTCTTCCTCCAGATCACCGCCGACCCGTCGAAGGACCTGCCGATCCCCGGCTGGGACGAGACGTTCGGCACGCTCATCGCCGCACAGGCGCTCGGCGACCTGACCTCGCTCCAGCGACGCGGCCGGCGGGCGATCCGGGTCCACTTCGCCGATCTGGACGCCGGGCTGAATCGGCTGGAGGAGATGGTCGGGCTCGGCGCGCGAACATCGGCGTGATGAACATCGGCATGACGAGGAGGACATAAGTTGCAGGTTGCGGTCGCAGGACTCGGACGGATGGGGGCGGGCATGGCCCGTCGGGCGGCGCGCGGTGGACACGACGTCGTGGTCTGGAATCGCACCGAGTCCGTCGCGACCGAGGTTGCGGCCGAGGAGGAGAACAAGGGCCGCATGACGGTCGCCGAGCCGTTGGATCGGTTGATCGAGATGGTCGACGCCCCACGCCACGTCATCATCAGCGTGCCGTCCGGCGCGGCCACCGACGCGATGATCGAGCAGGTCGCCGCGGTCCTCCAGCCCGGCGACGTGATCATCGACGCCGGCAACAGCCGCTTCCACGACTCGAAGCGACACGCCGCGGAGCTCGAGCAGAAGGGTCTCGAGTGGCTCGACATGGGCGTGTCAGGCGGCATCTGGGGCCTGGAGGTCGGGTTCTGCGCCATGCTCGGCGGCAAGCGCGAGGTGTTCGAGCGCTTCGAGCCGGTGGTGCAGACGCTGGCGCCCAAGGGCGGCTACCTGTACTGCGGCGAGGCGGGCGCCGGCCACTACACCAAGATGGTCCACAACGGCATCGAGTACGGGATCATGCAGGCCTACGGCGAGGGCTTCGACATCCTCCACGCCGGCGAGTACGACCTCGACCTGGCGGCCGTGGCGCGCGTCTGGAACAACGGATCGGTCATCCGGTCGTGGCTGCTGGAGCTGGCCGGCGACGCCTTCGAGAAGGAGGGCAACGACCTCGAGGACATCACCGGCTGGGTCGCCGACTCGGGCGAGGGCCGGT
>DASVDT010000177.1:0-10766 GCA_036380955.1 Candidatus Limnocylindria bacterium | reverse complement strand
ACGAGCTCCTCCTGGAGCTGCGTGCCGGCGGCGTCACCGAGGCGCTTGAGCGCCTCGGCCACCGAGAGCGCCTTGCGATACGGGCGGGTCGTGGTCATCGCGCTGAACGCATCGGCCACCGCAAGCACGCGGCCGATGAGTGGAATGGCCTCGCCCTCGAGGCCGTCGAGATAGCCATCGCCGTCCCAGCGCTCGTGGTGGTGGCGGATGCCGGCCCGCACCACCTCGACGTTCGGAACGTCCCGCACGATCGCGTCGCCCAGTGCGACGTGCTGCTGGAACATGGCGTATTCGCCCGCCGTCAGCTTGGAGGGCTTGCGAAGGATGACGTCCGGAATGCCGATTTTGCCGATGTCGTGCAGGAGCCCGGCGAGCTGGATCGTCCGCAGCATCTCGTCGTCGAGGCCCAGGCGCTGTGCCAGGAAGACGGCGTAGCGGGCGACGTCCTCGGAATGGCGCTTCGTGTATCGGTCCTTCGTGTCGACCGCGATGACCAGCCCCTGGAGAACGTCGAAGCTGCCCGAGACGACGCGTTCCTCCTCGCCGGTCTGCGCGACGCGCACGCCGTCGCCGCCGCTCGCCTTGGCCTCGCTCAGCGCGACGACGGCAGCCGAGAGCAGGTCGGTCACGGAGGCGGCGTGCTCCGGGTAGGCGCAGATGCCGACGCTGACGCTGATCGGCAGCGCCTCCGAATCGCCGAAATGGACGCTCTCGTCGCGCACGTCCGCGCGCAGCCGTTCGATGGCCGACTCCATCTCCGCCGTGCCGGAACCGCGGCGCACGATCAGGAACTCGTCGGGTCCGTAGCGGGCAACGTTGCCCTCGGCGCCCTGGCGCGCGACGAGCGCGGCGACGCGGAGGAGGACCTGGTCGGCGGCCTCGTGCCCGTGCGTGTCGTTGAAGAGCCGGAAGTTGTCGACGTCGACCAGCGCCACGCCGATCTCGGCCTTGTCGCGCCGCGCCGTCTCGACCTCCTCCGCGAGCAGCGCCACCACCGCCCCGTGGTTCAGCATGCCGGTCAGCGCATCGCGGCGCGTCGCGTCGAGCAGCTGGCGGTGCTGACGGGTGAGGCGCGCCTGCGACGCTCGGAAGACGAGGAACAGCATCGCCGCCAGCAGAACGCCCGCCACCATCGTCACCAGCATGACGTCGCGCTGCGTGGCTTCCAGCCCGGCCATGAGCGTCCCGGCGTCGCGCCAGACAGCCACCACGGCGAGGGTCGTGCCGTCACCGCTGACGATGGGCAAATACTCCTGCACCATGCCGTTCGGGTTCGCAAGGCTGCCGGCGGCCTCGGTCGGGGTCCCCGCCTCGAGGAGAACCGCGGTCGAGCGCGCTTCCAGCGCGGCCGTCATCCCGCTCGGAATGCCGGCTCCCGTCCCGACGAGGTCGCTGTCATCGCTGACGAGCACGCGGCCATCCACGTCACGGATCTCGAGCCGCGCGATCGAGTCGTCGCGATCGGTGAGGACACCGAGCAGTCCGGACAGCTCGACCGAGCGGTCATCGCCGATGCGGTCCGCATCGAGGTCGCTCTCGCGCAGATTGCCGTTGACGAAGTACTCGACCAGCGAGGCATCGCGGTCCACGACGCCCACGACGGTCGCGGCGCGGAAGTGCTCGGAAGTCACGGCGACGAGGGCGCCGGCGGTCACGCCGAGAAGCGCAAGGGTGACGCCGAAGACGAGGGCGAGCAGCATCGGTCCACGGGCGTGCTGGCCTGGGCGCCGAGCGAGCAACATGGAGGAACCGTAGGCGCGCGGGGTCCCGGTGGTCGATAGGACCTCCGCCGGAAACGTACCAGGCGCCGAGCGCACCTCCGCGCGACCGGCACCGGCCCGAGCCCGAGATGTAGGACCGCCGTGGTACTCCGGCGCTGGGCTCGCTCGGGGGTCGCCACCGAACGCAGCCGCTCCACGAGCGCGGTCGCGAAGGAGCTCGCGGGCGCATCCCACGGGCCTTCGCTAGACTCTCGGCATGGCCCTCGACGCGTCCCGTCCCGATTTCAGCGGCCTGGGCGAGCTCAACGTCGTCTCCGATCCGGCCGGTGGCCACGCGTCACCGTCGGAGGTGATGTACCCGGGCGGTCCGCAGACCGATGGCGGCCTGCTGGCTCCCGGGGACCCGATTCCGGTGAATGCCGGCCCGGGTGGGCGACGGCCGGAGTGGCTCAAGGTCCGCATCGGCGCTGGCAGTACGTTCGCGAACACCAAGCACGTGCTGCGCGACGAGGCGCTCAACACCGTGTGCGAGGAGGCTCGCTGCCCGAACATGGGCGAGTGCTGGGCGCTCGGCACGGCCACGTTCATGATCCTGGGCAGCGTCTGCACCCGGAACTGCGGGTTCTGCGCCATCGCCACCGGCCGCCCGCCGATCACCGACTGGGACGAGCCGCGTCGCGTGGCCGAGGCGACGAAGCTGATGAACCTGAAGCACGTCGTCATCACCATGGTCGCCCGCGACGACCTGCCCGATGGCGGCGCGAAGATGGTCGCGGAGACGATCCGCCAGATCCGCGTCGAGAACCCGGGCACCAGCATCGAGGTGCTCATCAGCGACCTCAACGGGCGGCCGGACGACATCCGAACCGTCGTCGAGGCCCAGCCGGACATCCTCAACCACAACGTCGAGACGGTGCCGCGGCTCCAGAAGCCCGTCCGCCGCCGGGCCCGCTGGGATCGATCGGTCTCGGTACTGACCCAGGGGCGCGCGTTCGCCGACGAGATCGGGTTCGCCGACATGGTCACCAAGACCGGCATCATGCTCGGGCTGGGCGAAACCTGGGACGAGATTCTCGAGGCGATGCAGCTGCTGCGCGACGCCGATGTCGACGTCCTCACCATCGGCCAGTACCTGCGCCCCAGCCGCCAGCACCTGCCGCTGGTCAAGTACTACACCCCGGCCGAGTTCATGTCGCTGCGCCGAATCGGCCTCGAGATGGGCTTCAAGCACGTCCAGTCGGGCCCGCTGGTCCGCTCGAGCTACCACGCCGCCGAGCAGGTCCCCGGCCGCGTCGCCGAGGCGGTCTAGGGTTCGAACCCGTCGCCGTGACCACGGATACGCCGTTCCGCGACATCAGCACCCCGCCGACAGGTACGCCGGCGCCGCGCAAGCGACCGGATCCGAGCGCACCCTACCGCCCGGCCTCCGATGAGCACCCGCTGCTCGCCGCCCACGGCGGCGTCCTCACCGTCGACCATCTCGGCACGGTCCCCTACCAGCCGACCTGGGAGCTCCAGGACGAGCTCGCCGATCAGCGGCGCGGCCGCCGCATCGGCGATCGGCTGCTGCTGCTCGAGCACTTCCCGGTCTACACCCTCGGCCGTGGCGGCGACGAGTCGAACCTGCTGGCCAGCCGGGAGCGCCTGCGTGAGATCGGGGCGGAGCTCGTTCGGATCGATCGCGGGGGCGACATCACCTTCCATGGCCCGGGCCAGATCGTGGCGTACCCCATCGTCGAGCTGAAGGACCCCCTCGACCTGCGCCGATACGTCCGGACGCTCGAGGCGGCGGTGATCGAGACCGCGGCCGCGTTCGGTGTCGAGGCCGGCCACCTGGACCGCCACCCCGGCATCTGGGTCGACGGCGAGCGCAAGCTGGCGGCCATCGGCGTCCGCGTGAAGCGCGGCGTCACGACGCACGGGCTGGCCCTGAACGTCAACACCGACCTGCGCTGGTTCGACGAGATGATCCCGTGCGGGCTCCGAGACAAGGGCGTCACGTCGCTCGCGCGTGAGCTCGGCGGACACGTGCCGATGGACACCGTCGAGGATGAGCTCGCCAGGCAGCTTGCCGCACACTTCGGCCTTCGCCTGGCCGACGGGGGCTCCGGCGTCATCGGTCCTGGCGGCGGTCGGGAGCAGTGACGGACGAGCCCCTGGTCGAGCGCCGGTCGGCGCCCGCGTCGGACCTGGCACACGGCGTCCGCCTCGAGGTCGGCGCCTTCGGTCCCTGGGAGACGAACGCCTATCTGGTGTGGGACGGCCGGTCGTCCGACGCCCTCGTGCTGGACCCGGGCATGGGCGCGGCCGATCCGCTCGTCGAGCGAGCCGCCGCGAACTCGTTGCGCATCCACCTGATCGCGAACTCGCACGGTCACATCGACCACATCTTCGACAACGGGCCGCTGATGCGGGCGACCGATGCGCCCCTCGCCATCCACCCCGACGACGCCTATCGGCTCGACGGGAGCAACAACTACGGCTTCGAGGTTGAGGCGGTGACCGCCAGCCGGGAGCTCACCGAAGGGGAGCAGGTCCGCATCGGCGACCTCGTCTTCGACATCCTGCACACGCCCGGACACACCGAGGGCTCCGTCTGCCTGTACGAGGAGCGCCTCGGACTCCTGCTCTCCGGCGACGTTCTCTTCGCCGGGTCCTACGGACGGACCGATCTGCCCGGTGGCAACGACGACCAGATGGTCGCCTCGCTCGCGCGACTCGCGCGTGACATCCCACCTGGCACCCGCGTCCTGCCCGGCCACGGACCGGAGACGACGATCGAGCGCGAGCTGCACTGGATGGAGCGCATCGCCGGCGCTGGGCGGCTGCTCGTCCCCGGATGAGCGAGCTCTAGCGAGCGGGCGGAATCACCCTCCCGCCGTGAGCACCGCCACGGCCACCGCGATGGCCATGAGCACGAATGCGGCGACGACGGCGAGGACCAAGTACGGCAGCGCGCGACCCGCTGGCTCGGACATCGACTGGCTGACTCCATGCGTCCGATGAGCTCGACACTACCGTACGACGATGGCATCGCTCGTGCGACCTAGGATGGACCGAACACGAAGGAGAGACCGATGGCGAACCTGCGCATCACACGGCTTGGGCACGGCGGCGTCCTGTATCGATCGCCGGAGGACGCCTGGATCTGGGTGGACCGATGGACAGGCGCGCCCAACTACGCCGATGCGTATCGGACCGCCGAGAAGGTCAGCGTGGTCGCCCCCACCCACTGCCATTTCGACCACGTGGGGGATGACTGTGCGGACCTCGTCGAGCTGGCGAGCGTCGAGGGTGCCGCGACCATCGGCTCGCACGAGATGAGCGTCTGGCTGGGTGCGCGTGGCATCGAGGCGGTCGGCATGAACAAGGGCGGCAGCTTCGAGGCGGCCGGCATCGGCTTCACCATGGTCCACGCCGATCACACCGGCGGCGCCACACTGGGCACCGGCGCCGACCAGGTGACGCGTGACCTCGGCTGCTGGGGCTGGGTCATCGAGTTCGAGGACGGCACGACGGTCTACCACTCCGGCGACACCGACCTCTTCGGCGACATGCGCCTGGTGCGCGAGCGGTTCAACCCCGAGATCGCGGTCCTTCCGATCGGCGGGCACTACACCATGGGTCCGCGCGACGCCGGCATGGCGCTCGACCTCATCGGCGCCTCCACCGTGATCCCGGTCCACTACGGCACCTTTCCGGTCCTGGCAGGCACGCCCGACGAGCTGCGCGACGCGACGTCGGCCGAGGTGATCGAGCTCGAGCCGGGTGAGACGTGGGAGGCGCAGCCGTAACGCGCATTCGGCTCGCCGAGACGGACGACGCCGAGGGGATCGCCGCCATCCAGATCGGCGCGTGGCGTGTCGCGTACGCCGGCTTCCTCCCCGGCGCGTTCCTCGAGAGCCTGGATGTCGAGCAGCGCGCGACGCAATGGCGCGCGCGGATCGGTCCGGCCATGCGCCCCGGATCCCCCACTTTCGTCGCCCTCGACGACACGGACGTCGTGCGCGGCTTCGCCCATACCGGGCCCGTCCGCGACGACGACCTCGACCCGACCGGCCGCGCCGAGATCTACACGATCTACGTTGATCCCGGCAGCTGGCGACGCGGGATCGGCTCGGCGCTGCTGGGAGCCATCGACGAGCATTGGGCCGGGACGGACGTCCGCGAGCTCGTGCTCTGGGCCTTCGAGGCGAACGCCGACGGTCGCGCCTTCTACGAACGGATGGGCTGGCAGCTCGATGGAGCCCGGCAGGTCGACGACTTCGGGACCGCACACCCGGTGGAGGTGCGCTATCGGCGCAGCCTGATGGGCTAGGCGCCGAGGTACGACAGGTCCAGTGGTCGCGGCTCGACGCCAAAGCTCCGTTCGAACGCGTCGAGCTCCGTGTAGTTCGGCCGCTGGAGCGATGCGATCTGGTCGTGGCTGACCGGGAAGACCGGGAGCAGTCGGTCGGTCACGGCGGTGAGCGCACTGATGAGCGGGATCGGCACGCCGACCGCGAGGCGCCGCATGCCGGTGACCCGCATGACCTCGTCGACGATCTGGCGGTAGCTCAGATAGGCCGGTCCGCCGAGCTCGTAGACCGTTCGCGACCGGTCGGCATCGGTCAGCGACTTCTCGACCGCGATGGCGAGGTCGTCGACCGAGAGCGGCTGGAAGCGCGCGCCACCGTCGCCGGGGATCGCGACCACGCCCGGAGACCACCATCGAAGGGTCGTCTTGACGAGGTTGAAGAATCCGTCGCCCGTGCCGAACATCAGCGACGGCCGCAGCACGACCCAATCGAGCTCGCTCGCGCGGACGGACTCCTCGCCCCGCCACTTCGAGTACAGATAGGCGAGCTTCGGGTCGTCCGCGACGCCGAGCACGGACAGGTGCACCAACCGCCGCACGCCGATGCGCTGCGCGGCGTCGACCACCCGCTGCGTGCCCACGACGTTGACCTCGTTGAACCTGCGGCCACCGCTCTCGCGCGGGATGGCAGCCAGGTGGACGACCGCCTCGGCGCCCGCCAGGGCCGTGTCCAGGTCGCCATCGACGACGTCAGCCGATCGTGCTTCGACGCCATCCCCCCACTCCGGACGGCGCCGGCCACCCCGCGAGATGGCGATGACCTCCTGGCCGCTCGCCAGCAGGTGCGGAACGAGGTGGCTTCCGACGAATCCGGTCGCGCCAACCACGGCAGTCTTCATGGATCCAGCATGGACCGATAACATGCTACTGTCAAGGCGCATGTTTCACTCTGGTACCGTCTGGCCGATGCCCTCCACCATCGCGCCGAACGGCATGGTCGTCACGCCGCACCCGCTCGCCACGCAGGCCGGGGTCGACGCGCTGCGCGCCGGGGGCTCCGCCGTCGATGCCGCCGTTGCCGCCAACGCGATGCTCGCCGTCGTCTACTGCAACGCCTGCGGGCTCGGCGGCGACGCGTTCGCGCTCGTCTGGGATCCGAGCGAGATGCGCCTCCACGGCTTCAACGGCAGCGGTCGCTCACCCGCGGCACTGACCATCGAGCGCGTGCGTTCTGCGGGTCACGACGCGATGCCCGCACGCGGGCCGCTGCCCATCACCGTGCCCGGTGCCGTGGACGCATGGTCGCAGCTGCTCGGACGGTTCGGCCGTCGCTCACTGGCCGATGCCGTTCTCCCCGCCGCGCAGGTCGCCGATGACGGCTATGCCCTGACGGCGATCAACGCTCGGTCCATCGCGGCGTCGCTCGAGTGGTTCGATGCGGACGCGCGAGCCGTGTTCGGCGTCGCCGGTCGTGCGGGCGACGGCTTCCGCCAACCGCTGCTGGCCGCAACCCTGCGAGCGCTGGCGGACGGTGGGCGCGAGGCCTATTACGGCGGGTTGATCGGCGCCGAGATCGCGCGGGCCATCCAGGCGGCCGGCGGCGTCATGACCGCCGAGGATATCGCGGCCCACCGCGGCGATTGGGTCGACCCGGTCTCCACTCGCTACGCGGATGTCGAGGTGGCGACCATGCCGCCGAACTCGCAGGGCATCACCGCGCTCATCGCCCTCAACGTGCTGTCGGCACTCGACTGGCCGATGGGCGCATCGCTCTCCGCCGAGCGGCTCCACGCCCAGGTCGAGGCGGTCAAGGTCGCCTGGAGCGAGCGCGACCGCTGCGTCGCAGATCCCGATCGCGGCCTGTGCGACCCGTCAGAGCTCCTCGCGCCCGACCACGCCGAGTGGCTCGCGTCGCGCCTGTCGCCCTCCGCGTCCCATCGGTACGAGCCGACGAACCGGCCCGGTGGCGGCACCGTCTACCTGTGCGCCGCCGATGGCGACGGGATGATGGTCAGCCTGATCGAGTCGAACTACATGGGCTTCGGCTCGGGGGTCATGGGCGGGTCGACCGGGATCATGCTCCAGAACCGCGGCGCCTACTTCTCCCTGGATCCGGCCCATCCGAACGCACTGGCGCCGCGCTCGCGCACGCTCCACACGCTCATGCCGGGGATGATGCTGCGGGATGGCGTGGCCGAGATCGCCTTCGGCGCCATGGGTGGCGACGGCCAGCCGCAGACGATGGTCCAGATCGTCCAGGGCGTCGTCGACGACGGCCTGGATCCACAGGCCGCCGTCGACCAGCCGCGCTTCGTGGTCGAGACCGAGGGCGCGGGCCTCCCGCTCGGGCCGGTCAGCATCGAGTCCGACGGCGTGGACGCCGCCACCGCCGATGCGCTGCGCGCGCTCGGCCACGAGGTCACGCTCGTCGAGCCGAAGACGCCGATGATGGGCTGGGCGCAGATGATCCGGCGCCGGCCAGATGGCTCGTACGAGGGCGGTGCAGATCCGCGCGCCGACTCCCTCGCGGCAGGCCTCTGAGGCGCGGTATCTACGAGAGGTCCTTGTCCTCCATTTCCCAGGCGTGGTCGAGGACGTGAAATGCCGTGTGGCGCAAGAGATACTGGAGCGTCCACGTGCGCCCGATCTTGCGATCCTCCGCGTTGTACTGGCGCAGCCCGGTGAGGAACTGCTCGCGGTGCGTCTGCAGGCCGTCAGGCGTGAGCATCACACCCGGCGGGGTCGGCACGCCAACCCTCTTCGAGAACTGCACGCGCTCATTGCCGAAGACGTGGGCGATGATCTCGTCTCGACTCCTCCCACCGCCGCGGGGTCCGCGGCGCATCTCGGGCGAAACCCGCGCCGCGACTTCGTCAAAGAAGCGCCATGCCCCCTGGAGCAGCGCGAGCCGGCGTTCCAGGACATCCGGCGGCATCGGTCCGTGCTCGAAGGACGCCGGGATCCACGAGATGCCCCAGAAGTCCGTCGACGTGTTTCCGAGGTGATCCTCAACGATCTCGAGGGCGTTCGCGTCATCGAGGTCAGCTTCGAGCCCGGCGTGGCGCGCGACGGGGCGATATCGCTCGCGGTAGGCCTCGAGCCTCTCGACTGCCTCGCCGGGCGACTTCGCGCCTCTGCTCCAGCCCGGCCAATCGGGCGCGTAGGCGACCGACCGCTTTCCCTTCGGCCCACGTTCGATGACGGTCCGGATGGTCATGGCCGCACCGCGCAGGTCATCTCGCCCGTCACGACAGGTCCTTGTCCTCCATCTCCCACGCATGGTCGAGCGCGTGGTAGGCGGTGTGCCGGATGAGGAGCCCGATGGTCCAGTTCCGTCCCCGGGCCATGCGACCCTCCGCGTTGTACGTGCGCAGCGCGGCAACGAACTCGTCGCGGTGGGAGCTGAAACCATCGGGTGTTGGCGGAACGATCGGATCCACGACAACGCCGACCTTCTTGGCGAGGTCGGCTCGTTCCCAGCCGAGGGCGTGGCGGACGATCTCGTCGCGGTTTCGCCCGCCGCCACGCGGGCCCTTCTGCATCTCCGGCGAGACGCGGGCGGCCACGTCGTCGAAGTAGTGCCACGAGGCCTCGAGCAGGCTGATCTTGCGGTCCAGCTCGTCCGCTCCCATCGGCTCCAGTTCGAACGACGACGGGGCGAAGGAGATGCCCCAGAAGTCGGTCGAGCCGACGCCGACGTGGTCCTCGACCAGCTCCAGGTCGCCCGCGGCGTCGAACTCGTCGCCAAGGCCGGCCAGAGCGGCGACCGGTCGGTATCGGTCTCGGTAGGCCGCCAGGACCTCGACCGCCGCCGGGCCGGTTCTTGCGCCGCGGCTCCAGCCGGGCCAGTCAATGGCAAAGGCGGCGACCTTCTTCTCGCGCGGACCGTGTTGGACGACAACTCGCACGGACATGCGCCGATGCTACGCCAGACATCCTGACACTCTCTGGCAGGAATGCCGGGGACAATTGACCGATGAGAACCGGCGACCGCATCGGTCTAGAATGCACGAGCCCATGAGCAGCCAGACCTCTCTTGTCCATGCCCGCGGCCTGACGAAGCGCTACGCGAACGGCTTCACCGCCGTCGATGGCGTCGACTTCGACGTGTTCGCCGGCAAGGCGTTCGGGTTCCTCGGCCCCAACGGTGCGGGCAAGACGAGCACGATGCGCATGATCGCCTGCAGCTCGCCGGTGACCGAGGGCCAGCTCAGCGTGATCGGCATGGACCCGCGTACGCAGGCACGCCAGATCAAGGCCAAGCTCGGCGTGGTGCCACAGATCGACAACCTCGACACCGAGCTGACCGTGCGGGAAAACCTCGAGATGTACGCGCGATACTTCGACATTCCCCGCGACGTCGCCAACAAGCGGACCGACGAGCTGCTCGAGTTCGTCCAGCTCGACGAGCGCGCGAAGGACCAGGTCGAGCCGCTCTCCGGGGGCATGAAGCGGCGCCTGACCATCGCCCGCTCGCTCATCAACGATCCCGACCTCGTCATCCTGGACGAGCCGACGACGGGCCTCGACCCGCAGGCGCGGCACCTCCTCTGGGAGCGCCTCTACCAGCTCAAGCGACGGGGGCGCACGCTGATCATCACGACCCACTACATGGACGAGGCCGAGCAGTTGTGCGACCACCTCGTCGTGATGGACAAGGCGAAGATCGTGGCCGAGGGCTCGCCGCGCGAGCTCATCGACGAGCACTCCACCAAGGAGGTGCTCGAGCTGCGCTTCGACGACGGCGT
>DASVDT010000176.1:0-8149 GCA_036380955.1 Candidatus Limnocylindria bacterium | reverse complement strand
CGCCGGCCTCACCTTCATCGGCCCCTCCCCCGAGTCGATCCGCAAGCTCGGCGACAAGATCCAGGCCCGCCAGCTCGCCCAAGACCTCGACATCCCGCTCGCCCCCGGCGGCCCCGAGGTCACCAGCATCGACAACGCCTTCCAGTGGGCCGAGAAGATCGGCTACCCCGTGATGGTGAAGGCGGCGGCCGGCGGCGGTGGTCGCGGCATCCGCCTCGTCGAGCGCCCCGACGACTTCCACGGCGCCGCCCAGCAGGCGATGTACGAGGCGCAGGCGGCCTTCGGGAACCCCGCCATCTACGTCGAGAAGTACTTCTCGCCGGTCCGCCACATCGAAATCCAGGTCATCGCCGACAAGTACGGCAATGTCGTCCCCATCGGCGAGCGCGAATGCAGCATCCAGCGCCGCCACCAGAAGCTCATCGAGGAGTCGCCCAGCGTCGCCGTCACCCCCTACCTCCGCCGCCAGCTCGGCCGCGCCGCCGTCCGCATTGCCCGTGCCGCCAACTACCACAACGTCGGCACCGTCGAGTTCCTCCTGACCGAGGACGGCAACTACTACTTCCTGGAGATGAACACCCGCCTCCAGGTCGAGCATGGCGTCACGGAGCTCGTCACCGGGCTCGACCTGGTCGCCTGGCAGATCCGGGTCGCGGCGGGGGAGCGCCTCCCCGCCGACGTCGTGGAGGCGACGCGGCATGGCCATGCGATCGAGGTGCGCCTCTACGCCGAGGACCCGTACGACGGCTTCCGCCCGACCAGCGGGCGGATCGGCGCGTGGCGCATGCCGGAGGGGCCCGGCGTCCGCGTGGACGCCGGGTTGGAGGAGGACACCGACCTCCGTCCCGAGTACGACCCACTCCTGGCCAAGCTCATGGTGCATGCGGCCGACCGTACTGCGGCGATCGACCGGCTGCGTCGCGCGCTCGACGAGACGATCATCGGTGGGCTCCAGACCGATGCCGGCTTCCTGCGTTGGCTGGTTGACGACGACGCGTTCGCTTCGGGGGCCTACGACACGTCCCTCATTGCCGAACGCTGGCGTGGCGGACCGGCCCTGGGTGGTGCCGAACGGGCACTCGTGGCGCTCGCGGCCACCGAGGCGCGTCTCGCTACGTCCACCACGATCCCCACGGCGGCCCCGACTCGCAGCGGGTCGCCATGGGGCGACCTCGCTCGCCGCGAGGGGTTGCGCTGATGGGCGACTACGAGGTCCGCATCGGCGACGAGCTCGTCACGCCCGGAACCGGCTGGCGCTTCGAGTGGATCGACGCGGCCCACGGCGTCGCGCGGCTCGCGAACGCCGAGCGGTCGCTCATCGTGCTGGTCGAGGGGTCGGGGAGTGACTGGACCGTCACCCTCCGCGGGCGACGCATCCCGGTCACCGTTCGGACGTGGCGCGAGCGCGTCCTGTCAGCGGCCGATACCGCCGCGCGGGCGCAGGCGGGTCCGGTCGACGTGAAGGCAACGCTGCCGGGGCTCATCGTCGCCATTGCCGTCGGTCCGGGCGACGAAGTGGAGGCGGGGACTCCGCTCCTGACGATCGAGGCGATGAAGATGCAGAACGAGGTGCGCGCGCCGCGCGCGGGGCGAGTGATCGAGGTGGCCGTGACCTCAGGTCAGACCGTCGCGACCGGCGCTCCGCTCCTTCGGCTGGAGTAGTCGCACCGCCGCCGACTGCACGGCACCCGCGAGCAGGGCCACGGCGAGCGCCACGATCGCGTCGAACAGCAGCGAGACCCGGAACCCGAACAGGCCGACCTCCGGGCCGATGCTCAGGGCCAGGCGGTGACCGACGATGTAGAGCGAGCCGAAGGCGGCCAGCGCGGGGAGAACGGCGGCCGCCGGACGCCTCGGCCCGAGCAACGCCGCGGCGACGGTGCCGCTGAGCAGCGACACGACGGCGAACATGCCGATGATGGCGTAGGCACCCGGTGGCATGGGTCGAGTCTACAATCGATGTCCCATGAGCGAACCCGAGCGCGCGGAGGCGCGTCCGTATCGGTCCACCTCCGGCATCGAGATCAAGCCGGTCTACGGCCCATCCGAGCTCGACGGCTTCGACCCCGAGCGGCAGCTCGGGCAGCCGGGGGGCTTTCCGTACACGCGCGGGGTCCATCCCGACGGCTATCGCGGGCGTCCATGGACGATGCGCCAGTACGCCGGCTTCGGTTCGGCCGAGGAGACGAATCGGCGATTCCGATACCTGCTGGAGCGCGGTCAGACCGGGCTGAGCGTCGCGTTCGACCTCCCGACGCAGATGGGCTACGACTCGGACGACCCGATGGCCGCCGGCGAGGTCGGCCGTACGGGCGTGCCGATCGACTCGGTCGCCGATATGGAGATCCTGCTCGACGGCATCGATCCGGGCGAGGTCTCCACCTCGATGACCATCAACGCCACCGCCGCCATCCTCCTGGTGCTGTACGAGACGGTCGCTCGGCGGCGTGGCGTCGATCCGCACCGGCTGCGCGGGACGGTCCAGAACGACATCCTCAAGGAGTACATCGCGCGGGGCACGTACATCTATCCGCCCGAGCCCTCGATGCGCCTGGTCACCGACCTGTTCGCGTACTGCAGGGCCGAGCTGCCGCGGTGGAACACCATCAGCATCAGCGGCTACCACATCCGCGAGGCGGGCTCGACGGCCGTCCAGGAGGTCGCCTTCACCGTGGCGAACGCCATCGCCTATGCCGATGCGGCGCTGCGCGCCGGCCTGGCCTTCGACGACTTCGCGCCACGCCTCTCCTTCTTCTTCGCGGCTCACAACGACCTGCTCGAGGAAGTCGCGAAGTTCCGCGCCGCGCGTCGAGCCTGGGCGACCGTCGCGCGCGAACGCTTCGGGTCGACCGATCCCAGGTCGATGGCGATGCGCTTCCACGTCCAGACCGGTGGATCGACCCTCACCGCCCAGCAGCCCGACGTCAACGTGGTGCGGACGACGGTCCAGGCGCTGTCGGCGGTCCTTGGCGGGACGCAGTCGCTGCATACCAACGCCTTGGACGAGGCGCTCGGGTTGCCGACGCCGGCCACCGCACGGCTCGCGCTCCGGACACAACAGGTGTTGTACAACGAGTCAGGGGTGGCCGCGACCGTGGACCCGCTGGCCGGCTCCTACTACGTCGAGTCGCTGACCGACGAGATCTTCGAACGCGCGATGGCCGAGCTCGAGCACATCGACGAGCTGGGCGGGACGCTGACGGCGCTCGCCGGCGGCTACCAGCAGGACGCGATCGGCGACGCCGCCTACGAGGTCCAGCGCGCCGTCGAGTCGGACGAGCGGATCATCGTCGGTGTCAACCGTTTCATCGACGAGGGTGACGAGCAGCGGCCCCAGGCGCAGGTCATCGACCCCGAGCTGGAGGCGCAGCAGGTCGAACGGACGCGCGCCGTTCGTGAGCGCCGCGACCGGGCGGCTGCCGACGCCGCCACTCGCGCGCTGGAGGCCGCAGCGGCCGGCACCGAGAACGTGCTGCCGCGCATCCGCGCCTGCGTCGAGGCCGACGTCACGCTCGGCGAGATCAGCCATGCGCTGCGCCGGGTGTGGGGCGAGCACCGCCCATGAGCGTCGGACCCGTCCACCACGTGGCGATCGTCGTGCGCTCGATCGAGGCTTCGCTGCCGCGCTACCGGGCGCTCTTCGGCCTCGAGGCAGAGGTCGAGCCGATGGTCTTCGATGCGCAGCGCGTGCGCCTCTGCTTCCTGCCGACGGGTCCCGACCCGGCCGCACGGATCGAGCTGGTCCAGCCGATCGACGACGACAGCGGCGTCGCGCGCTTCCTCGCGGCGCACGGAGAGGGCCTGCATCACATCTGCCTGCTCACCGACGATTTGCCCTCCGCGCTCGAGGAGCTCGCCGACCACGAGGTCGAGCTCATCGATCGCGAACCGCGCGCCGGCGCGCACGGTGACGTTGCGTTCGTCCATCCGCGAGCCCTCAATGGGGTGCTGTGGGAGCTTCTCTCCATCGATGGTGACGGTGGAACGGCTTCCTGAGGGGCCGCGGCTCGTCGGCTTCCGGCTCGCGGCAACCGGCAGCGTCGGCCTCGACTGGCAGCGCCTCGACGAGACGTGGGCGCTGGCCGGCGAGCTGGACGTCTTCGACGCCGGCTGGATGAGCGACCACCTCTCGGATGCCAGCCGGGAGCGCGGCGGCCCCGCGTTCGAGGCGTTCACCACAGCGGCTGCGTTGGCGCGGCGCGTCCCGGGCAAGTGGGTCGGCATCGCCGTCGCGGCCAATACCTTTCGACATCCGGCCGTGACGGCCAAGGCGGCCACCGTGCTCGATAACGTGACCGGAGGCCGCTTCATCCTCGGCATGGGAGCCGGCTGGCACGTCGGCGAGCACGAGTCGTACGGCATCTCGCTGCCACCGCTGCCCGAGCGTTACGACCGCCTCGAGTCCGCGCTCCGCGTGCTCGAGGCGCTCTTCTCACCGGCGGCGGCGGAGCCGGACGGCGTCACGCTGGACGATCCGATCTTTCCGCTGCGCGATGCCGCGAACCTTCCTGCCCCCGTGCGACCTGGTGGGCCGCCGATCTGGCTGGGCGGACAGAAGCGACGGGGAATGGCGCTGGCCGCACGCTACGCGTCCGGCTGGCCGCTGCCGGGCAACCGGCCCGGTGACGTGGCCTATTTCTCCGAGAAGCGGGAGGCGCTGCGCACGGCCCTCGAGGCGGCAGGCCGCGACCCGGAGGCGTTCTCGTTCGCCGCGCAGATCGCGTGCGGCACGTCGCCGGCCGAGCTGCGAGCGGCGCGCGAGACGTCGCTCGAGCTCGTGGAGGCGGGTGCGACGCACGTCATCCTCGGCATCGCGGCAGCGGCGGCACCCAATGGCCTGCGAGCCGTCGCCACGGAGGTTGCCGAGCCGCTGATGGAGGCAGCGCTGAAGCGCTAGTCGGTCAACCCACGCCGACGTCGCGCAGCAGCTGCGGGATGTGGGACGGCGAGTCTGCGACGCGGATTCCGGCCTCCTCGAGGGCGGCGCGCTTCGACTCGGCGGTACCGCCGCCCCCGGATGAGATGATCGCGCCGGCGTGGCCCATTCGGCGCCCGGGCGGGGCCGTGCGGCCGGCGATGAAGGCCGCCATCGGCTTGCGCACCTCGCGCGCGCAGAAGGCAGCCGCCTTCTCCTCCTCCTCGCCGCCGATCTCGCCGATCATGACGATCGCCTCGGTCTCCGGATCCTGGTTGAACATGTCGAGCACGTCGATGAACGACGTCCCGATGATGGGGTCGCCGCCGATGCCGACGCAGGTCGTCTGGCCCATGCCGGCATCGGTCATGGCCTGCACCACCTCGTAGGTGAGCGTGCCCGAGCGGCTCACCAGCCCGACCGGCCCGCGCCGGTGGATGTTGCCCGGGATGATCCCGACCTTCGCCTCGTCGACGCTCGTCAGCCCGGGGCAGTTGGGCCCGATGAGCCGCGTGCCGCGAGCCCGAAGCACGTGGTAGACGCGCAGCATGTCGAGCGCGGGGACGTTCTCGGTGATGCAGATCACGAGCGGGATGCCAGCCTCGGATGCTTCGAGCATCGCATCGGGCGCGAACGCGGCCGGCACGAAGATGCAGGAGGCGTTTGCGCCGGTCTGCTCGATCGCATCGGCGACGGTGTCGAACACGGGAACGCGACCGTCGAGCGCGGTCTGGCCACCCTTGCCGGGGGTCACTCCGGCCACGATGTTCGTCCCGTACTCGAGCATGGCGGTCGAGTGGAACTCGCCCTCGCGTCCCGTGATGCCCTGGACCAGGAGCCGCGTATCGGCATTGACGAGGATGCTCACGCCGCACCGCCTGCCGCCGCGACGGCCTTGGCGGCCGCGTCGTCGAGCGAGTCCGCGGTGATGAGCTGCGCCTCGGCCAGGATCGGCTTCGCCTCCTCCTCGTTGGTGCCGACGATGCGCACCACCATCGGCACCTCGCGCTCCAGCTGCGATCGTGCCTCGACGATGCCGCGGGCGACCTCGTCGCCGCGGGTGATGCCCCCGAAGATGTTGATCAGGATGGCGTTCACGTTCGGATCGTCCAGGATGATCCTGAAGGCCGCGGTCACCTTATCCGCCTTGGCGCCACCGCCGATGTCGAGGAAGTTCGCCGGTTCGCCACCGGCCAGCTTGACGAGGTCCATGGTCGTCATCGCCAGGCCGGCCCCGTTGACCATGCAGCCGATGTTGCCGTCGAGCGCCACATAGGCGAGGTCGTACCTGGAGGCCTCGATCTCCTTGGCGTCCTCCTCCGTCTCGTCGCGCAGCGCGACGATCTCGGGATGACGGAACAGCGCGTTGTTGTCGAAGGAGACCTTGGCGTCGAGCAGGCGCAGGCGCCCGTTCTTCATGACGATCAGCGGGTTCACCTCGAGCAGGCTCATGTCCTTCTCCAGGAAGGCCCGGTAGAGCGTCGGAAACAGCGCCTCGCCGTCCCTGGCCGCATCGCCGGAAAGCTCGAGCGCCGCGTTCAGTTTCGCCACGTCGGCCGGCGTGACGCCCGTATCGGGGTCGATGGCAAGCGTAACAATCTTCCCGGGCGTGTCGTGCGCCACCTGCTCGATGTCCATGCCGCCTTCGGTCGAGACGACGAAGGCGACGCGACCGACCTTGCGGTCGACCAGGAGCGACAGGTAGAGCTCGCGCTCGATGTCGGCCCCGTCCTCGATGTAGAGCCGGTTGACCTGCTTGCCGGCCGGGCCGGTCTGCTTGGTCACCAGCGTGTGGCCGAGCATGGCTCGGGCATTCGCCACCACCTGTTCGACGGTCCGTGCCAGCCGCACGCCGCCGGGTGCGTCCGCCGCCAGTTCCTTGAACTTGCCCTTGCCGCGACCGCCGGCATGGATCTGGCTTTTCACCACGTAGAGCGGGCCGGGCAGTCGCTTGGCGGCGGCTTCCGCTTCCTCTGCCTTGAAGATCGGTATGCCGGCCGCGACCGGGGCGCCGTATTCCTTGAGAAGCTGCTTGGCCTGGTATTCGTGGATGTTCATGCGCCCCGCAGCCTCACTTCTTGAGGTTGGGGGCGATGCCGATACAGGCCTCGCACAACGTCTCGACCGCCGCGACCGACTTGTCGAACATTTTCTGTTCGGCCTTCGTGAAGTCGAGTTCGATGACGCGTTCGACGCCGCCGGCGCCGATCACGACGGGGACGCCCACATAGAGGTTCTTGACGCCGTACTGGCCCGAGAGGTGCGCTGCGCAGGGCAGCACGCGCTTCTTGTCGCGGAGGTAGCTCTCGGCCATCGCTATCGCCGACGAGGCCGGCGCATAGTACGCCGAGCCCGTCTTCAGCAGGCTCACGATCTCGCCGCCGCCCTTGCGGGTGCGCTCCACGATCTCGTCGAGCCTCTCCTTGGTGGTCCAGCCCATCTTGACGAGGTCAGGCAGCGGGATGCCCGCCACCGTCGAATAGCGCACCAGCGGAACCATGTCGTCGCCGTGGCCGCCGAGCGTCATCGCCGTCACGTCCTCGACCGACACCTTGAACTCCTCGGCCAGGAAGTAGCGGAAGCGGGCCGAGTCGAGCACGCCGGCCATGCCGACCACATGCGTCTTCGGCAGGCCGGAGAATTTCTGCAGCGCCCACACCATCGCGTCGAGCGGGTTGGTGATGCAGATGACGAAGGCCTTGGGCGCATACTTCCTGATGCCGGCGCCCACCTGCTCCATCACCTTGAGATTGATGCCGAGCAGGTCGTCGCGGCTCATGCCGGGCTTGCGCGGCACGCCGGCGGTCACGATGCAGACGTCGGCCCCCTCGATCGCGGCATATTCATTGGCGCCGTAGAGCCGCGCGTCGAACCCCTCGACCGGGGACGATTCCGCTATGTCGAGCGACTTGCCCTGCGGCAATCCTTCGGCGATGTCGAACATGACGACGTCGCCGAGTTCCTTCAAGCCGACCAGATGAGCCAGAGTACCGCCGATCATGCCGGAGCCGATGAGCGCGATCTTGTTGCGTGCCATGGATTGTCTTCCCCGTGAACCCGGTTGCGCCGGGCGGCGCCTGCGGGAGTGGTGCTGAGAACCGTTGCTTCCGAGCCTGGAAGGCTGCCCGAAATCCGGCATCGCATAGTCCGCCGACGCCGGATTTTCAACCGATCATTTCCACCCCTTCATTTTCAATCGGTTAGAGCATTGTGGATTTACGTGAACGTCAAATC
>DASVDT010000175.1:0-8667 GCA_036380955.1 Candidatus Limnocylindria bacterium | reverse complement strand
GTCGTGATCACCGGCAGGTAGTTGGCCGTGAACGCCACGCTGACGTCATCGGCCGTGCCGAGCCAGATGTCGGTGAAGACGAAGAGGAAGCCGATGACGACCGCGAGCGCAGCAGCCACGGCGGCGAGCAGCAGCCGATTCGGGATCGTGCGGGCCAGCCACACGCCGAACAGCCCTGCGAGAAGTCCCGCGAAGCCGTTCGCCAGGCTCCAGTTCCAGCTCGTCAGCAGGCCCCAGCCGCTGATCTGGTCGGCGATGGCATTCCCGACGAAGCCGGTGAAGAAGCCGACGATCGGCCCGAACGCGAAGCCGAAGAAGGTCACCAGCGCGAACGCGGGGCGGACCGATACGTTCGCCGTGCCGGGAATGACGAAGCTGAAGAAGGCCAGGACGCCATACAGGGCGGCGCCGATGGCCGCGTACACGATGACGCGCGTGGTGACATCCCACGTGCCGTCGGTCCGGTTGGATTCCATGTAGGTAGTGGACATGAGCTCCTCCGTTGCGCGTCGGTCAGCTAGTGACCGACGACCCTCCTTCCCCCGCTCCATGGACGTGCGCGCCGGCGATCATCGCCGCGGCAAGGGTAGGGGCGTCGAGGAAGCGGTGGCCGCGTGCGGCGGGCCACGCCAGGTTCGCCGCGATGAGCGAGGTCCGGTGCAGGTTGCTCGCGTGCCAGCGTTCGGCGTCCTCGACCACGGTGGCGGGCGGACCATCGGCGACGATCCGGCCGTCACGCAGCACAAGGATACGATCCGCGTGCGTCAGCGCAAGGTCCACGTCGTGCGTGATGAAGTACACGCTCTCGAGCCCGGGAATGGCCGCGACGGCGGCCATGAACGCCTCGGCCGTGCGGTGATCCTGCCCGGCTGACGGCTCGTCCAGGATCAGCGTGCGCGGCTGGAGCGCGAGCGCGATCGCCAGCGCCAGGCGCTTCTGCTGGCCGAAGCTCAGCGTCAGCGGTGGGCGATCGAGGATCGCCTCCTCATCGGCCAGGCCGACGCGACGCAGAACGTCCATGGCAAGCCCATCCGGATCGTCGAGCGGCAGCCCGAGGTTCCGCGGACCGAACAGCAGCTCCTGGCGCACCGTCCGCGCGAACAGCATCTGGCTGGGGCTCTGGAACACGTAGCCGATGCTCCGCGCCAGCGTCGCGGTCGGCGTTGCCGCAACGTCGTGGCCGTCGACCGAGACGCGTCCCCGATCGGGGCGCACGAGGCCCATCGCCGTGCGGAACAGCGTCGTCTTGCCCGAGCCGTTCGGTCCGAGCACCGCGACGATCTCGCGGGCGCCGAGGATCGCGTCGATGCCGCGCAGCACGTGGCGCTCGCCGAGCGAAACGTGCACGTCGTCGAACGTCAGTCGCGCCGGCCCCGGGTCCCGCGGCGCCGCGCTCGGTGCGGCGGCCGGCATGTCGTCGCGGCGCGCGCGCTCGAGGACGACGTCGAACGGGAGCTTGACAGCGAGGGGATCGGCGACGCGCAGGAATCCGTCGACCGGGCCGTCGTAGACGACGCGGCCGTCCTCCATGGACAGGACCCGGTCCGGGCGGAGACTGAGCGCCTCCTCGATTCGGTGCTCGACGATCACGACCGCGTGGCCTGCATCGGCCAGTTCTCGCAGCTGGGCCAACAGGCGGTCGGCCGTGGCAGGGTCGAGGTTGGCGAGAGGCTCATCCACGACGTAGCAGCGCGGGCGCAGCATCAGCGCGCCGGCCATCGCCAGCAGCTGGCGCTCACCGCCGGACAGGTGCGCCGTTTCGCGGCCGATGAGGTGGCCAATCCCCGCATCGGCGACGACCTCGCGAATGCGCTCTGCGATGTCGCCCGGCGGCATGCCCATGTTCTCAGGCCCGAAGGCGAGCTCCGCCTCGACGGTGGATCCGACGATCTGCTTGGCGGGATCCTGGAGCAGGGTGCCGACGACCTCGCTGATCTGGCGGAGGCGCAGCTCGGTGGTGCGCGTGCCGGCGATCCGTACTTCGCCGGTCAGCTCACCGGAGTAGGCATGCGGAACGAGGCCGTTGATCGCTCGCAGGAGCGTGCTCTTGCCACAGCCTGACGGCCCGGCAACGAGCACGACGTCGCCTGGATCGATCCGCAGCGACACGTCGCGGACCGCCGGGTCGCTTGCTCGGCGGTACCGGAAGGTGAGCCCGTCGACCTCCACGAGGGGGGCGGGCGGCATCGGTCAGGCGGGCCGGATGCGGATGTCGACGTCGTTCGCCAGGCCCAGCTCTTCCGCGGCGGATCCGAGGTTGCGCCCGATGGCCAGGCCCGCGTAGTCGGCGTCGTCGTACAGGAGCAGCTCGCCCGGGCCGACGGCGCCGAAGGTGGTCTGCCACGGCACGCGCTTGCTTCGATCGCCAATGGCAACCTCGAACGCGTCGCCCGGCTCGAGGGTGCCACGCAGGGCCTTCAAGTCCGCGGCCTCGCCCGCCAGCCGGCTGTTGCCGAAGCGATCGACGAACAGCACCGATGTGACGAGCGTGCCGTCCTCGACGCGCGCCTCCGGCAGGGTGAGCTGGACGAGCTGGGCCGGCTGGATTGCGGATCCGACATCGGAGATCGGGACACCGCGCGCCAGGTGCGCTGCGACCGGCGCGAAAACGTCGCGACCGTGGAACGTGTCGGACACCGGATGGCGGAACAGGGCCTCGTTCTCGAGCACGTGGGCGGCCGTGATCCCGCCCAACCGCTCCGCAGCGGGGAGCAGAACGCCGTTGTCGGGACCGACGAGCATGTCGCCGCGCTCGACGTGAAGCGCGACCGGGCGTCGGGCGGTCCCGACGCCGGGATCGACGACCACCAGGTGGACGCCGATGGGCTGATAGGGGAGCGACGACCACAGCAGAACGGCGCCGTCGCGAATGGCGAACTGACGGCTCGAGTGGGTCAGGTCATTGATGCGCGCGTCCGGGCAGATCGACCAGATGACGCCCCGGCACGTCGCCGGTGCCGTGTCGAGGCCGAAGTCGGTCAGGAAGCTGATGAAGGGCTGGCTCATGCGCGCGGCCTGATCGTGACGCGCAGGTCCGGCTCGATCCCCAGCCGCCGGGCCAGGTTGCCCTGGTTGTCGGCGAGCGCAAGGTTCCCGAGCGAGTCGATGTAGAGCAGCGACGTCCCGACGGGCACGGCGCCGAAGGTCGACACGAACTGGGTGTCCTCACGCAGGGTCGAACCGCCCGCATCGATGGTGACGGTGACCGCCAGGCCATCCCGCAGCCCGCCGAGCGAGGCGGCGAGGTCGTCGCGTTCACCGGCCAGCCGCGCGTTGCCGAAGCTGTCGACGTACGTGATCACCGTCTCCAGCATGCCCGGCCGGACCGTGGCAGCAGGCTCCGGGACCGCGACGAGGTCGTTCGGCTCGAGGGTCGCCCCGACCTCCTCGAACGTTGCGTCACCGGCGGCGAGGTGCGCCGCCACCGGCGAGAAGATGTCGCGTCCGTGGAACGTCGAGGTCGCGACCGGCAGCCACAGGTCGCGATTCGTGAGCTCACGCGCATCCTCGATCCCGCCGAGCGCCTCGGCCGGCGGGAGCAGCAGCCCATTGTCCGGCCCGATGAGGATGTCGCCACGCCCGGTCCGCACGCCGATCGCCCGCCGCTCGGTGCCGACTCCGGGGTCGACGACGCCCACGTGGACGCCGACAGGGAAGTAGGGGAGGGCGAAGCGGAGCAGGAATGCCCCGTCGCGGATCGCGTACTTGCGGATGGTGTGGGCGATATCGACGATCTGCGCGTCGCGGCAGATGGACAGCATGACCGCGCGGCAGGTGGCGGCGGCACCATCGAGGCCGAAGTCGGTGAGGAAGCCCATGACCGGGCGAGGCGGGCTCGATTGCATGGCGGGCATCCTAGCCTCTTCGGGGGCGGGACCCTGTCGGGTGATCTAACGGCCGATGTTCACCAGAGGGCTGACTCCGGTGTCGTTCGGCCACCTTATCGGTCACTGGCGCGCGTGAGGCGCCCGGCCGCGTGCCGCTCGTGCGGCGCGCTGACCGATCGAGTGGCTGTTTGACACCCCAGCGTCGCTTGGCGCGCGTATCGGGCGATAGATCGATCGGCTCCGAAGCCCTCGCGCGAATCTCAGCTCAGCGACACCGTCTCCCGGTGCTTCGCGATGTGGGCATCCATGTTCAGCTCGGACCCGATCCTGGCCGCGAACGCCTCGGCGGCATCCGGATCGCCGTGCACGATGAAGACCTTCTTCGGCGCCTTCCCGTCAGCGCCGCCGGCACGCCCGAAGTGGGCGAGCCATGCCTCGAGCTCGTGCTCGTCGGCATGGGCGCTGAAGCCGCTGATGGAGCGGACGCGGCAGCGAACGTCGATCTCCTGGCCATCGATGCGCGCCGTCCTGCCGCCGTCCTGGATGTGGCGTCCGAGGGTGCCCTCGCCCTGGTAGCCGATGAACAGCAGCGTGCACTTCGGATCGGGGAGGAAGTCCTTGAGGTGGTGCATGATCCGCCCGCCGGTGAGCATTCCGGACGAGGCGACGACCATGATCGGCCGCTTGGCATGGCGGATCGCCTTCGAGTCTTCGACCGAATCGGTGAACTGCTGGCCGGGGTACTTCAGGGGGGAATCACCCGAGCGCAGGAGCGCGCCGGTCTCCTCGTCGTAGACCTCCGGATGATCGACGTAGACCATGGTGGCGCGCGACGCCATCGGCGAGTCGAGGTAGAGGGGAACGCGAGGGATGCGACCCTGCCGCACGAGCTCGTCGAGGACCCAGATGACGTCCTGAGTGCGGCCGATGGCAAAGGCCGGCATCAGCAGCACGCCCTCGTCCTCGGCCACCTCGCTGATGGCCTGCACCAGCTCGTTGACGGCCTCGTCCTGCGGGTCGTGCTCGCGGTTGCCGTAGGTCGACTCGACCACCACGTACTCGGCGTGGGTCAGCGGCGTCGGGTCGCGCAGGATCGGCGAGTCGTCGCGACCGAGGTCGCCGGAGAAGACGATCGTGCGGCGCTGGTCGCCATCGGCCAGGCGCAGCTCGATGATGGCGGACCCGAGGATGTGACCGGCGTCGTGGAAGACGGCGGTGACGCCATCGGTCACTTCGATCTCGGCGCCGTAGTCGCAGCCGCGCGCCTGCTGGGTGACGCGGTCGACGTCCCCATCGTCGTACAGCGGCTGGCGCGTCTCGGTGCGGCCCTCGGGTGCAGCCTTTCGCATCCGTTCCGGCAGCGTCTCGTCATCGGACTCGACGTCGGCCGCTTCCGCCTCCGACTCGACCTCGGCCGCCTTCTCCTCAGCCTCGCGCTTGTGCCGCCGGTTCCAGCGCTCGGCGAACTCGACCTGCAGCTTGGCCGAGTCGCGCAGGACGATCTCGGCGAGGTCGACAGTGGCGTGGGTCGCGTGGATCGGCCCCGCATAGCCGGCCTTGGTGAGCGCCGGCAGGCGTCCGCAGTGGTCGAGATGCGCATGCGTCAGCAGGGCGGCGTCGAGCGACCCGGGATCGAACGCGAACGGCATGCGGTTGCGCTCGACCTCTTCGGGCGACCCCTGGAACATGCCGCAGTCGACGAGCACGCGTCGATCGCCGACGGTCAGCAGGAACTGGGAGCCAGTGACGCAGCCCGCCGCGCCAAGGAATTGAAGGGTGATGCCCACGCGAACCTCCAGCTGTCGCGCTCGGGGCATCGAGTATGGCGGATGCAGACGCTCCGCGACTCCGCCATCTACTCACACGGCGCGTGGGCCTGGCGTCACGGGCCGCGACGCCGCCATCTCACACGCGTGACGAGTCGTCAGGACCGATGTGGCAGAGCCGGCGGGCATGGAGCTCCCTTCCACTCGCAGGGGTGGTGCATGGCGGAGTCGAGGCCCACGGACCGTCCCCCGTATCATCGGCGCATGCCCTTTCCGCTCGATCCGCCCATAGCGCCGATGCTCGCCAAGCCGACGCCATCCATCCCCGACGGTGACGGCTGGATCTACGAGCCGAAGTGGGACGGCTTTCGGGCGCTCGTCTTCCGCGATGGTGACGAGGTGTACGTCCAGTCGCGCGACCTCAAGCCGCTGAACCGGTACTTCCCGGAGCTCGAGGAGCCCCTGCGCGCGGTGTCGGCAGCGGATGCGCGCTTCGTGCTCGACGGCGAGGTGGTCATCGCCCGTCCGGATGGTGGCCTGGACTTCGACAGCCTGCTGCTGCGCATCCACCCTGCCGAGTCGCGCGTCCGCATGCTCGCGGCGCAGTCGCCCGCTTCGTTCGTCGCCTTCGACTGCCTTGCCGATGGTGCCGATGACCTGCGCGAGGCGCCATTCGCCGAGCGTCGACGGCACCTGGAGGCGCTGCTGGATGACGCGCCCGAGTCGGTCCATCTGACCCCGTCGAGCACCGACCCGGCCGTCGCCCAGCGCTGGTTCGAAGTGTTCGAGGGTGCGGGTCTGGACGGCGTGATCGCGAAGCGTGCGTCGGAGCCGTACAGGCCCGGCAAGCGAACGATGGCCAAGATCAAGCACCAGCGCACCGCCGACTGCGTGGTTGCCGGCTTCCGCTGGCACAAGAACGGGCCGGGCACGCTCATCGGCTCGCTGTTGCTCGGGCTGTGGAACTCCGACGGCCACCTCCAGCACGTCGGCGTGACCTCGTCGTTCACGATGAGCAAGCGCGCCGAGCTGGTGCCGTTCCTCGAGCCGTATCGCGAGGGCGTGCAGGACCACCCGTGGCGCGAGTGGGCGCTGGCCGAGGCAGCCGCCGCAGAGGAGGGGCGCCGGATGCCGGGTGCGACGTCTCGATGGAACCGCGGCAAGGACCTTTCGTGGGTGCCGCTCCGTCCGGAGCTCGTGTGCGAGGTCGCCTTCGACCACCTGCAGGGTGACCGCTTCCGGCACGCCGCCACGTTCAAGCGCTGGCGGCCGGACAAGTCGCCGGCCGACTGCCGCTACGATCAGCTCGAGGAGACGCCGCCGGCGCTCCTCTCCGACCTCTTCGGCGAGCGAACGGCCACGCGCGGCTAGACTCGCGCCCACGCACACCAACAGGGAGATTGCAACGTGTCCGTCGTGGCCGATCCGAACACCGCCGTCAACGACCTCGCCGACCGCTTCTGGGAAGGCATCCTGGAGCGGGACCCCACGTGGGCCACGCTGCTCGGTGATGAGCGCTACAACGATCGGTGGCCGGACCTGGGTGCCGCTGGGCGGGCCGCCGACGAGGCGGCCTATCGATCGGCGCTGGCCGAGGCCGCCTCCATCCCGTCCAAAGGGCTCGATCCCGAGCAGGTCATCACGCGGGACCTCGTCACGCTGATCTCCGAGAACCAGCTCGCCGCGCTGGAACAGAAGCAGTACCAGCTGGCGCTCGATCACATGTCCGGGCCGCAGGTCTGGCCTGCCGAAATGGCGCAGTACCAGGCGGCCGAGTCACCCGAAGGACTCGACAAGCTGTTGGCTCGCTATGCCCGCTACCCGGCGCTGATCGAGCAGTACATCGAGACGCTCTCCGAGGGTGTCAGCGACGGACGAACGGCGGCGACGGTCCCCGTTCGGCGGGCGCTCGAGCAGATCGATCGGCTGCTCGCCATGGCGCCGGCGGACAATCCCGCCGCGGCTATGGCGCGCGTCGCGGATGACTCGCGTCCACGCGTGGCCGAGTCGGTCGAGCAGCACGTCTACACCGGTCTGCGCCGGCTGCGCGACTACCTCGCCCAGGACTACGAGCCGCATGCTCGCGAGCAGCCCGGCCTGAGCGCCACACCGGGCGGCGAGGCCGCGTATCGGCTGGCGATCCGGACCCAGACGTCGGTCGACACCAACGCCGAGGAGGTCCATGCCTTCGGCCTGGCCGACCTCGACAGCATCGAGGCCGAGATGGACGAGATCGCCCACCGCCTTGGCCATGCTGACCGTCATGCGCTGCGCACGGCGCTGCTCGAGGATGCGTCGAACCACAGCTCGGACCCCGAGGCGCTCGTGCGCCTCGCGCAGGACCAGACCGATCGCGCCTATGCCGCGGCGCCGAGCTACTTCGGCCGCATCCCCAGCGCGAACTGCATCGTCAAGGCGGTCGAGCCGTATCGCGAGGCGGAGTCGCCGCCCGCGTTCTACATGCCGCCCACCATCGACGGCTCTCGCCAGGGCCAGTACTACATCAACACCTATCAGCCCGAGGATCGGCAGCTGCATCGGATCGCGGCGATCACGTTCCACGAGGCGACGCCGGGCCACCACTTCCAGATCGGGATCGAGATGGAGCTGAAGGGGCTGCCGGCCTTCCGGACCCTTGGTGCTCGCATGGCCGGTGGCGCCTACGTCGAGGGCTGGGGCCTCTACACCGAGCGCCTTGCCGATGAGATGGGCCTCTATGCCGATGATCGCGAGCGGATGGGCATGCTCGAGGCGCAGGCGTTCCGCGCCGCGCGGCTGGTGGTCGACTCAGGGCTGCATGCGATGGGCTGGAGCCGCCAGCAGGCGGTCGACTTCATGCACCAACGCGGCTCGCTGCCCATGGTCGATGCCGAGATCGAGGTCGATCGCTACACCGTCTGGCCCGCCCAGGCCCTGTGCTACAAGATCGGCCAGCGCGAGATCGAGCGTGCACGCGCCGACGTGTCGTCGCAGATGGGCTCCCGCTTCGACCTGCGCGCCTTCCATGATGAGGTGCTCGGCCACGGCTCACTGCCGCTGGCCACGCTGCGTCGCGAGATTCGTGGCTGGGTCGA
>DASVDT010000174.1:0-5930 GCA_036380955.1 Candidatus Limnocylindria bacterium | reverse complement strand
ACGCCGTTGACGACCTCGACGGTCTCGTCCCAGGTGTCGACCGGAATGACCGATGCGACGGGGCCGAAGATCTCCTCCTGCGCGATGCGCGCATCGGGCTTGACCTCGGTGAAGATCGTCGGCTGGAAGAAGGAGCCCTTGCTGAGCGCGCCCTCGCGCGCGGGCTCGCCGCCGATGACGAGGTCGGCCTCCTTGCGGCCGATGACGGCGTACTCGGTGATGCGTTCGACAGCGGCTTCGTTGATGACCGGACCGACATCGGTCGTTTCCAGGAGCCCATCCCCGAGCACGAGCTTCGCGACTCGCTGCTGGAGGCGATGCACGAAGTCGTCGTGGATCGCGCGATGCACGATGAGGCGAGATGCGGCGGTGCAGCGCTGGCCGGAGGTCCCGAACGTCGACCAGACGACGCTGTCGAGCGCGAGCTCGAGGTCGGCGTCCTCCCAGATCACGATCGGGTTCTTGCCGCCCAGCTCCAGGCTGACGCGCTTCAGGGTCTTGGCTGCGCGCGTGCTGATCTCGACGCCGGTGTCGGTGTGACCGGTGAAGCTGATGACCTTGACGTCGGGATGGTCGACGATCGCATTGCCGACCTCGGCCCCCGAGCCGGTCACGACGTTGATGACACCCTCCGGGATCCCGCCCTCGACCAGCAGCTCCACGAAGCGAACCAGGCAGGCGGGGGTGTCCGACGCCGGCTTGATGACGGCGGTGTTGCCGCAGATGAGCGCCGGGAAGAGCTTCCAGCCCGGGATGGCGACGGGAAAGTTCCACGGCGTGATGATGCCGACCACGCCGATCGGGCGCCGAATGGCCATGGCGAACTTGTCCGGCATCTCCGATGGCACGGTCTGTCCGAACAGGCGCCGGCCCTCGCCGGCCATGTAGTAGGCGACGTCGATCGCCTCCTGCACGTCGCCGCGCGCCTCCGGCAGGACCTTGCCCATCTCGCGCGTCATGAGTCGCGCGAGCTCCTCCTTGTGCTCGGCGAGGAGGCGCGCGACGCGGAAGAGGATCTCGCCGCGCTTCGGGGCGGGCATGGCGCTCCAGGCGGGGTACGCGCGCTTCGCGGCTTCGACGGCCGCGTCGACATCGGCGGGGCCGGAGGCCGGAAACTCGCCGATGACATCCTCGTGGTTGGCCGGGCTGGTGCTAGTGAACGTCTTGCCCGACGCGGCGGCCTTCCAGTCGCCACCGATCAGGTTCCGATACGTGTCTGTCACGAGAAGGGGATCTCCTAGAGGCCGATACCGGCGCCGGGCCGCAGCGGGCGCAGGCCGGCGAACGCGCCGGCGCATCCCGATTCTATCGGGTATCCGATTCCCGGCCCTTCCGGGACATTCGCCCCTAGGTGGGAGCGGCGCCACGGCGCACGATGGATGCACAACTGAAGAATCGTCGTGTTGGGTTCCTGTAAACCAACGAATACGGGGCTGAAGTAGTGGCACCCCGACACGACACGACACGGATGCCGGCCCGGCAACGGGCCGGCGTTTCGTCGTCCGGCCGCCAGTAAGCCGCTGATAAGCGGCCGCAAAGATACTTTCCGGCATGATGTCCGGCAGACAACCGATCGCCGGCTCGCCTCCGTCGAACAGGAGGCTGCCCCCATGCTCACGAGACGGATCGTCATGGCCGTGCTGGTCGCGATGCTGCTGTCCGCGCTCACCGCCGCGCCAGCCGCGGCCGCCAAGCCCGTCAAGCCGCCGCCGACGCCGACCGAGCGTCCGTTGACGGTAGACGAGCAGGCACAGGCGGACGCGAAGGTCGCCGCGGCCAACGCGTACCTCGCGTCGGTTGCCGCATCAGGTATCGACCTGGTGACGCTCGACTGCGTCACACCGACGGCCACGACCGACGTCACCATTGGCGAAGGAGCCGATGCCGTCGGAAGCCCGGTGCCCCAGGGCTGCTACGTGCCGCAGGGGTTCGTCACGGTCTACGCCCGCGACCAGATCAAGGGCACGTACTGCGGCCCGGCCGTCGGCCAGGTCATCTCGAACCACAACTGGGCGATGGGCTCGGCCGTCAACAAGTACACCCAGGGCGTGATCGCCGGCTGGATGGGAACCGATGCCAACGGTGGCACCAATGCGTTCGCATTGGAGGCTGGCCTCGAGCGCGCGACAACTGGTGCCCCGCGACGCCCGGCGAACTGGAACTGGGTCGTGCAGCCGGTCGGCGACTTCAACGGGAACGGCGATACCGGTGACGAGCTCTTCTCATTCCTGCGCACGAACGTGAGCGGTTCGGCGATGCCGTTGGCCATCGCGGTCAAGCCGCATGAGCCCGGTGCGGCGTACTGGTTGGCCAGCTGGCCACGCGCCATTCCTTCGGTCGGCCACTGGATCGCGGCCTATGGCTGGGTCGGCATCTACACGAAGGGCTCGGGTTACTCGCGGCTCTACTTCGCCGACTCGTCACGGGACGAGGGTGGTAGCACCGGCAAGTACTACAACTCGGTCCTGAGCGTGGCCTGGATGATCGCCCACCACACGGGGAGGCTCGTCTGGTGACGAGGATGCGGCTCTGGCGGAGGGCACTGGCCCTTTGCCTGGTCGCGGGGACGGTGGCCTGCACGGCCGCCGTTCCCGCACCGTCCGAGCCAGCCTCGAGCTCCGGCCCGAGCGTGGCCGAGCCGCCATCGGGGTCGCCGTCGTTCGGGGCGACACCGAGCCCCAGCGTCGCGATGCCGGAGCCGTCCGGGCCTGAAGGCCAGCTCGGCCAGGAGCTCACGATCGGCACGATCGATCCCGCGCAGGCCCCCTACCTCACCGCCTTCGCGAGCGACGGGGCGTCGATCTGGTTCGGATCGGGCTTCGCCGACCGCGAACCGGGGACGTACGCCCCCGACCTGTGGCGCTACGCCCCCGGCGCGGACGGCCCCGAGCTCATCTGGTCGAATCCCGGCCGCGAGCGCTCGATCAGCGTCATCGCCGCAGACCTCGGGACCGTCGCGTTCGTCGAGATGGACGGCATCGGCCAGCGCGACTGGAACCTGTGGCTGCTGCCCGATCCATCGGCAGAGCCGGTCCTGCTCGACTCACATCCCGGCCACGAGGATGTCTCGGCCCTCCTCCCGAGCGTGTCGGTGTCCGAGAACCGCGTCGCCTGGACCGCCTTCGATCGCGGAGCGGCCGGCCCAGTGTCGCAGCTGATCGTCGCCATGGCTCCCGATTGGACTCCGGCAGTGCTCGAGGAACGGAACGCCGGGATCGGCGAGCTGTGGCTGCCGTCGCTGCGCGGCACCGAGCTCGTGTACTGCGAGCTCACCTACAACGCGGAGCGGACGCACGACGAGCGACACGTCTACCTGACCGATACGGTCGCAAGACCGGAGCCACGCCAGCTCGATACGAGCGGCCGAGCGACGATGCCCCTCCTGGTCGACGGCGGCGTCATCTGGAAAGAGACCGCTCCCGGGTTCAACATGTTCAACTGGGGTCAGCTGGTCTTCTGGGATCGGGCGACCCAGAGGGAGATCTCGATCGCGAGCGGCATGCAGCCAGACGTGAACTATCCGAGCGCCGGCACGCGTTTCGTGGCGGTCTACGGCTACGACACGGCGCTGCTGCCGGTGTACGACCTGGACGGCCGCCGCTGGCGCCTCATCGAGCGCTACGACGTCGCCGCCGGGGAGGGCGTCTACCGCGCGCACGTCGCGGGAGACCTGATGGTGTGGCTCGAGACCAACCCCGACACCGGGGAGTCCGGAGAGCTGCGCTGGGCGTATCTGCCGCTCGCCGGAAACAAGCTCTCCGACCGGTAGCTCAGCCGCTACGGGCGCGTCATGCGCATGACGTCGAGCGCCTCGTCGAGCTGGGCCTCTGTCAGCCGTCCGGCGTCCACGTGGCCGCGCTCGACGACGACCTGGCGGATCGTCTTGCGCTCGGCGAGCGCCTGCTTGGCGATGCTGGCCGCCTCCTCGTAGCCGAGGTATCGGTTCAGCGGCGTGACGATGGCCGGTGAGCTCTCGGCGAGCTCGCGCAGCCGATCGACGTTGGCGGTGATGCCGTCGATGCATCGGTCGGCGAGGAGGCGAGTGACATTCGACAACAGCCGGATCGACTCGAGCACGTTGCGCCCGAGCATCGGCAGCATGACGTTCAGCTCGAAGTTGCCGGCGGCGCCACCCCACGCGATGGCGGCGTCGTTGCCGATGACCTGCGCGCACACCATGACGGTGGCCTCCGGCAGGACGGGGTTCACCTTGCCGGGCATGATCGACGAGCCCGGCTGAAGGTCGGGCAGGTTGATCTCGCCCAGCCCGGCGCGCGGGCCGGATCCCATCCAGCGCAGATCGTTGGCGATCTTCGTCAGGCTGACCGCGATCGTTCGGAGCTGACCGGAGAGCTCGACCAGCCCGTCACGCGCGCCCTGCGCCTCGAAATGGTCGCGCGCCTCGGTCAGGGGCAGGCCCGTGGACGAGGCGATCTCGGCGATGACCCGGCCACCGAAGCCTGGCGGCGAGTTGATGCCGGTTCCCACCGCCGTTCCGCCCAGTGGCAGCTCCGCGAGGCGCGGCATGCTGGCGTGCAGCCGTTCGACGCCCATTCGCACCTGTGCGGCATACCCGCCGAACTCCTGGCCCAGCGTGACCGGCGTGGCGTCCATGAGATGCGTGCGGCCGGCCTTGACGACATCGGCGAACTCCTCGGCCTTTGCCTCCAGCGACCCCGCCAGGTGCTCGAGGGCGGGCACGAGGTCACGAAGCACCCCGGTCGCGGCCGCGATGTGAATCGACGCGGGAAACATGTCGTTGGACGACATCGGATGGTTGACGTCGTCGTTCGGGTGGACCTGCCTTCCGAGCCGGTCAGCGGCGAGGTTGGCAAGCACCTCGTTCATGTTCATATTGCTGCTGGTGCCCGATCCGGTCTGGAAGACGTCGATCGGAAACTCACCGTCATGGTCTCCGCGCGCGACCTCGTCGGCGGCCGCGATGATCGCCGCGGCGAGGTCGGGCTCGATCATCTCGAGCCCCCGCTTGACCGATGCCACCGCGCCCTTGATCCGGGCCAGCGCCTCGATCTGGGCACGCTCGAGGCGAAGGCCGGAGATCGGGAAGTTCTCGACCGCGCGCTGCGTCTGCGCTCCCCAGCGCGCCGATGCCGGCACCCGGACGTCGCCCATCGAATCGTGCTCGATGCGCTCGTCACTCATCGGCTGAAGTCGTCGGTGTCCAGCTCGGTGAAGCGGATGACCGGCGGGATGAGGTATGGCAGCTGGCCGGTCTCGAGGTCGTCCAGGAGGCGTCGTGCTTCGCCGATCAGCTCGTTGACAAAGACGCCGTTGTACGCCGGCTGGTACGGCCGCAGCTTCTCCAGCCCTTCCGAGAGCTTGTTGCGAGCTCCGCGCACGTTGCGCCGCTGGAGGTGAATGAGCCCTGCCGCCACCTGGATGAGGCCCTGGTAGAAGTCACGCTCGTCATCGGGGGACGCGCGCCACAGGGTCTCCCACGCCTCGTGCGCATGCCAGTAGCGAACGCCGTTGAAGAGGGCCACCCCCCGCCGGAAGAGGCGATCAGCCTCCATCGGGTCGAGGGGTGGGGTGCGTCCGGCGGGCAGCTCGCCGGTCACGGTCGGATCGGTCGCTGCGGATGGCTCCGTCACGGGCCGATCCTAGCAGGCCGATGCCGGAGACGGGCTTCACGCCACGGAGTTCGCCCTCCGTTCGAGATCGGGCTCGCGCGGGAGGATGCGGGCGATGGCGTCCCTGAATCGAAGCCCCGACGAATGCCGGCACAGCCAGCGAAGGTAGTCCGGATCGTGTCGAGCCAGGTCGGCGATGTTCCAGCCGGCATAGCGCCCGAAGTCGAGCACCACGTCGTTGGCGACCATGCTCTTCCTCGGCACCCAGGCGTCGACGCGCTTCTGGCCATCGACGATCGGCACCGGCTGCGACCGGTTCAGCGTGCGGCGCACGTCGTA
>DASVDT010000173.1:0-3484 GCA_036380955.1 Candidatus Limnocylindria bacterium | reverse complement strand
ACCCGGACGCCGCAGCGGTCGAGGACACCCGCGTCGTCGAGCGCGACGGCCAGGTTCAGCCCCGTCTGGCCACCCAGCGTCGGCAGGAGCGCCTCCGGGCGGTGCTCCTCGATGACCCGCGTCAGGTTCTCGAGCGTCAGGGGGCCGATGATCACCGTCCCACCGACGTCCGGATCCGTCATCACCGTCGCCGGATTCGAGTTGACCAGGATCGTCTCGACGCCCTCCTCGCGCAGCGCGAGGCAGGCCTGCACCCCGGCGTAGTCGAACTCGGCGGCCTGGCCGATGAGGATCGGCCCCGAGCCGATGACGAGGACCCTGCGCGGGCTCATCCGAGCACACCGGCAAGCGCGAGGTCGAACACGCGTGCCGCATCGATTGGTCCCGGCGCGCCCTCCGGATGGAACTGGACCGATGCGATCCTGCCGCTGACGTGAGCCAGGCCTTCGACCGTGCCGTCGTTCAGGTCGCGATGGCTGACCGCGTAGCCGCCCGCGGCGAGCGCCGCGTCGTCGACCACCTCCACCTCGTGGTTGTGCGCTCCGATGTCGACCCTCCCGGTCGCCACCTCGAGCACGGCGTGGTTCCCGCCGTGATGGCCGACCGCCAACCGGCCCGTGCTGCCCCCCGCGGCGAGCGCCAGGAGCTGGTGTCCGAGGCAGATTCCCAGGATCGGCGGCCCGCCGGCGACCGCGTCATCGGCCAGCGCGCCGACGGTTGCGATCTGTCGGGCCATTCGCGACGGATCGCCCGGCCCCGGCGAGAGCACCACGAGGTCGGGCGCCAGCGCACGGACATCGGCGGCCGAGGCCGAGGGTGGCAGCGCCGTGACCTCGATGCCGCGCGCGGCGAGCGCGGCCAGGAGCGAGCGCTTGACCCCGTAGTCGACGAGGGCCGCGCGCGCGGTGCGCGTACCGTCGGGTGGGACCGTGAAGGGCTCCCGTGTCGCGACCGTTGCCACGTGGTCGACCGCATCCCACGGCGTGCTCGCGCGCGCCCGTGAGATCGCGGCATCGTCGTCACCGGCGGCCGGGGTGATGACCGCGCGGCGCGCCGCACCATTGCGCAGGGCGAGCGTCAGGGCACGAGTGTCGACACCCGCAAGGACCGGGATGCCGCCCTCGATCAGCAGTTCCGTCAGCGATGCACCGGGACCTGGCGGCGGCTCGATCAGCCGGCTGACCACGAGGCCGCGAGCGTGGACCCGCGAGGATTCCAGCTCGTCGCGCTGGATGCGGTAGTTGCCGGCCATCGGGTGCGTCAGCACGACGATCTGTCCGGCGTACGACGGATCGGTCAGGATCTCCCCCCATCCGGTGGAGGCGGTGGTGAAGACGAGCTCCCCCTCCGCGGCCGTCGATCCGCCGCTGATGGCTCCGGTGAGCACCATCCCGTCGGCCAGCGCCAGGAGGCCCGGACGTGAAAACGACGCCAGCCGCGGTCCAGCGGCGGGCGTCGTAGGTGTCTCGATCTCGTGCGCGGCGATCTGCATCGATCTCCTTCCCGGCATCACGGTGCCGGCCTTAAAGGATTCCGCGGCGAGTCTAGCGCATCGGCTCGGTCCCTGGCGGCTCCGGCGCGATGGCCCAGCGGCGACGCACCTCGAGCGCCACCCGCCAGACGACGAGGCCGATGACGGCGAGCAGCAGGAGGATCGGGATCCAGACGATGACGAACCAGATCAGCGCGTCGAGCACGCCCTGGCCGAACCCGACCAGCGCCGCGACAGCGCTCTCGAGCTGCGCGCCCGGGTCCCAGGTGGCCTGCACCGCCTGGACCGGCTCGCCGCGCGGGATCAGCGTCACCGTCAGCGTCGACAGGTCCGCCTGGCCCTCGATGGTCTGGAGCTGCCCACGGAGCTGCTCGATCTGGCCCCGCACCTCGTCGAGGCGCGACTGCACGCTGAGGATGTCCTCGATTCGCTCGGCGCGCTCGAGCAGCGCGCGATACGACGCCTCCGAGGCCTCGAGATTCCGGATGCGCGCATCGAGGTCGACGATCTCGCGCGTCACGTCCTGCTCGGTCGTCGACTCGCCCATGACCTTCACCGACTCGAGCTCGTGGAGCCGACCGAGCAGCTCCTCGAAGCGCGCGGCCGGGACGCGCAGCGTGAGCGTGGCGCTCTCCTCGAGCGTGCCGGCCTGCGAGCCACCGACATAGCCGCCGAGCGCATCGGCCAGGCTGCGGACTTCGCCCAGGGTCGAGGCGACGTTGTCCACCTCGAGCGTGACCTGGCCCGTCTTGATGATGCGCTGCTCGATCGGCGCCGCATCGCCCGGCGCGGATGCCGGACCGCCGCCCTCGGTCGGCTCCTCGGGCGCACCTGACGCGGCCGGGACCTGGACGTCGCCGTCGCCGCCGGCGGCCGGCGCATCGACGAGCTCATCGCCGACGTTGGAGAAGATGCTCGAACCGGCTTGCGAGCCACATGCCGCAAGGACCAGGGCGATCGTGAACAGGACTGCGAGGAGGCCGATGGACCTCCGGCTCCGCTGATGTAGGCGCATCTGGGGCTTCCCTCCCGAGCGATGTGGCGTCCCGGACGCTCCGGCGCCACGGAACGTTCCCTCACAGCGGATACGACGCTCGGCTAGCATCGGTTCATGGACGAGCGCACCGCCGAGCTCCTGGCGAACGAGGACGCGCGCGCCACGATGGGCCCGGACGAGTTCGACCACGCGTTCCTCGAGGCCCACCTCACCGATGAGCGCCGCAAGGCAAGCCTGCTCGGCGAGATCCGCGAGGTGATCTTCGGGGCGCAGGACGGCCTGGTCAGCACGCTCGCGGTCGTCAGCACGGTGGCAGGCGCGTCGGACGATCGGTACGTGGTGCTGGTCGCGGGCATTGCCTCGGCGCTGGCTGGCATCTTCAGCATGGCCGCCGGGGAGTACATCGGCAGCAAGAGCCAGCGCGAGATCTTCGATGCGCAGATCGTCGAGGAGCGCGAGGAGGTTCACCAGCGTCCGGGCGAGGCCGAGGCCGAGGTCGCCTACCTGTTCGAGCAGGAGGGGCTGCCACACGACCAGGCGAGGGATGTCGCGCGGATGATGGCCGAGCATCCGGACGTGCTGCTCAGGACGATGGTCGAGAAAGAGCTCGGGCTGGCCGTGGAGGAGGGCGGCGGCTCGCCGTTGCAGGGCGCGCTGATCATGGGCGCCGCCTTCGGGCTTGGCTCCCTTCCGCCCATCGTCCCGCATCTCTTCGTCACCGGCGAAGCCGCAGTGATCGCCTCCGTCATCGCGACGCTGGCCGTGCTCTTCAGCGTCGGCGTCGTCAAGAGCCGATGGACGCATCGGTCGTGGTGGTCGTCCGGCCTCGAGATCCTGCTGATTGGCGCGGTCGCCGGCGTGGCGGGCTACTTCTTCGGCAGCATCCTGCCGGTCCTGCTGGGTGCCCCGGAAGCCGCCGTCTAGGAAGTCGTAAGCGCGAGCGCGAGCATACGGGCGGATCAGTCCCCCACGGTGAGCCAGCCGACCATGCCGTA
>DASVDT010000172.1:0-8565 GCA_036380955.1 Candidatus Limnocylindria bacterium | reverse complement strand
CAGCAAGCGCTGGGAGGTGGTGTTCGACACGGTCCACCCCTCGTTCACCGGGGCACACGGCGAGTTCGACGGTGGGGCGATCTACCGCGTCGCCGAGCGCTCGGTGGTCTGCCTCCGCCGTCTGCCGCGGGCGCGCCGGGTGCCCGGCGTCTGACCGCTCTGGCGTGAGTCTTTCGGGGGTCGAGGAGACCTACACCGATGCCTTCGGTAAGCGCCGCACGATCGACGCCGATGTCCGTCGGGCAGTCGAGGCCACCATGGGCGACGCGCGGGATGAACCGGAGGCGGTTGCCGTCGTCCCGCCCGGCGGGATGCTTCCGGCACGCGGCGAGCTGACCCTGGAGGACGGGACGCAGCTGGGCCACGCCGCCGCCATGCCGCCGGACGCCCCATTCGGGTATCACTCGCTCGTCGCCGACGACGGCGCGGAGCGCCTGCTCATCACCGGCCCGGGCCGCTGCCACCTGCCCGACGGCCTGCGCGAGTGGGGCTGGGCGATCCAACTGGCCGCCACGCGCTCCCGGCGCAGCTGGGGCATCGGCGACCTGGCCGATCTCCAGGAGCTCGGGCGCTGGTCGGCCGATATCGGCGCAGGGTTCCTGGCGGTCAGCCCGCTTGGGGCGCCCAACCCCGGCCCGGATCCCGAGCCGAGCCCGTACTACCCGAGCACGCGCCGTTGGGGCAATCCGCTGCACATCGCCGTCGCCTCGGTGCCCGGCGCGGACCGCCTCGGCGAGGGCTTGGCGCACGTCCAGGCAGAGGGTCGCGCGCTCAACGCCGAGCGCCTCATCCACCGACACGAGATCGCGCGGCGCAAGCTCGCCGCGCTGGCGGCCGTCTGGCGTCTCGAGGCCGACCGGCGCGAGTTCGAGGTCTGGCGTGCCGCGCAGGGCGAGTCGCTCGAACACTGGGCGACCTTCGCGGTCCTCACCGAGCGCCACGGTCCGGGCTGGCAGCGATGGCCGGAGGCGCTGCGACGGCCGGAGGGCGCCGCGGTGGCCCGGGTGGCCGATGCCGATCGCGACCGCGTTGGCTTCCACGCCTGGATCCAGTGGTGCTTCGACCGCCAGCTGGCCGATGCCTCCCGCGCCATCCGGCGGATCGCCGACATGCCGGTGGGCGTCGACCCCGGCGGCTTCGATGCGTGGGATTGGCAGGAGCAGCTGGCGCTCGACGCGTCGGTGGGGGCGCCGCCGGACCGCTTCAACACCTCCGGCCAGGATTGGGGACTGCCGCCCTTCGTCCCGGCGCGGCTGCGCGCGGCACGCTACCGGCCGTTCATCGACACGATCCGGGCGCAGCTGCGTCACGCCGGCGGGCTGCGGATCGACCACGTGCTCGGCCTCTTTCGCCTGTGGTGGATGCCGCGTGGCGCCGATCCATCGCGCGGCGCCTATGTGCGCGCGCACACGGACGAGCTGCTCGAGATCGTGGCGCTCGAATCACACCGCGCTGGGGCGGTCATCGTCGGCGAGGACCTCGGCACGGTGCCCGGGGGCGTCCGTCGCGAGCTCCGCCGGCGACGCCTCCTCTCGACGCGCCTCGCGCTGTTCGAGCGCGAGCCCCCGGAGCGGTACCCACGCCAGTCGTTCGCCGGGGTGACGACCCACGACCTGCCGACCATCGCCGGCATCTGGAGCGGCGCCGATCTGGCGGATCAGCGCGACGCCGGCGTCGAGGCCAACGCGTCCGGCATGGCGGAGCTGCGCGCAACGCTGTCGCGCGCGGCCGGCACGGCGGCCGACAGCTCGGCCGAGGAGGTCACCCTCGCCCTGCATCGACGCCTGGCGCAGGCACCGCCCGCGCTCATCGCCGCCACGCTCGAGGATGCGCTCGGCGTCGAGGAGCGGCCGAATCTCCCCGGAACGGTGGCGCCGCAGCGGGCCAATTGGTCACTGGCGCTGCCGTTGCCGATCGAGGAGCTCTCGACCGAGCCGCGCGTGGCGGGGCTCATTGACGCCCTGCGCCGGTAGCGACGAGCCCTCAGCCCCCGCATCCGATTCATCGGATGCGTTGCGCCTGGACTGCCTGTTTGGCTTGGTCTGTCCGATAACCCGGCCCCTGCGGCGCCCGAGGCGTGCCTCGAGGCAAAGCTCACGCTCAACGTGCACCGACATGTCGGACGCATCGAGCCTGATGACCGCGCCGGGCAAGGTTTGTCCGACATATCGGTGTTGTCCGATCCATCGGTGCAGCGGTCAGCCGGGAACGAGGATCAGCCCTGAGAGCGGCGGCAGGCTCAACGTCGCCGAGGCCGGCTGCCCGTGCCAGGACTCCTCGATCGCCTCCACGCCGCCGTAGTTGCCGACGTTCGAGCCGCCGTAGTGCTCGGAGTCGGAGTTGATGGCCTCCACCCAGCGTCCCGTGCGTGGCAGGCCGAGGCGGTACTCGTGACGCGGCACCGGCGTCAGGTTCAGCACCACCACCGCGAGCGACTCACCGGCCCGGCGGATCCAGGAGTACACCGATGCCTCGACGTCGGACGCGTCGATCCAGGCGAATCCCTCCGTGTCGTGGTCGGCCGCCCAGAGGGCCGGCGTCGCCGCGTAGACGCGCCCCAGGTCCTCGACGAAGCGAGCCACTCCACCGTGCATCGGCGCGTTCAGCAGCTCCCACGGCAGCGGCCTGTCGTGGTCCCACTCGTCCCACATCGCCAGCTCGGCGCCCATGAACAGCAGCTTCTTGCCCGGCTGCCCCCACATGTCGACCAGCAGCGCGCGAAGGTTCGCGAAGCGCTGCCAGTCGTCACCGGGCATCTTGCGCAGCAGCGAGCCCTTGCCGTGGACGACCTCGTCGTGCGAGAGCGGCAGGACGAACTGCTCGGTGCCGGCGTACAGGCCGCGGAAGGTCAGCTTGTCGTGGTGGTAGCGCCGATGCACCGGGTCCTCGGCGAAGTACTTGAGCGTGTCGTGCATCCAGCCCATGTCCCACTTGAAGCCGAAGCCGATGCCGCCCAGGTACGTCGGCCTGGTGATGCCCGGGAACGCGGTCGACTCCTCGGCGATGGTCACGACGCCGGGGAAGCGGCCGTAGACCCGCTCGTTCATCTCGCGCAGGAAGGCGACGGCCTCCAGGTTCTCGCGTCCCCCGTGGACGTTCGGGGTCCACTGGCCCGCCTTGCGCGAGTAGTCGAGGTAGAGCATCGAGGCGACCGCATCGACCCGCAGCCCGTCGATGTGGTAGCGCTCGCACCAGAACAGCGCGTTGGCCACGAGGAAGTTGCGAACCTCCGGCCGCCCGAAGTCGAAGATGAGCGTCCCCCAGTCGGGATGCTCGCCGCGCATCGGATCGGCGTGCTCGTACAGCGGCGTGCCATCGAAGCGGCGCAGCGCGAAGTCGTCGGTCGGGAAGTGGGCCGGCACCCAGTCGACGATCACCCCGATGCCGCCGTTGTGCAGCGTCTCCACCATGGCGGCGAAGTCGTCGGGATTGCCGAACCGCGCGGTCGGCGCGTAGTAGCCGGTGACCTGGTAGCCCCACGAGCCGTCGAAGGGGTGCTCGGCCACGGGCAGCAGCTCGACGTGGGTGAAGCCGAAGCGATGGCAGTGCTCGACCAGTTCGTCCGCCGCCTGGCGGTAGCCGAGCCACGAGCCGTCGGGGTTGTGCATCCACGACCCCAGGTGCACCTCGTAGGCCGCCATCGGTGACCGGTACGGATCCCGCCCCGCGCGCTCGCGCATCCAGGCGTCATCCGTCCATGGATAGACCGATGGGTCCCAGATGCGCGACGCCGTCTCCGGGCGGACCTGCATGCTGAAGGCGAGCGGGTCGGCCTTCAGCCGCAGCTTGCCGTCGGCGCCAAGGATCTCGAACTTGTACAGCTCGCCGGCGCCGATGCCCGGCACGAAGAGCTCCCACACGCCGGATGCGCCCATCGAGCGCATAGGCATGAGCCGGCCATCCCATCGGTCGAAGTCGCCGGCGATCCGAACGCTGCGCGCATTGGGCGCCCACACCGCAAAGCTCACCCCGGCCACGCCCTGGTGCGTGCGTGGGTGGGCGCCGAGCACGTCGTACAGCTTCTCGTGCGTGCCCTCGGCAATCAGATGCAGGTCGACCTCGCCGATGGTCGGGCCGAAGCGATACGGGTCGTCGCGCTCCCAGGTGTTGCCATCGGGGAAGGTGAAGCGCAGCCGGTAGGCGAACTGCCCCGGCGCGAGGTCGGGGATGAAGCCGGACCACAGCCCGTCCCCCAGGGGCTCCATCGGCGCGGTGCCGCCATTCGGAGCAACCAGCTCGGCCGTCGTGGCATCGGGATGGAAGGCACGCACCACCGTGCCGCCGACGGCATGGTGGGTGCCGAGAACGGCGTGCGGGTCGTGGTGCTCACCGCGCGCGATGCGGGCGATCTCCTGCGCGGGGGGCGCGGACGCGTTCGTCATGCTGGAGACCATACGCGCCCAGCGGCAAGATGCGTGCGAGCGGGCGCCGACCGCGTGGCAGATCGGGATCTTCGAGCGTGTACGTTTCGCCGCGAAAGGTCCTGCTGGCCGGCCACAGACCGCGTGGTAGGGTAGCGCCGCGTCCAGGTGCATCCGAGCACCGCATCGGTTCATCACAGCGTCCGTCCTGACGTGCCCGGGCCGGCGAAAGCGCATCACGAGAGGGACCTTGGGACTCTTCGACGGCCTCCTCGGCCTCCTGAGCCACGACGTCGGGATCGACCTCGGCACGGCCAACACGCTCGTCACGGTCCGAAACCGGGGCATTGTCATCAGCGAGCCCAGCGTGGTCGCCATGGACACGCGCTCCAAGCGCGTGCTGGCCATCGGCGCCGAGGCGAAGCGCATGGTCGGCCGCACGCCGGCGAACATCGTCGCCATTCGGCCGCTGCGCGACGGGGTCATCAGCGACTTCGACGTGACGGAGCAGATGATTCGCTACTTCATCAACAAGGTGCATGACCGCTACGCCCGCATCCCGCGCCCTCGCGTACTGGTCGGCATCCCGTCGGGCGTCACCGAGGTCGAGAAGCGTGCCGTCCGCGACGCGACCATCAACGCCGGCGCCCGCTGGGCGCGCCTGATCGAGGAGCCGATGGCGGCGGCCATCGGTGCCGGGCTGCCGGTCTCGGAGCCGTCGGGCTCGCTCATCGTCGACATCGGCGGCGGCACCACTGAGGTGGCGGTCATCAGCCTGGGCGGGATCGTGGTCAGTCGCTCGGTGCGCATCGGCGGCGACGAGATGGACACCGACATCGTCAGCTTCGCCCGTCGCGAGTACAACCTGCTCATGGGCGAGCGGACCGCCGAGGAGATCAAGATCGCGGTCGGCTCGGCCTACCCCGACGACAAGGCCGATGAGCGTACGGTCACCTTCCGCGGCCGCGACCTGCTCACGGGCCTGCCGAGGTCCGTCGAGGTGGGCGGCGACCAGATCCGCGAGGCGCTCGAGCCGTCGATCGCGCAGATCGTCGAGGCGATCAAGGAGACGATCGAGGAGACGCCTCCGGAGCTCGTGGCCGACATCATGGACCAGGGCATCGTGCTCGCCGGCGGCGGGGCACTGCTGGGCGGCCTCGACCGTCGGGTGGCCGAGGCGACCCAGATGCCCGTGCACATCGCCGACGATCCGTTGACCTGCGTGGTCCGCGGCACCGGTCGCGTGCTCGAGGACCTCGATCAGCTCGAGCGCGTCCTCGTCAGCGAGCAGTACCCGCGCGCGCCGCGCTGAGCATGTACGGGCAATCGAGCCCGCATCGGCGCAGTCGCAGCGGCCTCTGGCTGGCCGCCTTCACGATTGCCAGCCTGCTCATGCTGCTGGCGAGCTCCACCGAGCCGGCCATGACGCTGCAGCGGGTCACGACACGCGTCCTCGACCCCGTGCGTCAGGCGATCAGTGGGGTCGGGGAGGGCGTCGCCGGCGTGTTCGGAGCCGTCGGCGCCATCGATCGGCTGCGGACCGAGAACGCCGAGCTGCGCACCGCGCTGGCGGGGGCTCAGCAGCGCATCGCCGAGCTGACCGAGGCCGCTCGCGAGAACGATGAGCTGCGTCAGCTGCTCGGGATCACCGATGCGCTCGACATGGAGCTGTTGCCCGTCCGCGTGATCAGCCGCGATCCGTCGAACTTCGCGTGGGAGGCGGGGATCGATGCCGGAACGTCGGATGGCGTCCGCGAGGGCATGGCGGTCGTTGCCAATGCCGACGGCGCCGGTGCCCTGGCCGGGACGGTCGTCAGTGTCACCGAGGACACTTCGCGGGTGCGCTTCGTCGTCGACACGCGCTCGACGGTCATCGGCCTGGACCAGGCCAGTCGCGCGCTCGGCGAGGTGAGCGGCCAGCCCGGCGGCCAGCTGGTGATGACCAACGTGCCGGTCACCGAGGCGATCGAGATCGGCGACACCATCCTCAGCGCCGGGCTCACGTTCGACGGAGGCGCCAGCCGCTATCCCGGCGGCCTCCTGATCGGAACGGTCCAGGCGGTGGAGGATGACCCGAATGCCCTGACCCGGACCGCGTTCGTGCGCCCAGCCTTCGACGTCGGGTCGGCCGAGCGCCTCCTCGTGGTGCTGGACTTCAGCCAGGGCTGACCCACCTTCGGTCCGGGCGAGCGAGCGGACTTTCGCGTCATAGGCGACCCGGGCACGGGGCCGTAGGTTGACGCAGATTCCCATCTCCTCGAGGTTCCATTGCTCGTTCGTGGCCGTGCCCTGTCCCTTGTCCTTGCCTTCATCGGCGCCACCTTCATCACCGTCGCGCCGCTCGCGTCGCCCGCACGGGCCGCCGGGCCGAAGGTGGCGATCATCGTCGGGCCGGTGAACACGCTGACCAGCCAGTACCGCACCTGGGCGGACGAGGTCGCCTCGGTCGCATCGGCCGCGGGCGCGACCGTGGTCAAGGTGTACTCGCCGAACGCGACGTGGGCCAATGTCAAGGCCGCGGTGAATGGCGCCAACGTGATCGTCTACTTCGGCCATGGCAGCGGCAGCCCGAACCCGTACTCGGGCTGGAACGAGCTCACCGATCGGGCCAATGGCTGGGGTCTGAACACGGCCACGACGAACGGCGACGCCGACAGCTGGTCGGCGGGCACGCTCGTGTACTGCGGCGAGAAGGCGCTGCTCGGAACGCTCGGCTCCGGCGACGGCGCTGCCCAGCGAACCTACTGCAGCGGCGGACCGATCACGCCGGCGCCCGGCTTCACCATGGTTTATGCCCAGGCCCACTACGCGCCCGGCTTTGGCGAGCGCTACGTCCAGACCACGCCGGTCACCACGCTTGCCGAAGCGCAGGCCCGCGTGCGCAACTATTCGTACCCGATCCTCGCCCTGGGCGGGACGTTCTTCGCGACCGCGTATGGCGACGCCGACGATATCGTTGGTCGCGTCCTCTCCCAACCGACCTCGACCCTCGGTGACATCTTCCGCCAGGGTCGCGGCTACTCACCTTCGACGCTGACCGCCGCCGCACATCCCGACGTCGGCGGCGCCGAGTACTGGGTGCAGCAGACGACCATCAGCAACTTCCACTTCGGTGAGCCGGACTACTGGTACGCCTTCGCCGGCAACCCGAACGCAACTCCCGCCAACGGCGACAGCGGCCCGCGTCTGCCGTTCAGCGACATCGCGTCCTCACCGTTCATCGCCGACATCGCCTGGATCGCTGAGCAGGGCATCACCAACGGCTGTGGCAACGGCCAGTACTGCCCCTCGACGACGGTGACGCGCGATCAGATGGCCAGCTTCATCGCCCGGGCCCTGAGCCTGCCGGCGGCCACGACCGACTACTTCCCGGACGATGCGGGCACGATCTTCGAGGCTGACATCAACCGCCTCGCGGCCGCTGGAATCACGAATGGCTGCGGCGACGGCCTGTACTGCCCCACCCGGCCGGTCACGCGTGACCAGATGGCGAGTTTCATCGCGCGTGCCCTGACCCTGCCGGCCGCGACGGCGAACTACTTCAGCGACGACACTGGCTCCATCCATGAGGCGGACATCAACCGGCTCGCGATGGCCGGCATCAGCAATGGCTGCGCCGCCGGCCTGTACTGCCCGCTTGACGTGGTGACCCGCGAGCAGATGGCCGCCTTCCTCCATCGCGCGCTGGACTGATAACCCATCAGTACTATTCCGGACTCCACCAGACCCACGTAGCCTCGGGCCGATGCAACGCCCATCTCCGCGCGCCGTCGCCATTTCGCTCGCCCTGCTGCTCGCGCTCGGCGCATCGCCGGTGTCGGCCGATGATCCGGCCGCATCCCCGTCGTCCGCGCCCCCGGAGGCGACCGACGGCGTGGTGGAGCAGCCGACGATTCACGCCGAGATGTTGGCCGCCGAGGCCGGCGTTCCATATTCGTTCGAACAGGGTGCCGAACCCGAGCCGCTGGTCGCGCCGGGCCCATCGATCCAGGCCGAGGATGGCATCGGCGGCATCGCCTCGTTGCCCAACGGGCTCAGCCACGAGGTCTTCGGCTACTTGCCCTACTGGGCCCTGTCGAGCTCGCTGCGCCAGTACCTCCGCTACGACCTCGTCAGCTCGATCGCCTATTTCGGCGTTCCGGTCAATGCCGATGGAACGCTGAGCTCCAGCGGGCAGGGCTGGTCCGGCTGGGCGTCGGCGGAC
>DASVDT010000171.1:0-2442 GCA_036380955.1 Candidatus Limnocylindria bacterium | reverse complement strand
CGGACAGGTCCATGTCCGCCCCGGAGCCGATGCCAGCGATGCGATCCTCCGCGGCACCCGCGCCATGGTCCCGCTCACCGAGGTCGAGGTCCGATCGCTCGGCGATCCACCCGAGGTCGCCCAGCATCCGGTGCTGATCGTGAACGCGACGCACGTCCTTCGCCTGGTGTCCGACGGCCCGCGGCGTCAAGAGCCGGAGCCGGAGCCCGTCGCGGCAACCCCGCCAGCCGCGTCGCCCGCGTTGCCGGTCGAAAGCCCGGGTCACGCGCTGGTGGTCCTGCTCGAGGCGGGGATCATCGACGTGATCGAGTTCCAGGCCATGCGCGCCCGGATCAGCGAGGCAGCCGCAACGCCGTAGCCGCAGCCCGCTCGGCCGCTAGACTGGGGCCGATGACCAGCCAGCCCGTGACCCGCCGAGCGACGGAGGACTTCCTCAACGACACCGTGCGCGCGATGCCGCCATCGGGCATCCGGCGCTTCTTCGACATGCTGGCCGAGATGAAGGACGTCATCAGCCTCACCATCGGCGAGCCGGACTTCACCACGCCCGAGCCGATCACCCGGGCCGCGATCGAGAGCCTCGAAGCGGGGGAGACGCACTACACCGCCAACGGCGGGATGATGGAGCTGCGCGAGCTGATCGCGGCGAACCTGCGCGATCGATACGGGGTCGAGTACGACCCGCGCACGGAGCTGATCATCACGGTTGGCGCGTCGGAGGGCGTGGACGCCTCCCTGCGCGCCACGATCAACGACGGCGACGAGGTGATCTACCACGAGCCGTGCTTCGTCGCCTACGCCCCGTGCATCCAGCTCGCCGGCGGCGTGGCGGTCCCCGTCAGCACCACTGACGCGACCGACTTCCGCGTCACCGCCGAGATGATCGAGGACGCCGTCACGCCCCGCACGAAGGCGATCTTCCTCGGCTATCCGAACAACCCGACCGGCGCCGTGCTCGACCGCGCGGACCTGGAAGCCATCGCCCGCGTCGCCGACCGCCACGACCTGCTCGTCTACACCGATGAGATCTACGACCGCCTGGTCTACGGCGACCACGAGCACACGGCCTTCAGCTCGCTGTCCGGCATGCGCGAGCGGACCATCCTGCTCGGCGGCTTCAGCAAGAGCTACGCGATGACCGGCTGGCGCATCGGCTATGTCGCGGCGCCGGAAGGCCTGATGACCGGGATCGCGAAGGTCCACCAGTACGGGATCATGTGCGCGCCGACATCGGCGCAGTTCGCCGCCATCGAGGCGATGAAGAACGGTGAGCCGCACCTTCAGGCCATGCGCGCCGAGTACGACCGGCGTCGCCGATACATCACCGACCGCTTCAACGCCATCGGCATGTCCTGCTTCGAGCCGAAGGGCGCCTTCTACTGCTTCCCCCACGTGACGGAGTGCACCGGCCTGGACGAGACGACGTTCGCGGAGAAGCTCCTGGAGGAAGAGCGCGTCGGCGTGGTGCCGGGCACGGCGTTCGGGCCCTCCGGCGCCGGTCACGTTCGGGTCTGCTACGCGACCGCCTACGAGGAGATCGTCGAGGCAATGGACCGCATCGAGCGGTTCGCGCGGCGCCACCGCGCCTGATTCCGCGACGGTGGCGAGCGGCGCCCGACACTTCGACAGCGTCGCGTCCGGCTACGCGCGGACCATGGCGCCCTCACTGCGCCGGGTGGCCGCTGAAGTTGTCCGGCGCGCGCGGCTGGGTCCGGGGGAATGCGTCCTCGACATCGGCACCGGGACCGGCAATGCTGCCGCCCTGGCACGCGGCGACGGCAGGCAGGTATGCGGCATCGACGCGGCGCCCGCCATGCTCGAGATCGCCCGCAGCGAGGTCCCCGACGTCACCTTCGAGGAGATGGACTTCACCGCCCTGCGCTTCGATGACGCGAGCTTCGACGTCGTGCTCGCCGTCCACGCGCTCCTGTTCGCCGAGGACGAGCGTGGAGCGCTGGCCGAATGGCGTCGCGTCACGCGACCAGGTGGGCGATTGAGCCTGTCGGTGCCCGGGCCGACGGACGTGACGCCCACGGCGATCTACGCGGACATCTACGAGCGCCACGGGATCGACACCAGCGGTCGCTATCCCACGCCGAGCTCCCTGGCCGAGCTGGCCCGAGGCGCGGGATGGAACGCGGTTGACGTGGCCGCCGACCCGACGACCGAGATCGTCCTCCCCGACGACGATGCCTTTCGCGTGTGGCGCGGCATCGGATCGCGCGGCGCCGCCACCGCCCACTACACCGCGGAGCAGCATCGGGCGCTCACCGACGAGATGCTGGCCGTCACGCCGCGCGCCGCCGACGGGTCGCTCCGCATCCCGTTCGGCGCCATCTACCTCAGCGCGCGGCGCGAGGATGGTGGATGAAACGCCGGGCGTATCGAAGGCCATGAAGAACCGATGGATCGGCGGCCTCGCCCTGGCGACCGCCCTCATGC
>DASVDT010000170.1:0-21978 GCA_036380955.1 Candidatus Limnocylindria bacterium | reverse complement strand
CTTCTCGTAGTGCTCGCGGCGTCGTGCCTCAGCCAGGATTCCCGACTGCTGGATCTTCTTGTTGAATCGACGCAGCGCGCTCTCGAACGTCTCGTTCTCGCCCACGCGGACTTCTGCCAAACGTCTCGCCTCCTTCCCGCTTCGAAAGTCGTGCCGATATGGACGTGGCGGGCTGACCCGCCGGGCACGCAAGCCGGTGCAGGGTAGCAGCGGGACCGATGAGGGTCAATTCGGCGGACGGCCGGCGAGCCGCCCGCCGGATCTGTTCACCGGGTTGGCGAAGAGTCAGCCAGGTGGCCAGCCCATCGGCCGCCCGCCGAGCAGATGGAAGTGCAGGTGGAAGACCGTCTGGCCGGCATCGGCACCGACGTTCGTGACAATTCGATAGCCGTTCCCCAGGCCTGCGTCGTCCGCAAGCCGGTTCGTGACCTCGAAGAGGCGCGCCAGAATCGGTCCGTCAGCCGCCCTGAGCGCATGAGCGTCGGCGATGTGGCGGCGGGGGATGACGAGCAGGTGGGTCGGCGCCTGCGGGTTGATGTCGCGGAAGGCGATGACCTCGTCGTCCTCGTGGACGCGGTCGGACGGAATCTCCCCCGCCACGATGCGGCAGAAGAGGCACTCCGGGTCGCGGCCGTCCATCCGAGGAGCCTAGGCGAAGTCGCCGGTCCGCGACAAGATGACCGATGCGGCCGCCGCCGCCACGGACTGCGAACGGAGGATCCGCGGTCCCAGACCAGCGAGCCGCGCGCCAGCCGCTTGCGCCTGGGCCAGCTCGGCCGAGGTGAAGCCGCCCTCCGGACCGATGATGACGCTCGGCGGCGGATCCAACTGGGACAACCGATCGCCGTCGTGGCGCTCGTAGAGAAGGATCGCGCCGGGTTCGACCCACGCGGCGAGCGGCACGGGTGGCTCGACGCCGGGCACGATCCCCCGCTCCGACTGCTCCGCCGCCTCGCGCGCGATGGCGCGAAGCCGCTGAAGCTTCCGGTCGGAGACGTCGCGCGCCACACAGCGCTCCGTCACCACCAGGCGGAAGCGGTCGACGCCGATCTCGGTCGCCTGGCGCACGACCTCCTCGAGGGCGTCGCCCTTGAGCAGCGCCTGCACGACCGTCAGCCGATGCCGCGGTTCGCTCTCGACGGCCGAACGCTCCTCGACGACGCAGTCGTCACCGTCCAGGCGGCATCGGGCGGCACTGCCATCTCCCGGCAGCAGCATGATCCGGTCGCCGTCCCCGAGGCGCAGGACTGCGCGGACCTGCCGCGCGATCGCGTCGGGCAGCGGGAAGCGCTCGTCCGCCATCTCGCCGGGTGCGACGAAGAAGCGGTGCAGCGTCACGAGGAATTGCCCAGCGCGACACTCACCCAATCGCCGTCGTCTCGGCGCCGGACGACGTGCAAGCCGACGGCCTCCATCGCCCCGATCACCTCGTCAGCGCGCGGCTCGATGATCCCGCTGGCCAGCAGCGTCCCGCCGGGCGCCAGATGCGCGGCGAGCCGCGGGGCAAGCTCGATCAGCACCGCCGCCACGAGGTTTGCCATCACGAGCGGGAATCGCTCCTCCGCGACCGGATCGAGCGTGCCGGCACGCGTCTCGATGCGCTCGGCGAGGCCGTTGCGCTCGGCGTTCGCGCGCGTCGCATCCACGGCAAGGGCATCGATGTCGACCGCGACGACGTTCTCGGCGCCGAGCCGCAGCGCGGCCACAGACAGGATCCCCGACCCGCAGCCGACGTCGAGCCCGCGCTGCGGCATCGGCTCCAGCTCTTGGAGCAGCTCGAGGCAGCCGCGCGTCGTGGGATGCAGCCCGGTGCCGAACGCCATGCCCGGATCGAGCACGATGCTCACCTCGTCGTCGCGCGCCTCGACGACGTTCCACGACGGCACGACGAGGATGCGACCGATGCGCTGCGGGACGTAGTGCTCCCGCCAGGCATCGGTCCAGTCGGCGTCGTCGACCTCGCGCACTCGGAGCCCGCCGACCGGCCGAAGGCCGAATGCCTGCAGGTGCCAGAGCGCCCGCTCCGTCTCGTCGATAAGGCCGCGACTGTCGCCCGCGGACGCGACGTGCGCCGTCACGACGAACGGGGCGGTCGGATCGGCGCGAGCGGCGAGCTCGTCGTCGGGATCGTGAATGAGGCGTGTGGGCTGGACCGTCGTGCCGTCCGCATGCCGGCCGAGGATCTCGGAGACGGCCTCGACGGCCTCCACATCGGCCTCGACGCTCAGCTCCAGCCAGCGCATCGGCGAGCTAGGTGAAAAGGTCGCGCAGGCGATCGAACACCGAGGTGCCGCTCTTCGGCAGGGACGCCGGCTCGCTGATCTCGTTGAGCTCGGTGAGCAGCTCACGCTCGCGCTTCGACAGCTTCGACGGCACCACGACGTTCACGATGACGTGGAGGTCGCCGCGACCCGCGCCGCGCAGGCGAGGCACGCCCTTGCCGCGCAGGCGGACCTCGTGGCCCGCCTGGACACCGCCCGGGATCTCGATCTCCTCGCTTCCCTCGACCGTTGGCACGGTGACGGTCGCGCCGAGCGCGGCCTGGGGGAAGGTGATCGGCAGCTCGTGATAGAGCTCCGTGCCGCGGCGCATGAGCTGCGGATGCGCGCGCACCTTCACCGCCACGTACAGATCGCCGTTCGGGCCGCCGCGCGGTCCGGACTCGCCCTCGCCCTCGAGCGCGATGCGCTGACCGTCGTCGATCCCGGCCGGGATGCTCACCTGGAGGGTGCGTTCCTCGCGCACGCGGCCATCGCCGCCGCACTCGGTGCACGGCGTCGCGATGATCCGGCCCTCGCCGCGGCAGCGCGGGCACGCCACGATGTTCACCATCTGGCCCAGGATCGTCTGCGCCACGCGCCGCTGCTCGCCCGTGCCGTTGCACTCGGGACACGTCTCCGGCTCGGTGCCCGGCTCGCCACCGGCGCCCTCGCAGCGCGGACACGTCACGAGCGTCGGGAAGTGGATCTCCTTGGTGACCCCGAAGACCGCCTCCGCGAAGTCGATCGTCAGGTCGTAGCGCAGGTCGGCCCCGGCCACGACGCGCTGACGGCGCCGGCTGCCGGCCGGTGCGCCGCCGAAGAACGCGTCGAAGATGTCACCGAACGGCCCGAAGCCGCCGCCAAAGCCCTCGAAGCCCCCGGCCGCAGCACCCTCGACACCGGCGTGGCCGAACATGTCGTACGCACTGCGGCGCTGGCGATCGGACAGCACCCGGTACGCCTCGTTCAGCTCCTTGAAGCGCTCCTCGGCGCCGTCGCCCTTGTCGACGTCGGGGTGGTGGCGCTGGGCGAGGCGACGGAAGGCACGCTTGATCTCGGCCTCGTCCGCGTCGCGCGGCACGCCGAGCACGTCGTAGTAGTCGCGTTTGACCGCCATGGCGGCGGCATCATACCAATTGGCACTCGAACGTTACGAGTGCCAGCGTGGTGGACAACTGCCCCGGTCTGTCCACAGGTCAAGACTCTTGGACACGATGGCCGGCGTCGCCCGAAATGCTGCCACTCTCTGTCAGGATCAGCGGCTAGCATCGGCCGCACATGGCAACCGTCCAGATCTCCGGCGACCACGCGCGCCGCTTCCTGGTGTCGCGGCACCTGCTCGCGCCGCCACGCTCGCTGCCGGCCGAGCCGGAGTCGGTACTGGCGGCCGTCGAACGGCTCGGCCTCCTCCAGTTCGACCCGCTCGAAGTGCCGGGCGCCCGCAACCACGACCTCGTGCTCCACGCGCGCATTCAGAACTACCGGCGCGAGTGGTGCGAACAGTGGCTGTATGGGCCGGATCGGCGCTTGATCGAGCTCTACAACAAGAGCCTCAACATGGTGCCGATGCACGAGCTGCCGCACTACCGCATCAGCTGGCAGCGCAACGCACCGGAGGTCGACAACGGGATCCTGAAGGAGCAGGCCGATGTGGCCCAGGCCATCCTCCGCCGCCTCAGGAGCGATGCGCCCCTCTCGACCGCGGCCTTCAGCGAGCATGCGCACGCCGTCGATTGGTGGTGGGCACCGACCCGCGCCAGCCGGGCGGTCATGGAAGCATTGTTCGTCACCGGGCGCATCGGCATCTCGCGACGCGATGGCAACCGACGCTACTACGACCTCATCGAGCGGCTCGTGCCCCGGGACCTCCTGGCGCTCTCGGAGTCGGAGGAGGACGCCATGACGCACCGCCTTCTCAGCCGATTCCGAGCCGTCGGCCTGACCACGCCGGTCGGGACCCAGGCCGAGGTCATGTACAGCGCCGGATCGACCGCCGAGCGCAAGCGACGCACCGACCGGCTCGTCGCGGAGGGGCGGCTGACTCCGGTCGATGTCGAAGGGCTCAAATACACGCGCTACATCATCGCCGAGGAGGAGCCGATCCTCGAGCACACGGCCGATCCCGGCTCGCTGCCGTCTCCGGCCATCAGCTTCCTCGCGCCGCTCGATCCGTTGGTCTGGGATCGGCGAATGCTCCGCGAGCTCTGGGGATTCGACTACCTCTGGGAGGTCTACGTGCCGGAGCCGAAGCGGCGGTGGGGCTACTACGTCCTGCCGATGCTCTACGGCGATCGCTTCGTCGGCCGCATCGAGCCGCGACTCGACCGCAAGTCGAAGACGCTCGCGATCCTCGGGATCTGGTTCGAGCCCGACTTCTCGCCGATGGAGGAGCCACGCTTCATGCCGGCGCTGCGCGATGCCGTCGAGGCCTACCGATGCTTCGTGGGAGCGACGAAGGTGACGTGGCCGCGCACGCGGCCCGGCCGCGATGTCGCTGCCGCCCTACGCCGTAGGGCCGCCTGACCGCGTCAGCAGCCAGACGTGGCCGAAGGGGTCGCGGAACTTCGCGCTCTGGATCGGCATGGACGGATCGGTCGGCCGACGAATCGCCGTCGCGCCCGCCGCGATGGCCCGTTCGAAGATCCCGGCCACGTCATCGGTCTCGAGGTCCAGGTAGACCGGCGTGCCACCGATGCGGGGCGGAGCGTGGATGTCCTCGTAGTGGACGTGCTCGTCGCCGATGAAGAGCGGCGAGCCGCCGATGCGGATCTCGGCATGTGCGATGCGGCCCGCCCCACCGGTCATGCGCGAAATCTCCTCGGCACCCAGCACACGCCGGTACCAGTCGATGGCGTCGGCCGCGCCATCGATGACGAGGTACGGCGTGATGCTCGCGGTCATCGGTCGAAGTCGAAGTCGACGATCAGCGGGGCATGGTCCGACGGGATGCCGGGGTAGGTGGACGGCTTGCGCGCCTCGCGATCCCGCTCCGCCCCGACGGCCCGGGCGGCCAGCGGCGGCGTGACGTACACGTGGTCGATGCGCATGCCGAAGTTCTTGTGGAAGTGCCCGGCACGGTAGTCCCACCAGCTGAAGAAGCCCGGTTCGGGGTGAAACTGGCGGACGATGTCGACCATCCCCCACTCGCGAAGCTTCGCGACCGCCGCGCGCTCGCGCGGCGAAACGTGCGTCCCGCCGTGCGCCGCCTGCGGATCCCAGACGTCGATGTCCTCCGGCGCGACGTTGTAATCGCCGCAGATCGCGAGCTCCGTCGCCGGGTCGTTGTCGTCGAGCCAGACCGATAGCCTGGCCAGCCACTCGAGCTTCTCGAGGTAGAACTCGGAGTCGACGACGCGGCCGTTCGGCACGTAGATCGAGGCCACGCGGATGGGTCCGCACGTGGCGGCCAGGAAGCGGCCGCCATCATCGGTCCAGTCGTCGCGGACCGGCAGGCCGGCCACGACATCGGCGATGCCGATGCGCGACGCGATGGCGACGCCGTTCCATCGGCCCGGGCCGTGATGGACGAGGTCGTAGCCGAGGGAGCGAAAGTCCATCAGCGGCGCCTGGGCATCGCTCAGCTTCGTCTCCTGGAGGCAGAGCACGTCGGGTTCGTGGCGCTCCGTCCACGCCAGGACACGGTCCAGGCGGGCCTTCAGGGAGTTGACGTTCCAGGTCGCAAGACGCATCGGATCCGAGTCTAGCGGTGCCTATACTCGCGCACGACACCGTGCCCCTCGAGACGCATCGGAGGAGGACCCATGTTCAGCGGCTTTCGCGAGTTCATCATGCGCGGCAACGTCGTCGACCTCGCCGTGGCGGTCGTCATCGGCACGGCGTTCGGCGCCGTCATCACGTCGTTCGTCACCGACATCCTGACGCCGTTGCTCGGCGTGTTCGGCCTTCCCAACTTCGCCGAGCTTTCCTTCAGCGTGGGAGAGGCGACCGTGAACTACGGCCTCTTCCTGAATGCGTTGCTCGCGTTCCTGCTCATCGCCGCAGCCATCTACTTCTTCGTCATCGCGCCGCTCAACGCGCTCGAGGAGCGCCGGCAGCGGGGCGGAGAAGAGACGCCGACCACGAAGACCTGCACCGAGTGCGCGTCGGAGATCCCATTCGTCGCGCGCCGTTGCCCGATGTGCACGCAGCCCCAACCGACGAGCTGAGCCCCCGGGATACGGAGAGGCCGGACCTCGCGGCCCGGCCCCGTCCTACGCTGACCCGGAGGAGTGACGCGCGTCAGACCTCCTTGTACTCGCCCTCGATCGTCTCCCCCTCGTCCTCGGTGGGCGCTTCCTGGTCGCCGGACGGACCGGCGCCATTGCCATCGTCGCCACCCTCCGGCGATGGCTCGTAGGCCTTGGTGCCGATGCGCTGGAGCACCTCGGCAAGCTGCGACTTGGTCGAGTCGATGACGCCGGTGTCCTCGCCCTTGAGCGCCTCGCGAACGGCGTCCATGCGCGTGTTGACCTCCGCCTTCTCCTCGTCCGACAGCTTGTCGTCGAGGTCCTTGAGCAGCCGCTCGCCCTGGTAGACGAGCGCGTCGGCCTCGTTGCGCGACTCGGTTGCCGCACGACGCGCGCGGTCCTCCTCGGCGTGCTCGGCTGCCTCGCGCACCATGCGGTCGACGTCGTCCTTGGCGAGCATCGAGGAGGCGGTGATCGTCACCTTCTGCTCCTTGTTCGTCGCCTTGTCCTTGGCGGCCACGTTGAGGATGCCGTTGGCATCGATGTCAAAGGTGACCTCGATCTGCGGCACGCCACGGGGAGCCGGCGGAATGCCATCGAGACGGAAGGTCGCCAGCTTCTTGTTGTCGGCTGCCATCTCGCGCTCGCCCTGGAGCACGACGATGTCGACCGATGGCTGGTTGTCCGACGCGGTCGAGAAGATCTGGGTGTGCGACGTCGGGATGGTCGTGTTGCGGTTGATCATCTTCGTCGCCACGCCGCCCATGGTCTCGATGCCCAGCGAGAGCGGCGTCACGTCGAGCAGCAGGACGTCCTTGACCTCGCCGCCCAGTACGCCGGCCTGGATCGCCGCGCCGACCGCCACCACCTCGTCGGGGTTGACGCCCTTGTGCGGCTCCTTGCCGTCGAACATCTTCTTGACGGCCTCGACCACGGCCGGCATGCGGGTCATGCCGCCGACGAGGATCACCTCGTCGATGTCACCGGGCTTCATGCCGGCATCGGCCAGTGCCTTCTTGACCGGATCCGCGGTGCGGTTGATGAGGTCCGCCACGAGGTCCTCGAGCTTGGCCCGCGTCAGGTTGGTGACGAGGTGCTTCGGCCCTGAGGCATCGGCGCTGATGAAGGGCAGGTTGATCTCGGTGCTCGTCGTGGACGACAGCTCGATCTTCGCCTTCTCGGCGGCCTCCTTGAGGCGCTGGAGGGCGATGCGGTCCTTCGACAGATCGATCCCCTCGGACTTCTTGAACTCCTCGCTGAGCCAGTCGATCACGCGCTGGTCGAAGTCGTCGCCGCCGAGGTGCGTGTCGCCGTTGGTGGAGCGAACTTCGAACACGCCCTCACTGAGCTCCAGGATGGAGATGTCGAAGGTGCCGCCGCCCAGGTCATAGACGGCGATCTTCTCGTCCTTCTCCTTGTCGAGCCCGTAGGCGAGGGCCGATGCGGTCGGCTCGTTGACGATGCGCTTGACGTCCAGGCCGGCGATCCGCCCGGCATCCTTGGTTGCCTGGCGCTGCGTGTCGTCGAAGTAGGCCGGGACGGTGATGACCGCCTCGGTGATCTTCTCGCCAAGGTACGCCTCGGCGTCGCCCTTCAGCTTCTGGAGGATCATCGCGCTGATCTCGGGCGGGCTGAAGGTCTTGCCGTTGGCGAGCTTGACGACGACGCCATCGGACTTCGGATCCTTCATCACCTCGTACGGCACCAGGTCCTTGCTGTGCTGGACCTCGGGATCGTCGAAGCGGCGCCCCATGAAGCGCTTGATGCTGAAGATGGTGTTCTCGGGGTTGGTGATGGCCTGTCGCTTGGCGACCTGGCCGACCAGCCGCTCCCCGCTCTTGGCGAAGGCGACGACCGATGGGGTGATGCGGCCGCCCTCCGCGTTGGTGATGACCTGCGGCTCGCCGCCCTCCATGGCGGCCACGACGGAGTTCGTCGTGCCCAGGTCGATGCCGATGATCTTGCCCATGTGTCGTCAGTGCTCCTTCGGGTTGTTCGCCACTCGGACGAGGCTCGGCCGGATGACCCGGTCGTGCAGCCGGTAGCCGCGCTGCAGCTCGCCGATCACTTGGTTGTCGGGGTGGTCGGCGGTCGGCTCGTGGACGACCGCCTCGTGCAGGTTGGGGTCGAACGGCTGCCCGACGGCCTCGATCGCTTCGACGCCTTCGCTCTCGAGCACCGTCCTGAGCTTCCGCTCGACGAGCTTGACCCCCTCGATCCAGCCCTCGTGCGCGTCCGGCGGCACGTTCTCCAGGGCCCGGTCGAAGTCGTCGAGGACGGCGAGGAGCTTGCCGATCAGGATCGCGTTGCTGAACTGGCCGACCGTGGCGCGCTCCTCGTCGGTTCGACGCTTGAAATTCGCGAAGTCGGCCGCCGAGCGCTGCCAGTTGTAAAGGTGCTCCTCGTTCTTGGCGCGCACCTCGGCCAGCTCGCGTTCGAGCTGCTCGATGCGCTCGGCCAGCTCGATGCGGGACGGCGTCTTGATCGCCTCGGCACGCTCCTGTGCGCGCGTCCTGGCCTGCGGCTTTGCGCCGCCGTTCCCCTCTCCATTTGTGCGTTGATCGGTCATTGGGGTTCGCCGTACTCGCTATTGATGAGCTCGTTCATGAGCGTGGAGATGTACCGCACGGTGGGGATGGCGCGCGGGTAGCGCATTCGCGTCGGACCAAGTACCCCTAGCAGGCCGAGTGCCCGATCCGGCGCACCGTACGGAGCGAAGACGAGGCTCACCTCGTGCATCGCGTCGTTCGTGTTCTCGTGGCCGATGATCACGTGGACCCCGCCCCGCCGGGTCAGCACCGGCACGAGCTGCTCGAGGAAGTCGGAGCGCTGGATGACCTCGAGGATCGGCCGCAGCTTCGTCCCCTCCGCGAATTCAGGCTGCTCGAGGACGTTGACGATGCCGTCGGTGAAGACCTCCTCCACCATCACCGCATCGGCCTCCTCCAACTGTCCGGAGACCACCTGGCCGATGTGCGCCGCCAGCGCCGGCAGCTTCGCCGATCGTCGGCGCACCTGCGGCGCCGACAGCCCGGCGAGCTCGGTATTCAGCAGGGCGGCGGCCGCATCGAGCGCCGCCTGGTCGAGCGCCTCGTTCGGCAGCTCACGCTCCAGCGCGTAGCGGTCGAGCCGCCGCTGGCTGACGTTGCCGTCGGCCAGCACGAGGACCAGCAGCCGCGTCCCGTCGGCCAGCGCAACGAGCTGGACGTGGCCGAACCGCGCGCGGCGCGAGCGCGCCGGCGTGACGACCGCGGCGGATCGGGTGCTGCCCGCGAGGATCGATGCGGCCAGGCGGAGCCATTCATTGCTCGTCAGCTGCACCTGGCTGAACTGGTGCCGGATCATGAGCCGATCGGTCGTGTCGAGCTCCGCCTCGCGCATCAACGATTCGACGTACAGCCGATACCCGAGGTCGGACGGCACCCGTCCGGCACTGGTGTGCGGGTGGCTGAGCAGCCCGAGCGCCTCGAGCTCCGCCATCGCGCTTCTGACCGTCGCCGGAGAGACGCCCAGTCCATAGCGCGACACGAGCGACTTGGACCCGACGGGCACGGCGGTGAGGACGTAGTCCTCGACGACAGCGCGCAGCACCGATCGCTGGCGATCGGTCAGCTCGACGGCCGGGCGGCCGCCGCGGGCGCGTTCGCGCGCAATCCGTTCGTCGGTCATCACGCCTCCTGGCGCTGGGTTTGGCACTCTCGGGCGTAGAGTGCTAAGGAGTGCTCGACGGCATGGTACCGCTCCGCGGAAGGCAGTGTCAACGCCACCGGCGAAGCCGGGCGAGCACGGATTCCCCCCTTGGTGAGAGCCGGTAGCCGGGGCGCAGGCTCTCGGTCAGGCCGAGCTCCTTGAGCTTGCGATCGTCGAGCTTGAACGGCATCGGACGATATCGTCCCAGCGTCGGAACGCTCTGTCGATGGACCCGTCCGCCACGCCGCGCAGGACCGGGAGCGGCAGCATCATGGCGCGAAGGCCACGAGCACCTCGCTGGCAAGGAGGCGTCCTCGAGCCGACAGCCGCAGCACGTCGCCGTCGGCCTCCAGGAGCTCCGTCCGCCGACCGTCGGCGACGGCATCCGCGTACCGCTCCATCGGATCCGTGCCGAACTCGGCCTCGAACGCCCGACGGCTGATGCCGTCAACCCGCCGCAGGCCGAGGGCGACGGCCTCGAATGCGCGCGTGTCCTCGTCGAGCGTCTCCTGGCCCGCCAGCGGGCGTTCCCCGGACTCGATGCCCGCCAGGTACGCGTCGAGGTCGCGGGTGTTCCAGGATCGTACGGCGCACCCGTCGTACGAATGCGCTCCGGCGCCGACGCCGGTGTATGCCCGGCGCGCCCAGTACGCCGCGTTGTGGCGTGACTCGCGGCCAGGGCGCGCCCAGGAGCTGAGCTCGTAGTGCCGGTAGCCGGCATCGGCCAGCAGGCGTTCCGCCAGGCGATACTGGTCGGCCGCCAGCGACTCGTCCTGGCGCGGCACCATCCGGGTGCGCCAGCGCAGCGCGCCTGGCCGGGGTGGTGCCGCCCACTCATCCGGCTCCAGGGCGAGCTGCAGCGCGTAACAGCTGATGTGATCGGGATCCAGCCCGATGGCCATCTCCAACCCTTCGCGCCAGTCGTCGAGCGACTGTCCGGGGATGCCGTAGATGAGGTCGATGCTGATGTTGTCGAACCCCGCCGCCCTCGTGGCCTCGAACGCCATGCGACCTTCACGCGCCGTGTGGCCGCGTGCCAATGCCTCGAGCTCCGGGTCGCGCATCGACTGGATACCGAGGCTGATGCGGTTCACGCCGGCCGCCCGCAGGCTGTGCCAATCCGGTGTCTCGCGCTCGCTGGGATTCGCCTCGACCGTGATCTCCCGGAGGGCGCTCGGCCGCCATCGGTTCTGTGCGGCTCGGATGATGCGATCCACCTGCACACCGCTCAGCAATGACGGCGTGCCGCCGCCGAAGTAGATGGTGCGCAGCTCGCCCGGCGCCGAACGCATGCCGATCTCGGCGACCAGGGCATCGGTGTAGCGCGGGATGTCGTCCGCGCGCCCACCCACGGTCACGAAGTCGCAGTACGCGCACACCAGCCGGCAGAAGGGGACGTGAACGTACAGGTGGTGCGGCGCGGTCATCGGCGCAGTGTAGGACCGCTCGCCGAACGACTTGGTTCGCCGTCCCGACGGTCCGGGCTCAGATCGGTCGCTGGCGCAGGCGCCCTCCGGCGAAGGCGAAGAGGGACATCGTCACCGCGAAGTGGCCGACGATGGCGGGGATGACCGAACCCGTCTCGACCGTCGCCACGCCGGCTGCCCACCCAAGCAGGACGGACCCGGCCAGGAAATACCAGTCACGGTCGCGCCAGAGCCGCCGATGGGCAAGGCCGTACACGATCGCCTGGAGCGCGATCGCCCAGCCGGTCGGCACGCCTGCGAACAGCAGCATGCCCAGCACGATCGACCTGAACTGGAGCTCCTCGCTGAGCGCGTTGGCCGCGGCGCCCAGCACCCGCGACGGCAGAAGCTCGACCGGCAGCGGCAGGATGCTGCCGTAGCGGAGGAACGCCAGCGCCACGCCGTTCAGGAGCGCGACCATGACGAACAGCAGCATCACCGGCAGCATCGCGCCGGTCTCGCCGCCGGTCAGGAAGAGCTGGTTGCGGCCGGACGGCAGGATCACCGCGATGCCGATCGCGAAGCCGATGACCAGGATGTAGTAGCTGACCGGTCCCATCCAGGGCGTCCGGTAGCGGAAGTAATCCGAGCGCGTGATGCGCTCTGAGTCGAACCGCAGGAGGACGAGGAAAAGCGTCAGGCCCAGCGCAATGGCCAGGCGCAACGAGTCGAAGAAGCTCATCCGGCGCTTTCGTTCATGCGCAGCACGGCGAGGAAGGCCTCCTGCGGAATCTCGACCGAGCCGATCCGCTTCATGCGCTGCTTCCCTTCCTTCTGCTTCTCGAGGAGCTTGCGCTTGCGCGTGACATCGCCGCCATAGCACTTGGCGAGGACGTTCTTGCGCATGGCCCGGATCGTCTCGCGGCTGATGATATGCGAGCCGATGGCGGCCTGGACCGGCACTTCGAACATCTGGCGCGGGATCAGCTCCTTGAGCTTCTCGACCATCGCCTTGCCGGCGCGGTAGGCGTTCGACCGATGCACGATGAGGCTGAGCGCATCGACCGGGTCGCCGCTGACCAGGAGGTCGAGCTTGACGAGATCGCCCTCGCGGTAGCCGATGTACTGGTAGTCGAGGCTGGCATATCCGGATGATCGGCTCTTGAGCTGGTCGTAGAAGTCGATGATCAGCTCGCCGAGTGGCATCTCGAAGTGGAGGTTCACCCGCGTCGGATCGAGGTACTCCATGTTCTGGAACTCACCGCGCCGCCCGGTCGCCAGCTCCATGAGCGGCCCGATGTACTCGGTCGGCGTGATGACCTGCGCTGCGACCCACGGCTCGCTGATCCGCTCGATCTCGCCGACGTCCGGCATCTGCGCGGGATTGTCGACCTCGATCTCCTGCTCGCGGTGCAGGAGCTTGACGTGGTACTCGACGCTGGGCGCCGAGGCGATGAGGTCGAGGTCGAACTCGCGCTCGAGGCGCTCCTGGGTGATCTCCATGTGCAGCAGCCCGAGGAACCCACAGCGGAAGCCGAAGCCCAGCGCGGCCGACGACTCCGGCTCGTAGACGAAGCCCGCGTCGTTGAGATGGAGCTTGTCGAGAGCGTCGCGCAGCTCCGGGTAGTCGTCGCCGCGCAGCGGGTACAGCCCGGCGAAGACGAGCGGCAGCGGCTCCTTGTAGCCCGGCAGCGGCTCCGCGGCGGGGGCGACGGCATCGGTCAGGGTGTCGCCGACCTGTGCCTCGCGGATGCTCTTGAGGCCGGTCGCAACGTACCCGACCTCGCCGGCGGTGAGTCGCTTCGTCGGCACCGGCTGCGGCCGGAAGTAGCCGAGCTCCAGGATCTCCGACTCCGCGCCGGTGGCCATGAAGCGGATGCGATCGTGGTCGTGGAGCGTTCCGGCGGCGAGCCGAACGTAGGCGACGACGCCCTTGTACTGGTCGTAATGACTGTCGAAGACGAGGGCGCGAAGCGGCGCGCGCGCATCGGCCGCTGGCGGCGGAACACGCGAGACGATCGCCTCGAGGATCTCGGTGATGCCCGTGCCCTCCTTCGCGCTGACCAGCAGGACCTCCTCGCGCGGGATCGCGAGCGTCTCCTCCAGCTCGTCCATGACCATCTCGGGATCGGCGCTGGGGAGGTCGATCTTGTTGATGACCGGGATGATGGTCAGGTTCTGCGCCATCGCCAGGTGGACGTTGGCGAGGGTCTGCGCCTCGATACCCTGCGTCGCGTCCACCACGAGGATGGCGCCCTCGCAAGCCTGGAGGGATCGGCTCACCTCGTACGTGAAGTCGACGTGGCCGGGCGTGTCGATCAGGTTGAGCGCGTAGGTCTGGCCGTCGGCCGCGTCGTAGTGCAGCCGCACCGCGCGGGCCTTGATGGTGATGCCCTTCTCGCGCTCGAGGTCCATCGAGTCGAGCACCTGCGACTGCATCTGGCGCCCCTCGACGGTGTGCGTCACCTCGAGCAGGCGGTCGGCGAGCGTCGACTTCCCATGATCGATGTGCGCGACGATGCTGAAGTTGCGGATGCGCTCCGGGGGGATCACGGGGCCGAAGTCTACCGGGCGCGCTGCGGGCGCGTTTATGGCGCGTTGGTGCGCCGTGACGTGGCGCCTTGTTTCCTGGATTGCGGCGCGCCGACGTGAAGATTGTGCGGCTCGCGGCGCGTCATGCCGCAGCTGCGGCTGGTCGGCGGCCGGATCGAGCGTGAATCGGGGCCGCATCGGTCGCATCGGCTGGATAACGTGCCATCCGGAGCGCAATGTTCCAGTCGAAACGCCGCGACTCGAAGAATCCGCCGATATCGGCCGGAATTTCAGGTCACCGCGAGCGCCCCGTGTCGAGACCTCGGCGTCGGCGCCCGCAGACGCCCGGTCAGCACCTCACTGCGGCGGGCGAGGCCGTCGCGGCGATCAGGCTACGGCGCGGGTGGCGACGGCGGCGGCTGATCGCCGACTGGCGGCTCGCTCGGCGGCGGTTCCGGCGCCGGGGGAGGCGGCTCAGGGGCTGCCTGGACCACGGCCGGACCGACGGCGACGATGCCGTTCACGGTGCGATACGAGCTGAAGTACGTGTTCTGGTGGATGAGGTTGCCGTTGGCGTCGTAGACGTAGCGCGTGCGGCTGACGTCGTGACCGTTGTGCGGGTACTCCACGCGGCGGCTCGTGCCCGGGGCCATGCTGCCGTCCACGACGGTCGTATCGGCAGCGACGCGGTGGTTGCTGGTCACCGGGTTGGTGATCACCACGCTGCGACCGGTCGGAATGCTCCACAGCTGGAACGTGACGAAGCCGTTACCGCCGAAGCCCCGGATGACGATGACGTTGTCGGTGTCATTGGTGAACGTCATGTCCTGGACGAAGCTGTCGTCCATGTAGACGGTTGCGTCCAGGCCGTCGGGATAGCGGTCGATGTAGTAGTAGTGGTTCGCGCGCACACCCATCTCCAGCCCCGCTCGCAGCGCGGCGTTGAAGATCGTGGTCGAGGTCGAGCAGATGCCACCGCCGATCGCGCCGCCGGCGACGCTCCGGCCGCCGATGATGACGCCGCCGTACTGGAAGCCACGCTCGACCGTGACCGGACCGATGCTGCCCCAGAAGCTGAACGTCTCGCCGGGTGCAAGGTTGCGACCGTCGATGTCGCGCGCCGGGATGTTGATGTTGTTGCCGTAGCCGTTGCCATCGCCGGGCACGTAATAGGTGGTCCAGCTCGAGATCATCTGCATCTGCGGCAGCTGGGCCTCGGCCTCGGCGGTGGTGAAGGACGGCTCGGTGACGTCGACGGCGAGCCCCAGCGAGGCGACCGAGCCGCCCGCGGCACGCTCCTTCAGCGCGTCGACGAGGCCCGCGACCGTCTCGTCGACGTTGAGGGCCCGGCCCTCCTGGCCGGCGATGACCCCGCCCAGGCCGCCACCGGCGCCGACGCCGATCTGCGCGTTGACCGCGTCCTGGTTGATGTCCTCGGCGAGCGTGCTGACCGCCGTGGCGACGGCGCCCGTGTGGAGCCGCGCGGTGTATGACAGCTCAGCCTCCGGACCAAAGCTGATCCAGCTCGCGATCGTATCGGCGTCGAGCGGGACGGACTCCTGGTCCGCGCCCGGAACATTGAGCTCGAGATCGTCCACCATCGCGGTCGCCGCTGCGGCCGCCGTCTCGGCCATCTCGGTGTCGACGATCGGCGCGATCGTGGCCGGCGAAAGCTCGACCACCACGTCCGCGGGGTCGGGCGAATCGACCGCAGCAGCCAGCGCGGCGCTGACGGTTTGGACGTCCACGACGGTGCCAAGCTCGGAGGGACGGACCGTGAACTCGGTGCCGTCGCGGAGCACAGCCCCTTCCACCGGCGGATGGCTCACCGCCTCGGCCACCGATGCCGAGATCGAGGCTAGCGCCGCATCGTCATAGGCGTGCACGACGACCGGCAATGCCGTGGCATGTACGAGCGTCCGGAGGCGGCTGATGCCGTCGGCCACGGGATTGCCGCCGCGCCCGACCGACAACGCGGACTCGAGCATGGCGTCCATGTCGTAGCCGCGGCCGAGATCGGCGTAGGCGACCCGCTGCTCCATGTCAGCGACACGGACGACGGCCTCGCCGGCGGCGAGCGACGGAAGCTGCGCCGCCAGGTGCTCGGCAGCCTGTGCCCGAGTCAGCCCGCCCACCGGAACGCCTCCCACGGTGACCCCGCGCAGGACGTTCGCGCCGGCGGATGCGCCGATGGCGGTCGCCATACCGACGAGGACCAGGAGGCCAAGCGCGAGGGTTGTGCCGAAGCCGATGAGCATCGAGCGCCGCGCTGGCGCGGTGGCGACGGGACGCATGAAGCGGCGCGGGAGCGTTGCGGTGGTCATGGCAGCTTGCTTGGGAAGACGTTCTGTCGTGCGCGATCGTTGCCGATCGGGGGCCACGAACCGGCGCCGTCCGGTGGCACGCGGACGTCGCACTCCCCTCTCGCAGGTTGTCTCCTCAGTGGACCATGTTGGGCGTCAGGGTACAGGCGCGCCGAACTGCGTCGCGCGGATTGTCGCCGCTGCCCGCCGATCTGTCGAGTGGTCCTTGTGGAGGCTCACTGCTATACTCCGGTGCTCCGCAGGCGCTCATCGCGAGTGGGCGTCGCTGCGCCGACTACACCTTGAGCTGAGGACCCCACGTGGCAAGAACGGCCCGAACCTGGAAGGGCGCGCGCACGCCCTCCGCCCTCAAGCGCGTGCGCCAGTCGCTCCGACGCCGTGCTGTGAACCGCCGCACCCGGAGCGAGGCGAAGACGCTCGTCCTACAGGCGTCCGAGATCGCCCTCGGGCGCTCGGACGGGGATGGCCCGGAGGCCGTCGCGGCCGCCATCAGCGCGCTCGACAAGGCCGCTGAGAAGGGCATCCTGCATCCGAACAATGCCGCGCGTCGCAAGAGCCGGCTCATGGCGAAGGTCAACGCTTCCCATCTGCTCGACGGCGCGGCTGCCGGCGCGGCGGCCACAGCGAAGAAGCGGACGGCCGCCAGCAAGACGGCCCAGCGCAAGAAGGTCGCCGCATCGAAGGCCTCGAAGGCCGCCGCCGGCAAGGCCGCCGATCGGCCGCGCACGGCGGCCGGCAAGGCGAAGGTCGCCGTCACTCGCGCCAGTCGCGACGCTGCCGCCGCGCGCCGCCGCGCGAAGTCCACCGACGGGGACAGCTCCGAGAGCTGACGAGGCGCTTGCGCGGATCCGTCGACGACCCCCGGTGCACCGGGGGTCGTTCCCTTCAACGGCGGAAGGCCGCGGCGCCGGCGTACTCGGCGGCGTCGCCCAGCTCCTCCTCGATCCGCAGCAGGCGGTTGTACTTTGCGATCCGCTCGGACCGGCTGATGGACCCGGTCTTGATCTGACCGGCATTCATGGCGACCACCAGGTCAGCGATGGTGGTGTCCTCGGTCTCGCCGGAGCGGTGGCTCACGACGGCGGTCCACCCCGCGTGCTGCGCCATCTCGACCGCCTCGATGGTCTCCGTCAGTGTCCCGATCTGGTTGAGCTTGATCAGGATGCTGTTCGCCGCGCGCTCGCGAATGGCTCTCGCCAGGCGCTCGGTGTTCGTGACCAGGAGATCGTCGCCGACGAGCTGGAGCCGGTCACCCAGCCGGCTCGTCAGCTCTGCCCAGCCACTCCAATCGTCCTCGGCCAGCCCGTCCTCCAGGCTCACGATCGGATAGCGATCGAGCCAGTCGGCCCAGAAGTCGATGAGCTCTGACCCGGTGAGCGTGCGGTCCTCCCGCGCCAGCGAGTATCGGCCGTCGGAGTACAGCTCTGTGGTCGCCGGGTCGAGGGCGATGGCGATCTGCTCACCGGCCACGTACCCGGCGCGCTCGATGGCGGTCAACACGGCCCCGATGGCGTCCTCGTTGCTGCCCAGGCTCGGCGCGTAGCCGCCTTCGTCGCCAACGGTGGTGGCGAACCCCTCCTCGTGCAGCAGCTTGCCCAGCGCGTGGAACGTTTCCGCTGCCCAGCGCAGGCCCTCGCGGAAGCTCGGCGCGCCGAGCGGAACGATCATGAATTCCTGGAAGTCGGTGGAGTCGATCGCGTGCTTGCCGCCGTTGAGAATGTTGACGAGCGGGACGGGCAGCGTCCGGGCCCCGGCCCCACCGAGATAGCGGAAGAGCGGCAGCCCCACCGACTCGGCCGCGGCGTGCGCGACGGCAAGGCTCACGCCGAGCAGCGCGTTCGCGCCGAGGCGTGACTTGTTCGGCGTGCCATCGATCGAGATGAGCAGACGATCCAGGCTGACCTGGTCCACCGCGTCGATGCCGAGCAGCTCGGGCCGCAGCGCGTCGTTGACGTTGCGGACGGCGTCGAGCACGCCCTTGCCGCCATAGCGATGCGGGTCGCCGTCGCGGAGCTCCACGGCCTCGTGCGCGCCAGTTGACGCGCCCGACGGGACCATGGCCGTGCCGACGGCCCCGTCCTCCAGGAACACGTCGACCTCGACCGTCGGGTTGCCGCGCGAGTCGAGGATCTCGCGGCCGATGACGTCCTCGATCAGCGTGCTCATCTCGACCCTCCGTCCAGCTCGATCTCCGCGTCGGCCGGCAGCAGCGCCGCGACGCCCGGCAGGGTCTTGCCCTCCAGGAACTCCAGCGACGCCCCGCCCCCGGTGCTGACGTGCGTCATCCTGTCGGCGAGGCCGAGCTGCTCGACCGCTGCGACCGAGTCTCCGCCGCCGACCACCGTGACGACGCCCTTGGCGGTTCGCCCGGCGATGAAGCGCGCCATCGCGTTCGTGCCGTCGGCCATCTGCGGCATCTCGAACACGCCCATCGGCCCGTTCCAGAAGATGGTCTTTGCCTTGGCCAGGTGCTCGGTGAAGGCCTTCAGCGTCTCGGGACCGATGTCCACCACCATCATGTCCTTGGGGACCTCGCCGATGGCGACGGTGCGGACCTTGGCGCGATGGTGGATCTGCGGTGCGACGACCGCGTCGGTCGGCAGCATGAGGCGGACGCGCTTGCGGCGAGCCTCCGACATGATGTGCTCCGCGGCGTCCAGTTGGTCCTCCTCGACGAGGCTCTTGCCGAGCTCGATTCCCCTGGCGGCCAGGAAGGTGTTCGCCATGCCGCCGCCCACGAGCACCGCCTGGCAGCGGGAGAGGAGAGCCTCGAGCACCTCGAGCTTGCCGGAGACCTTTGCTCCGCCGATGACGGCATGGAACGGTCGAGCGGGCCGCACCAGCAGCCGGGTCAGGGCGTCGACCTCGCGCTCCATGAGCAGGCCCGCCACGGCCGGGAGGTAGTGCGTGATGCCCTCGGTCGACGCATGCGCCCGGTGCGCCGCGCCGAACGCGTCGTTGACGTAGAGGTCTGCCAGGCCCGCCAGGGCTTTGGCGAACTCCGGGTCGTTCGCCTCCTCGGCCGCGTGGAAGCGGAGGTTCTCGAGCAGGATGAGATCGCCGGGCTGGAGCTTGTCGACGGCCACCTGCACGCCGGGGCCGAGGGCGTCGCCGGTCATCCGCACCGGCCGGCCCAGCAGTTGGCCGAGCCGCTCGGCCACCGGGCGGAGACGAAGCGCATCGTTGACCTTGCCCTTCGGCCGCCCGAGATGGCTGGCGAGCACGACGGTGGCGCCGTGCTCGAGCAGGTACACGATCGTCGGCAGGCTGGCGCGGATGCGGTTGTCATCGGTGATGCGGTTGTCGTCGAGCGGAACGTTGAGGTCGGCGCGGACGAAGACGCGCCTTCCGCCGACGTCGACGTCTCGGACCGTCTTGGCGTCCATCGGCTACGCCGGCAGCCGCTGGGCCATGAACGCGGCCAGGTCGGCGACGCGGCACGAGTAACCCCACTCGTTGTCGTACCAGGCGATGACCTTCACGAGGTTCTGTCCGGCGACCATGGTGGAGGCGGCATCGATGATGCTCGAGCGATCGTCGCCCTTGAAGTCCATGCTCACCAGCTCTTCCTCGGTGTAGCCGAGCAGGCCCTTCATCGGCCCGTCCGCAGCAGCGCGCAGCGCAGCATTGGCCGATTCGGCCGTGACCGGCCGCTCGGTGATGGCCACGAAGTCGATCACGCTCACGGTCGGGGTCGGGACGCGGAGCGAGAACCCGTCGAACTTGCCCTTCAGCTCGGGGATCACGAGTGCCAATGCCTTCGCCGCGCCGGTCGTGGTGGGGATGATGTTCTGACCGGCACTGCGGGCGCGTCGAAGATCCTTGTGGAACACGTCCAGCACGTTCTGGTCGTTCGTGTAGCTGTGGATCGTGGTCATCAGGCCGCGCTCGATGCCGAAGCTGTCGAAGATGACCTTGGCCGGCAGCGCGAGCCCGTTGGTCGTGCACGACGCGTTGCTGACGATGTGGTGCCGGTCGGGATCGTAGGTGTCCTCGTTCACCCCGAGGACGAGCGTCACGTCCTCGTTCTTGGCGGGCGCCGAGATGATGACCTTCTTGGCGCCACCCTCGCGATGCGCGGCCGCCTTGGTCGCATCGGTGAAGATGCCCGTCGACTCGACCACGATCTCGACGCCGAGGTCACCCCAGGGAAGGGCGGCTGGGTCCTTCTCGCTGAAGGACTTCACCGAGTGCCCGTTGATGATGATCTCGTTGTCGCCGGCCTCCACCGTGCCGTCGAAGCGGCCATAGGTGGAGTCGTACTTGAACAGGTGGGCGTTCGTCTCGTCGGGCGCCAGGTCGTTGATGGCCACCACCTCGAGCGCGTCGGGATGGCGCTCGAGCATGGCCTTGAGCGTCTGACGGCCGATGCGGCCGAAGCCATTGATGCCGATGCGGGTGCTCACTTAGCTGCCTGCTCCTTGCTCCAGGGCCGCGGCTGGCGGCCGATGCGATGCGGTGTTGAAGGCCGGGTCGCCGATACGGTCATTGACGATCGGCAGGAGGCCGATCAGGGAAACGTCGCCGCCGAGGGCGGCTGGCTCGATGCGCACGCGTCCGAGCAGGATCGGGAGGGCCCGACGCTCGAGCTCGTCACGCGCCACATCGAAGAGGCGTGGATGATGTTCGGCGATGCTGCCGCCGATGACGATGATCTCAGGATCCAGCAGGTTCGCGAGCGAGCCACACAGCGCGCCGACGGCGACGAACGCCCGCTCGAGCAATGCCCTGGCAGCCTGGTCTCCGGCCACCGCCGCGCGCGCCACCAGCTCTGCGTCGACCTCCTCGCCCGCCGCCGCCAGGCGCGCCAGGGGCGAGTCGTCCGCACGGTCCAGCATGGCGCGGGCGTCTCGTGCAAGGGCGGTGCCCGAGGCGATGGCCTCGACATGGCCGATGCCGCCGCAGCCGCAGCGCGGGCCGTCCAGCTCGACCACGAGGTGGCCCACCTCGCCGGCCGTGCCGTCCGTTCCGACGAGCGGACGCCCGTCGATGATGATCCCGCCGCCGATGCCGGTCGAGACGGTGATGTAGATGGCGTCGCGCGTCCCCTGCGCGGCGCCGAAATGCCACTCGGCCATGACCGCGACGTTCGTGTCGCGCTCGAGGAACGTCGGGAGGCCGAGTGCTTCGCCGAGGCGCTCCACGACCGGCACGTTCGTCCACCCGGCCAGGTTCGGCGCCATGAGCACCACGCCGCGCCAGGGATCGAGCGGGCCGGGAGACGCGATGCCCAGCCCGATCGGCTCGGGCAGGCCCGAGTCCGCGGCCTCGTCCCGGACTGCCGTTGCCAGCCTGGCCATGCGGCCCAGCACGGCGTCGACGCCCTCCTCGTCGCGGGTCGGCTCGGCACGGCGGGCGTGCACCGTCAGATCTGGCGTGATCAGGGCTGCGCGGATCTGCGTGCCGCCGAGGTCGACCGCGAGGACCGGCCGTCCGGCTTCGTTCTCCACGCTCCTGATTGTACGGACCCGCGTCGGCGAGCGGTCGGTGAAAGGCCGATCGCTTCGATCGGAAGGCCGCCCGTGGGCGCTCATGCGGGTCGCGGACACCAAGAGGCGGGGGGGGGGGGGGGGGGGGG
>DASVDT010000169.1:0-8836 GCA_036380955.1 Candidatus Limnocylindria bacterium | reverse complement strand
TCCAGACGAAGCAGCCTGGCAAGTACGAGGTCGCATTCGCTGACCCGACGACGACGATCAAGATCGGAATTGTCGTCGCTAAGGGAAGCTCGCTCAAGGCGCCCCTGCAGAGCGCCGTCAACTGGTATCTGGGGACAGACGACTACAAGGCCAACGCAAAGAAGTGGGGCATTCCGGATAGTTCATTGCTCACACCGTCGTCATGAATCCCTGACGTTCAGCGGGCGTGGTGGCGGCGAACCGCGACCACGCCCGCCCGAACGAAGACGATTGGAATCTAGCGAGTGTCGCAACTTCTTCATTACTTCACGCTGGGGTTCCTGTGGCATGGCCTGCTTGTCGCAGTAGAGATCTCGTTCTTCTCGTTCGCCATCGCTGTGCCACTGGCCGTCGTGTTGGCGCTGATGCGCCTGTCGCGCAATGCTTGGATTCGGATCACCCCAGGACCGTTCGTCTGGGTGATGCGAGGCACACCGTTACTCTTGCAGTTGGTGTTCTGGTACGACGTGCTGCCTCTGATGGGCATCCATGTTAGCGCCGTCATCACGGCCATTATCGCGCTTGCGCTGAACGAGATAGCGTTCTCGGGCGAGATCATCAAGGGCGGAATCGGCGCTGTAAAGAACTCCCAGCGAGAGGCCGGCACCTCGCTAGGTATGTCGCGCACGACGACCCTGTCTCGAATTGTCTTACCGCAAGCGCTCCGCTCCATCGCGCCGGCCATGGCAAATGAAGCGATCGTCTTGTTGAAGAACACCTCGCTGGCCTCGGTGATCGCCGTAGACGAGTTGACGCTGCGGAGCCAGCAGATCGTGGCGGTGAACTTCGAATATGTCCCGGTCTTCATTGCTTCCGCATTGTTGTACCTGATTGCCACCACGGTGATCGTCGTGTTCCAGAGCTACCTGGAGAAGCGACTCGACATCGAGGGTCGGGTTGTAAAGGCGGTCCAACCGGTGGGCCAGCGCATGCCAGGCGCCGGCATGCTCGTGCCGTTCATCCAGAATGTGATGGCTCGCCTGCGTGCACCCCGGGCCGCACCGCCTAAGCCGGAAGCCCTGGCGTCGGTCCCCAACGACCGCGTACCCGAGGATCTCGATCGGTTCGTCGAGGGCGCGAGCACAGCCCCAGACCCAACGGCGTCATACCGCCAGCGAGTACTGGAAATGACTCGTCAGGCCGAGCTGTCGAACGGGGCGCGAGTCGAACCCTTCGTCGACATCAAAGACGTGAAGAAGTCCTTTCACGGAATGACCGTTCTGAACGGCGTGTCCCTGCAGGTGAACTCTGGCGATGTGGTCGTGATCCTTGGGCCGAGCGGCTCAGGCAAAACGACTTTGCTGCGCACGATCAACCATCTTGAGACGATTGATGGTGGTGAGATCCTCGTCGGCGGCAAGCTGGTTGGCTACCGCCGGACGCCACACGGGGTGGTGCCGATGCGCAAGCCGGCGAAGTCGCGGCGGGATGCGCGGATCGGCTATGTGTTCCAGCACTTCAACTTGTTCGACCACATGACCGTCCTGGACAACATCATTGAGGCGCCGGTGCGCGTGTATCACCGTGACGCCAATGAAGCCCGTGACGAGGCTCGAGCGTTGCTCGCTTGGGCCGGCCTATCTGGGCACGAGGACCACTATCCCCACCAGCTGTCAGGAGGCCAGCAGCAGCGGATCGCGATCGCACGGACGCTCGCGTGCCGTCCGAGGCTGATGCTATTCGACGAGCCGACCTCGGCGCTCGACCCCGAGATGATCAACGAGGTGCTCGAGGTGATGCGCGAGCTCGCCGAGTCGGGCATGACCATGGTGTGCGTCACGCACGAGATGGGTTTCGCGCATCACGTCGCCAACCGCATGGTCTTCTTCGACCACGGGGTGATCGTCGAGGAGGGGCCGCCGAAACAGATCTTCGACGAGCCCCAGCACGAGCGAACCCGCAAGTTCCTGTCGCAGATCCTGCACTGACCGGCGGCTGATCTCCACCGGCGAAACTGGGTAAATCTGTGACTTAGGTTTGACCCGCGCCGTGGAGCGTGCCTAGGCTGCGCGAGCCGCCCTTCAGCTCGCGCAGTCGGTGAGCGCTCGACCGTGACCCCTGAGTCCCCTGTTCTCGACCAGATTCGCGTCCGCTTCGCGACCTTCCGCGACCGGACGATCGACGAGCGTTCCGTCGTCGCCGAGTCACTCGCGTCGATCGGCGCGGCCGAGCACGTGCTGCTTGAGACGTGCCACCGCGTCGAGTTGGTGACCGTCGAGCCTGCCGACGCTGCACCGGGGCCAGAGGCACAAGGCAGCGGCGCCACCAGCGGCCGCGATGCGGTCCGGCGCGTGTTCGAGGTCGTCGCCGGGTTCGATTCGGCAGTCATCGCGGAGGAGCAGCTGCTGGGCCAGGCACGCAGCGCGTACGTGGCGGCGCTCGCCGACCACTCCACCGGGCCGATCCTGAACGAGCTCTTTCGGCGTGCGCTGCGCTTCGGGCGTCGCGTTCGGAGCCACGCCATGCCCGGCGCTGACCGTTCGCTCGCCGATCGTGGCGCGGCCTGGATGCTCGAGCGGCTGGATGGCCCGGCACGCGTGCTCGTCGCGGGCACCGGCGAGATGGGGCGACTGGTTGCCGCTCGCCTGGCCGCCGCCGGCCACGTCGTCACCGTCCTCTCGCGCTCGGCCGAGCGCGGTGGGCGAATGCTGAAGCAGCTGCCCGGAGGCGGCCATCGACTCGTCGTGGGCAGCGCGGCGATCCGCCCGGCGGACCACACGGCCATCGCGCTCGCCCTGCGGGTCCGTCAGCCGATTCTCGCTGCGGACGCATTCGAGCATGGCCGGCTGCCGTGGACGCTTGACCTCTCGACACCGCCCGCCGTGGAGCCCGACGCCGTCACGCTCCTCGGCGAGCGGCTGCTGACGCTCGACCGCCTGGGTGCGATCGCCGGTACGGTGCCGGTGCTGGAGCCTCGGGTCGAACGCCGGCTGCGCCGCGAGATGGAGGCGGAGATCGAGCGCTTCGTCACGTGGATCGAGGCTCGCGGATCGCATGACGCTCTCGCGGTGCTCCACGGCGCGGCCGATGCGGTCCGGCGACGTCATCTCGAGCGCCTGCGCCGTCGCGGCCAGCTGGCCCCTGAGCAGCTCGCCGAGGTCGACGCCGCGGCGGCCGCGATGGTGGGCGATCTCCTGCACGGTCCAACCGTTGAGCTGCGCCGCGGCGGGGCCGACGCGGACACCGTGCGGCGCCTGTTCGGGATCGACGGGTGACCGCGACCGCCACGCTACGGATCGGGACGCGCCACAGTCGCCTGGCGCTCGCGCAGGCCGAGATCGCCCTCAACGCGCTGACCGGGGCGATCGACGGCGCCGCAGAGCTGGTGCCGATCTCGACCCGTGGCGACGCGATCAGCGCGCGCCGTCCGCGTGCCGGCTGGGTTGCGACCGACGGCCAGTTCACCCGAGAGCTCGAGCGGGCGCTGATCACGGGCGAGGTCGACGTCGTCGTCCACTCGTACAAGGACCTGCCCACCGCGCAGGTCGACGGCCTCGCCATCGGTGCGGTGCTCGAGCGGGGCGACGCCCGCGACTGCCTCGTGACGCGTAACGGCGAGACGATCGAAGAGCTTCCCTTCGGTGCGCGCATCGGAACCAGCTCCCCGCGACGAGCGGCGCAACTCGCGGCGCGTCGTTCGGACTTCGTGGCAACGCCGATTCGAGGCAACGTCGAGACTCGCCTGCGACGCCTGGCGGACGGCGAGTTCGACGCCCTGATCCTGGCCGCGGCCGGCCTCGATCGGCTCGGGATCGCGGTCGCCGAGCCTGCGCGCCTGGCGTTCGAGCTGATGCTGCCCGCACCGGCGCAGGCGGCGCTTGCGCTCCAGGTTCGCGGCTCCGACGATCGGCTGCGCGACGCGCTGGCGCGCGTCGACCACCAGCCGACGCGCATCGCGGTCGAGGCGGAACGCGCGCTCCTGCGCCGCATCGGCGGTGGCTGTCTCGCGCCGTTGGGAGCGCTGGCCGACGTCGCCGACGGAACGCTGAGCCTGCGGGCGGCCTTCGAGGACGAAACCGGCGAATTGGCCCGGGCCGAGGCGAGCGGCCCGGCAACCGATCCCGACAGCGTCGTCGAGACCGTGGCACGCAGGCTGATCAGCCGATGAGACCGCACGTCCTCGTCACTCGCCCGGCAGGGCAATCTGGCGAACTCGTCGCGCTGCTCCGAGCTCGCGGCGTCGCGAGCACCTGCATCCCGACCATCGAGATCGACACGGACGGATGCATCGCCGACGTGGACGCCATGCTCGATGGCCTCGACGGAGCCGCGTGGCTGATCCTGACCAGCGCCAATGGCGCTCGCTCGATCGTCTCTCGGCTGCGAGCGACGGGGACCCGGCTTCCGCCCGACCTGCGCGTCGCGGCGGTCGGACCGGCCACGGCGGAGGCGCTCCGGACATCGGGGATTGCGGTCGACCACGTCCCGGCCACGTACCTGACCTCCGCCATCGCGGACGGCCTCGGCGACCTCGACGGGCAGCGCGTCGTCCTGGCCCGCGCCGACGCCGCGAGCCCCGAGCTGCGGGCGAGGCTCGACGAACGCGGCGCCCGCGTCGAGGAGGTCGTCGCCTACCGCACGATCGAGGCGCCGGCCGCGAGCCGCGACGCGCTGCGGGCCGCGCTTCACGACGATCTTGCCGGGATCACCTTCACCAGCGCATCGGCGGTGCGCGGCCTGATGCGCCTGGCAGCCGCCGTCGACCGCCCGCGTGCGCGCGCCACGCCCGCGTTCTGCATCGGCCCGGTTGCGGCCGAGCAGGCACGGCACTCGGGCTTCAACGTCGCCGCCGTCGCGGGCGAGCACACCGCATCCGGCCTGGCCGATGCCATCGCCGGCCACTTCGCACGAGAGGACCGATGACCCTGCTGACCGAACCGATGACCGCCGCCGCCGGCGCCTTCCGCGGGCGGCGCCTGCGGCGCACCGCCTCGCTTCGCGCCCTGGTGCGCGAGACGCGGCTGCATCCGTCGATGCTGATGCAGCCCCTCTTCGTGCGCCCCGGGACCGGCGTGCGCGAGCCGATCGCCTCCATGCCCGGCCAGCATCGGCTCAGCGTTGACGAGCTGGCGCGTGAGGCCGATCGGCTGCTCCAGGCTGGCGTCACATCCGTCCTCCTGTTCGGGCTGCCGGACACGAAGGATGCGGACGGCTCGGGTGCGTGGACCGATGACGGCATCGTGCAGCGAGCCATCGCCGAGCTTCGGCGCTCCGGCGGAGATGAGCTGGCCATCGTGGCCGACGTCTGCCTCTGCGAGTACACCTCGCACGGCCACTGTGGCGTGATCCGCGACGCATCGGTCGACAACGACGCGACGCTGCCGCTGCTGGCACGCACGGCCGTGTCGCTCGCCAATGCCGGTGCCGACGTGGTCGCGCCGTCGGCCATGATGGACGCGCAGGTTGCCGCGATCCGCGCCGCACTCGATGGAGACGGGCTCGCACAGACGGCGATCCTCGCCTACGCCGCCAAGCATGCGTCCGCCTTCTACGGTCCCTTCCGCGAGGCGGCCGACTCGGCCCCGGCCTTCGGCGATCGTCACCCGTACCAGATGGATCCCGCCAACGGCCGCCAGGCGCTCGGCGAGATTCGCGCCGATCTCGACGAGGGAGCCGACATGATCATGATCAAGCCGGCCCTGCCGGCACTCGACCTGGTCGCAGCCGCTCGCGCCAGCACCACCGTTCCGATCGCGGCCTACCAGGTCAGCGGCGAGTACGCCGCCATCGTCGCCGCCGCCGAGCGCGGCTGGCTCGACCGACGCGCGGCCGCGCTCGAGTCGCTGACCGCCATCGCGCGTGCCGGCGCGGGCGTGGTGGTGACGTACTTCGCGCTCGAGGCCGCCGGCTGGCTGCGCGAGATGGACCGATGAGCGACGAGCGCTTCGTCCACGCCTGGCTGCTGCGCCTCGACCCGGCGTGGCGACGCCTCGCTGCCGAGGAGCGACGCGCCGATGTCGACGCCTTCTGCGCCGCCGCCGCTCGCGCGGAGCGGCGGGTCATGCAGCACGCCTACTCGACCATCGGTCTGCGGGCCGAGGGCGACCTGCTGCTGTGGCGCATGGCCGAGACGATCGAGGCGGTCGAGGAGACCGCGGCGGACCTGCTGGGGTCCGGCATCGGCCGCTGGATGACGCCGGCGATCAGCATGATCGGCCTGACCCGCCCGTCGCAGTACGTGAAGCGCCCGACGGCGCAGGAGCAGTCGCTCTTCAGCGGCGAGCGGTCGCGCTACCTGGTGGTCTACCCGTTCTCGAAGTCGACGGAGTGGTACCTCTCCCCCGCGGAGGAGCGGCAGGCCGTGATGCGCGGGCACATGAAGATCGGGCACGCCTATCCACAGGTCCGCCAGCTGCTCGCCTATTCCTTCGGCCTGGACGACCAGGAGTTCATCGTCGCCTACGAGACCGATGAGCTGGTCGCCTTCCAGGACCTCGTGCGCGAGCTGCGCTCCTCGGAGTCACGACGAGCCACCGTGCGCGACACGCCGATCATCACGGGCATCCACCGCCCTCTCGGCGAGATCCTGGAGATGGTCGGCCCGGAGACCACGACCGGGGGTCGTGGATGACGGCGATTCGTGCCTCGACGCGGCGGTCCGGCGAGCTCATGGAGCGCGCCGGGCACCTCTTTCCCGGCGGTGTCAACTCGCCGGTGCGGGCGTTCCGGGCCGTCGGCGGCACGCCGCGCGTCATCGAGCGCGCCTCGGGCGCCCGGGTCTGGGACGTCGACGGCAACGAGCTGATCGACTACGTCGGTTCGTGGGGCCCGATGATCCTGGGCCACGCCCATCCCGCAGTCGTCGACGCGGTCCAGCACGCCGCCGCGCGTGGCACGAGCTACGGCGCACCGAACCCGCACGAAGTCGAGCTCGGCGAGCTGATCGTGGGCGCCATGCCCTCAATCGAGCGGCTGCGCTTCGTGAGCTCCGGCACGGAGGCGGCCATGAGCGCCATCCGCCTTGCCCGCGCGGCGACGGGCCGCGAAACGATCGTGAAGATGGCCGGCGGCTACCACGGCCACGCCGACGCGCTCCTGGTCGAGCCGGGCTCGGGAGCGATCGGGATGCCGGCCAGCGCCGGCGTGACCACCGGTGCCGCGCGCGACACGCTCGTGGTCACCTACAACGATCTCGACGCGGTCGACCGAATCGTGCAGGAGCACGACGTCGCGGCCATCATCGTCGAACCGGTGGCCGCGAACATGGGCGTGGTGGCGCCGCTCCCCGGCTACCTGGAGGGACTTCGCGCGTCGACCGCACGCCACGGCACGCTGCTCATCTTCGACGAGGTGATCACCGGCTTCCGCGTGGCCCGCGGCGGCGCGCAGCAGCGCTACGGCGTGACGCCGGACCTGACCGTGCTGGGCAAGATCATCGGCGGTGGCTTGCCGGTCGGCGCATACGGCGGCCGAGCCGATCTGATGAGCCTGGTCGCCCCCGCCGGGCCGGTGTACCAGGCCGGCACGCTGTCGGGCAACCCACTCGCCATGGCGGCCGGCGTGGCGACCCTGGGCCACCTCGACGACGACCTGTACGCGAACCTCGAGGAGGCGGCCGCTCGCCTCGAGAATGGCCTCGTCGCTGCCGCGGAGGCGGCGGGCGCATCGGTCCGGGTCAGCCGCCTTGCAAGCATGCTCACCGTCTTCGTGGACGAGGACGCCTACCCGGCGTTCTTCCACGCCATGCTCTCCGCCGGATTCCTGCTTCCGCCCAGCCAGCACGAGGCCTGGTTCATCTCCGCCGCCCACCGCGTCGAGGACCTCGACGCCACCATCGACGCCGCGCGCGCCGCCTTCGACCGCATCCACGAGGACCGATGATCCCCACCGCACCATCTCAGACGACCACCTGGAGCGGCGAAGCGCGCTTCTGCGCCGCCCTGGAGCTCGAGCAGCCCGACCGGACGCCGGTCTGGTTCATGCGCCAGGCCGGACGCTGCCTGGCCGACTACCGCGCCCTGCGCGAGCGGCACGACATCCTGACCCTGGCCAAGACGCCGGAGCTCTGCGCCCAGGTGACGCTCATGCCGGTCGAGGCCTTCGGCGTCGACGCGGCCGTCCTCTTTGCCGACATCATGCTGCCGCTCGAGCCGATGGGCGTGAGCCTCGAGATCCAGCCGGACGTCGGGCCCATCATCCACCGGCCGATTCGATCGCGCGCCGATGTCGACGCGCTGCGGCTGATCGAGCCCGAGCACGAAGTCGGCTTCGTGATGGATGCCATCCGTTTGGTCCGTCGCGAGCTCGACGGGCGCCAGGCGGTCATCGGCTTCTCCGGCTCCCCGTTCACCCTCGCCTGCTACCTGGTCGAGGGCCGGCCGAGCCGTGACTACGCCATCGCCAAGGCGTTCATGTACCGCCAGCCCGACGCCTGGAACGCCCTGATGGAGAAGCTGGCGACCGTCGTGATCCGATACCTCAACGCCCAGATCGATGCCGGAGCCCAGGCGGTCCAGCTGTTCGACTCCTGGGTCGGTGCGCTCAGCCCGTCGGACTACCTGCGCTACGTGCAGCCGCACGTCGCTCGCATCTTCAGCGCGGTGCGCGGCGCGCCGACGATCCATTTCGGGACGAACACCGCTGCCCTGCTGGAGCCGATGACGGCGGCCGGCGGCGACCTCATCGGCGTCGACCATCGCCAGTCGCTGGATCGCGCCTGGGAGCGCATCGGCTTCGACCGTGGCATCCAGGGCAACCTGGACGCCACGCGCCTGCTGGCGGGTTGGGAGCCGACCGCCGAGGGTGCCCGCGACGTCCTGCGTCGGGCAGCCGGCCGGCCGGGCCACATCTTCAACCT
>DASVDT010000168.1:0-5641 GCA_036380955.1 Candidatus Limnocylindria bacterium | reverse complement strand
AGATCGGTCCCGAAGCGGGCGTTGAAGATGATGCGGAAGGCGTTGACCGGCGTGATGCCGTCGTGCAGGCCCGCCGCCTGGAGATCGGCGCCGGGGACCCGCATGGCGAACAGGATCCCGAACTTCTGCTCGAGCTCGGCGTCGGTGGCGTCGCGCCACTCGAAGCCCCACTCGTCGGCCTCGTAGCGGGCGGGGAACGGGCCCTCATCGGCCTGGAGCATGATCACGGCGTTCGGTGAGTGCTCGATGATGTTGTCGATCGCCGCGAGGATGCGCGTGTTGCCGTAGGACAGCTGGCGGGCGTAGCTCTCGACATCACCGAGCTCGTCGACCTGCTGGCGCCCGGTGAACGTGCCATCGGCGTTGAACACGAATGGCGGATGGGGGAGCAGGATGTGGGCGAAGACGTACTTCGGCCCCGGCAGGTCGGGCACCTCGTCCAGCTTCTGGAGCTCGTACAGCGTGTGCTCCCGCAGGACGCGCCAGTCCCACGGGTCGGTCGGCGCGGCGTCGGGCTCGCTGAAGGCGCGAAGGAGCGTCGTCTGCGCGAGGACGGTCGAGAACTCGTCCTGGCCCTCGTAGTGGAAGACGCGGTCGGCGTCGACATTCGTCATCGTCGGCGTCCACCAGTTCGAGATGTGGACGTAGCGGTAGCCGATCTCCTTGAGGGCTGTCGGCACCACGAGGTGATCGCGCAGGACGCGGTGGATCGGCTCGCGGTCCTTGCCCTCGGTGGCCTCCGCCTTGAGTGCGTCGGCGTCGAGGTAGTCCATGTTCAGCGAGCTGCCGAGCGACAGCGGCGTCTTGATGTAGTTCGCGTGCGCGTGGCGCGGGACCTCGAAGCCGCGCTCCTCGAGGGCGGTCAGGAATGGCTCGTTGTCGAAGTCGTAGACGTCGCGCAGGGCCGTCGAGCCTGCGTAGCGGTCCAGGATGATGTAGTAGACGTCGGGCAGATCGCCGGGGTCTGGCGGCTCCAGCTGAAGCGTGCCGAGGCCCGGGTCGGTGGCATCCACCGCGCCGAACGCGACCATGGTGCCCGCCACGCTCCAGGCGTTGAGCAGCAGGGCCAGCGCCGCAATGAGATTGAGCGCGCGCGTCGCCGGCAGGGTCAACCGTCCGGCATGCCAGGCGGCGAAGAAGCCGATGCCGATCACGAGCACCCACGCCACGATCAGCGGCCACTGGCTGGTCAGCACGCTGCTCGCCGCGTTCCAGGCATGGCCGTAGCCGAAGAAGCCGATGACGGCGACCGTCGTCAGCAGCCCGGCCCGCCACCAGTTCCGGAGCGCGAGGCCGAGCACGACGAGCACGAGGGCCGCCCCGCCGACGGCCAGACCGAGGGGCAGCCACAGGGGAGCCAGGGTGACCTGCTCCGCGGCGTTGATCGCGAACAGGAAGACGACCGGGTATGCCGCGGCCAGCAGCGGGTGGATCGGCAGCGCGGTCCAGTCGAAGCCCAGGCGCCTCATCCGCCGCCTCCATCGGTCCGGTCGATCTCGACGAAGTCGTACAGGTGCGCGTAGTCGGGCGACAGGAAGCTGACGTCCGGCAGGAGTGCGAGATCGGCGTCGAAGAAGGCGTTCATCACGTAGCGGAAGGTGTTCACCGGCGTGCTGCGATCGTTGAATCCGGCATCGGCCGGGTCGATTCCCGGCAGGTGCATGGCATTCAGAATGCCGTACTTGCGCTCGATCTGCGATGGGCTGGCCCCGGTCCAGTCGAAGTCACGCTCGTCCGCAGCGAACTCAGCGGGGAAGGGGCCCTCGTCCGCGGCGAGCACGATGATCGGCTGCCGGTCGTCCGGAACGTCCAGGAGCGCGTCGAGCACCTCGAGGATCCTGCCGTTCGTCCACTCCAGCTGACGCACGTACTCCTCCTCCTCGCTGCGTTGCGCACGCTCCTCCTCGGTCGGCGTGCTGCCGTCGGCATCGAAGTAGTACGGCGGGTGTGGCACCAGGAAATGGCTGAAGACGAACGTCGGTCCGTCGAGGTCCCTGGTCTCGACGATGTGCTCGAACTGTCGGAGCGTGAATTCCTTGCCGGTGCCCCACGCCTCGATCGTGCGTTCACCGGGTTCCAGCGGCGGTGACAGCAGGCTCAACGCCGTGGTGGACAGCAGCGCCGAGCTGAACTGGTCACCGCGGGCGGAGCCGATGACCCGATCGGCGTACGGATTCGTCCCGGTCGGCTCCCAGTAGCTGCCGACGTGGACGTACTCGTAGCCGAGGCTCTGGAGCGTGGCCGGCACCGCCAGGTGGTTTCGCAGCAGGGCGTAGGACGCGGCCACCTCGCGACCTTCAACGGCCGTCGCCGCCAGCGCGTGGCCATCCAGGAAGTCCATGCTCAACGTGCTCGACAGCGATAGCGCCGTCTTCAGGTAGTTGGCCCAGGCGTCCTCGGCGATGGCGAAGCCCCGCGAGCGGAGCGCGTCGAGGAACGGCGTGTTGTCGTAGCCGTACTGCGTGCGCAGCGTGTCCGCGCCGGCGTATCGGTCCATCACCAGGAAGTAGATGTCCGGCCGGCCGCGCTCTCCGACACTCACCTGGATTGGCGCAGCGTCCGACGCCACCGCCTGTCGGCCCGCGAGCGTGAACGAGGCGATGCTCCAGGCGTTGATGGCGCAGGCGACGACAAGGACGAAGGTGGCGACGCGCGTCGCCGCCGGGACCCAGCGGCCGCCGCGCCAGACGACGACGGCGAGCGCACCGCCGATGACGACGTAGGCGGCAATGAGCCACCGACGCTGTCCGAGCAGCTCGCCGAGTGCGTTCCAGGCGTGGCCGAAGCTGAAGAACAGCGCCAGCGCGAGCGTGGCGAGCAGCGCGCCTCGCAGCCAGTCGCCGGCGAGGGCACGGCCCAGGAGGAGCGCTGCGGCACCCGCACCGACGGCCGCCACGAGCGGGATCCACAGCGGTTGCAGCGTCACCTGCTCGGCGGCGTTCTGCGCGAAGAGGAACAGGACCGGGTAGGCTGCCGCGAGCAACGGATGCAGGGCCAGTGGCGGGATGCCGGAGTGGCCGCCGCTTCCGCGTGCGGGTAACATCGGCCTAACACTAGTCGAGGCTCTTCGACGATGCCATTCCTGGCGTATATCGACCCGGGCTCGGGCAGCATGCTGCTCCAGGTCATCCTTGCCGGCGTGCTCGCGGTGCCCTTCTTCTTCCGTCGCGTGATCAGCGATACCTGGCATCGGATCCGAGGCGGCGAGGCCCCGAAGAAGGCCGAGATCGAGGTCCGCGAGGAGAACGATTCCCCCGGCTGACCGGCCGGTCGTCGACCCGGCCTCGTTCCGCGACCCGTCCGGCTTCGTCTTTCGCCGCGACGGGGTCCTTTACCGGCAGATCCAGCCATCGGCCGCCGCCGATTGGGATGCGTTCCGTTCGTCCGGCCTGCTGGACCGCCTCGTGGCCGATGGGCTCATGGTCGAGCACGCTGACGTCGACCTGTCCCTTGCCGCTTCTCCCGATGCGGTCGCCGTCATCCAGCCGCGCCGGCTCGACTTCATCAGCTATCCGTACGAGTGGTCGTTCTCGCAGCTCAAGGACGCAGCCCTCCTGACGCTGGACCTGCAATCGCGCGCGCTCGACGCCGGGATGCGGCTCAAGGACGCGAGTGCCTACAACATCCAGTTCGATGCCGGCCGACCCCTTCTCATCGACTCGCTGTCCTTCGAGGCGGCGCCTGCGACGGAGCCGTGGCCGGCCTATCGGCAGTTCTGCGAGCACTTCCTGGCGCCACTGGCGCTGATCGCCCACCGCGACGCGCGCTGCGGCCTGATGCTGCGCGAGTTCATCGACGGCATCCCGCTCGAGCTGGCCGCCCGGCTCCTGCCCGGCCGTACCCGGCTCAACCTTGGGCTGCTATCCCACCTCCACCTGCACGCTGGCGCTCAGCGCCGCGCTGCCGGTGAAGCGGCACCCGCAGAGGGGGCCGTGCGCAAGGAGCGGCGCATCAGCCAGACCGGCCAGCGCGCGCTGCTCGACTCGCTGCGCCGCACCGTCGCCGGGCTGCGCTGGCAGGCCTCCGGCCAGTGGACCGGCTATGCGACGACGACGTCCTACTCGGAGGCGGCGACCGCGAGCAAGGCGCAGCTCGTGCGCGAGATGCTCGATGCCGTCGGCGGTTCGTCGTGCTGGGACGTCGGCGCCAACGTCGGGGTCTACAGCGCCATCGCCGCCGATGCGGGCTACCGGGTCATCGCCTGGGACCTGGATGCGGGAAGCGTCGAGAAGCACTGGCGCGCAGTGCGCGACGGCGGCAATCCCGCGATCCTGCCGCTGATCCTGGACCTGGCGAATCCGTCGCCCGCACTCGGCTGGGCGCTGGAGGAGCGCGCTTCCTTCCTCGAGCGCGGCGAGCCGGACGTCATGCTGGCGCTGGCGCTCGTCCACCACCTCGCCATCGGCAACAACGTGCCGCTGCCCGGGGTGGCGAAGCTGTTCGCGCGGATGGCACCGCGGGCCATCGTCGAGTTCGTACCGAAGGAGGACCCGATGACGCGGCGCCTCCTCGCGGCGCGGCGCGACATCTTCGAGCACTATTCCATCGACGGCTTCCGCGCGGCCTTCTCCGAGTCGTTCCGGATCGTGCGCGAGGCACCGATCACGGACTCGCCGCGCACCCTGTTCCTGCTCGAGCGGCTGTAGGACACAGCCAGCGGCCGTCGCTGCTGCTGGCCCCGCGCCGGTTATTCCTGACACGAGTCGTCGTCTTCATCGGTCCACAATGCCGACGATGGGCGAGCTCGAGTTCCACCCGCTCACGCGCGATCGGCTGCCCGACCTGGCGAACCTGTTCGGCCAGGGCGGAGATCCGAAATGGTGCTGGTGCTCCTTCTTCAGGGTTCGCAACGCCGACTTTGCGCATGCCACGGCCGACACGAACCGGCAGGTGCTGGAGCGTGCCGTCGAGACGACCGCCGCCGATGGGCGTAACCCCGGGCTGATCGCCTACCGCGACCGCGAGCCGATCGGCTGGGTCAGCCTCGGCCCGCGCGACGACTACGAGCGGTTGAAGCACTCGAAGATCCTGGCGCCGATCGACGACAGGCCGGTGTGGTCGATCGTCTGCTTCGTCGTGTCGCGCACGGCGCGCAAGCAGGGGGTGGCCCAGGCGCTGCTCGACGCCGCCGTCGACTATGCGCGACAGCACGGCGCGACATTGCTGGAGGCGTACCCCGTCGAGACCGAAGGCGCCCGCGTGCCCGCCGCCCACGCCTACAAGGGCACGCTCAGCATGTTCGAGCGCGCCGGCTTCGAGGTTGCCGAGCGGCGGCAGTTCAACCGGACGTCACCGGTGCGGCCGATCGTCCGCCGAAGGCTCCGCCCGCGACGTTCGAGCTTCCGCGGTTGACCGAGCGTCGGGGACGCCCGGAGGCGCCGATCGGTCCGCCTAAGCAGACGGTGCTAGGTACCTGGCAGCGAACTGCGAAGGGAAACGGCTATTCGGCCTCGCTCACCGCGACGACCTCGGCGCCGAGCAGCTCCACGAGCGCCGATGCGGCCAGGTGGATGTTCACCCCTCGCGCGCCCCCGCCGATGGCAACCCGTTCGTGCTCGAGCGCCGATGCGTCCAGGATGACCGGCCACGCTCGCGTGGCGCCGAACGGCGTGATCGCGCCGCGCTCGTAGCCGGTGACCGC
>DASVDT010000167.1:0-2257 GCA_036380955.1 Candidatus Limnocylindria bacterium | reverse complement strand
GGGAAGGCGGACGTGCTCACCGCCGATCTCGACCTGCGCGTGACCATGCCGAGCGGCGCACCGGGCCTCTCGATCAGCTACGACAACCCGTACGAGGTCGTTGACATCTCGGCGGCAGCCACGGGGGTGATGCGGATCGAGGTCCTTCAGACGCGCTTCAATGCCGCCGAGGAGCCGTTCGGGCTGGCGTGGGCGATGACGAGCCCGTTCTCGGATGCCGCCGGGTCGCCGTTCTATGCCGACATCCTGTGGATCGCGCAGCGCGCCATCACCATCGGCTGCGGAAGCGGCACGTTCTGCCCAACCGACGCCGTGACTCGCGCCCAGATGGCCTCGTTCCTCGTCCGTGCGCTCGGGCTGCCCGGTGCGGGCACCGACTATTTCGACGACGATTCGGGCAGCCTGCACCAGGCCGACATCAACGCCCTGGCGGCGGCAGGCATCACGCTCGGCTGCGGGTGGCGCGTCTACTGTCCGGACAGGGCGGTCACGCGCGAGGAGATGGCCTCGTTCCTGGTGCGGGCACTCGGGCTCCCGGCATCCGGGACCGATTTCTTCACCGATGACTCGGCCTCGCCGCACCAGGCCGACATCAACGCGCTCGCCGCGAGTGGAGTCACGCGCGGATGTGGAGCGTCGACCTACTGCCCGGGCAGTGCAGTGAGCCGTGAGCAGATGGCGGCCTTCCTGCACCGCGCGCTCACGCGCTGATCCGGAGCGCGACCTCCGATAACGATCCATCCTTCACGAGCCAGCCGCGAAGTGCGTGCGCGGCACTGGCCCCTGGGTCGGCCAGCGTGGCGATCAGGTGAATGGCCTCGTATCGGGCTTCGCGCACATCCGTCGGCGACGGAACGGCCGCCGACCGCGGGTGCGAATGGAAGACGGCCAGGAGCCTTTCGCCGGCCGACTCGATGGTGAAGACGATCCGGACGAGATCCTCCGGATGAATGTCATATCGCAGCGGGCTGGCGTGGCGGTTCCGTGCCGGATGGAAGCTGACCGCTCGCCGCGTCGACGGGTCACCGCCCACCAGGCCGCACGCCTCGTTCGGCAGCTCGGCTCGAGCATGCTCCAGCATGCGGGTAGCGAGATCAGCCGGGAGCACGAGGCTCGCGACCGATGCCGCGGGCGTCACGCCGAGGCGGGCGCGACGGCCGCATGCCTCGCGGGAGCTGCGGCCGACCCGCAGGTCTCGCACGCCGGCTCGCGCGGGATGACGATCTCGTCGAACCGGGCCCCGAGCGCGTCGTAGATGAGCATCCGGCCGATCAGCGGCTCGCCGACGCCCAGCAGGAGCTTCAGCGCCTCAGCCGCCTGGATGGTGCCGACGATGCCGGGCAGCACGCCGAGCACGCCGGCCACGTCGCAGTCGAGCACGAGGGCGTCGGGCGGCCGGACCGGGTGGAGGCATCGATAGCACGGCCCCTCGAACGGGACGAGGGTCGTGACCTGGCCATCCCATCGGTACACCGATCCATGGATCACCGGTGTGCCGGCCGCGACGGCAGCATCGTTGAGCAGGTAGCGGGTGTCGAGGTTGTCGGTGCCGTCGACCACCAGGTCGTAGCCGGCGATGACATCGGCGACATTGGCGGCGCTCAGGCGCGCATCGTGCTCGACCACGTTCGTCTCGGGGTTGAGCGCGCGCACCGCCACCGCTGCCGAGGCGACCTTGCGCATTCCGAGCCGTTCCGCCGCGTGCACGACCTGGCGCTGGAGGTTCGACTCGTCGACCACGTCGTCGTCGACGATGCCGATGGTTCCCACGCCGGACGCCGCGAGATACAGGGCCACGGGCGAGCCGAGCCCTCCCGCACCCACGACGAGCACGCGGGCATCGAGCAGCCGCCGCTGGCCCTCAGGGCCGACCTCGGGCAGGGCGAGCTGACGGGCGTATCGGCGCCGTTGGGCGTCCGTCAACGAGGTCGTAGGCTCGACCCAGGCCCCACCGTGCTCACGCCAGCCGTCGAGCGAGCCGTCGAGGTTGGCGACGTTCGTGTAGCCGAGGTCGACCAACCACCCGGCAGCGCGCGCCGAACGAGCACCGGCACTGCACTGCAGCAGCAGGGGAGCGTCGTGATCGGGGGCCACCCGGCCAATCCGCTCGACGACGTCGCCGAGCGGCAGCAGCGTCGCATCGGCGATGTGACCGGCATCCCATTCCACCGGCTCGCGCACGTCGATGACGCGATAGCCGGCTCTCGCAAGCGCCACCGCCTCGGCCACGCCGACGTTGCGGACCGTCACGGCGCCG
>DASVDT010000166.1:0-2793 GCA_036380955.1 Candidatus Limnocylindria bacterium | reverse complement strand
CGATCGCGTTCGGCTGCGGCCACGCCGCGCGGGACAGGACCGCGACGAACCGAAGTGCCCGGCCGATGAGCCGCGCGAAGCCGTCGGCATCCGGCTCGGCCAGGTCGTCCGGCCGAAGGCGGTTGCGCCATCCGGTCGCCTCGCGCCGCGGAATCGGGAAGCGGCTCTCGCCCGGGATGGCGACACGCAGATCCCGGATGCCAACGCCGGCCGCGGGGTTCACCTCGATGGCTAGCTGGGCGACGCCGGGCAGCATGTAGCGCGAGAGGCGCAGCGCCGGGACGTCGTAAGCGGGGAGGACGCGCAGCAGCGTCGGAAGGTTCTCGTGGAGCAGCGCGTTCGCCTCCGGCGACGGTCGGGTTTCCGCGTACTCGGCGATCGATACGAGCATCGACAGCCAGCCGTTGAGGATCCAGTCGCGTGGCGCCATCGGCACCATCGCCAGGCCCGGGCCCGCCTCGCCGTCGTACCGCGCACCACCCTCGTCGACCGGGAGGGCCAGGACGGCGAAGAACCGATCGGCCTCGCGCGCCAGGTCCTCGTCACCGATGGCGGATGCCGCGCGGGTCAGCAGGCTGGCGTAGTAGGCCTGCGGCAGCCCCGACACGTGGCGCCCGGCCTCAGACAGCCCGCTCGCCGCCGCACCCTCATACCAGAAGCGGCGCTCGTCCTCCCGCAACTCACTGCGTCCGATGATCGCGTGGGCCGTGCGATCAATCTCCGCCCGCAGATCGGCGCTCGGGGAGGCCGCGTGGCGGTGGAGCACGTCCTCGAGCACGTACCGCCCGTGCATCGGGTGCACGAGGATGCCTCGATCGGTCAGCTTGGCCGGATACCCGTCCTCGAGGAGCACGACCGATCCGTCCTCGGACAGCCAGTCGACCCCCGACGACAGGGGTGACGCGGCAGGCGGACCGTATGGCAGGTAGCGGATCTCTCCGCCCCCGCCGGCACGCGGCGCGGTCCGCCAGGCAGGATTGGAGGGTGGAGGCAGCATCCACGCATCATCCGTCATCGTTCCGCCGCCGGGTGCTCCGGCGCGGGGCGCGGGGCGATAATGGCGGCATGGAGACCGATGCTGGCCCCTCGCTGACCGCGCGCAGCCGCGACCCGCTTGCGTTCCTGGACGCCGAGATCGAGGAGCTGAAGGCCAAGGGCCTGTACCGGCGCCTCCGGGTCGTCGAGAGCGAGCAGAAGAGCCGATGCGTCATCGACGGCCGCGAGGTCATCACGCTCAGCTCGAACAACTACCTCGGCCTGAACACGCACCCGAAGCTGCGGCAGGCGGCGCTCGATGCGGTCCAGCGCTTCGGTGCCGGCAGCGGGGCCGTGCGGACCATCGCCGGCACGATGAGCCTCCACGAGGAGCTCGAGGCACGCCTGGCAACCTTCAAGCACGTCGAGGCGGTCCTCACCTTCCAGTCGGGCTTCACCTGCAACACCGGCGTCATCCCGATCCTCGCGCCCGAAGGCGCCACGATCGTGTCCGACGCCCTCAATCACGCGAGCATCATCGATGGCATCCGCCTGACGAAGGCGAGCCGCAAGATCTTCGCGCACGCCGATATGGACGCCCTGCGCCAGGCCCTGCGGGAGGTTCGCGAGGCCGATGCGGACGGGACGGTCCTCGTCATCACCGACGGCGTGTTCAGCATGGACGGCGACATCGCGAAACTGCCGGAGATCGTCGAGCTCGCCGAGGAGCACGAGGCGATCGTCTACGTCGACGACGCGCACTCCTCCGGGGTGCTCGGCCGGAACGGCCGGGGCAGCGTCGACCACTTCGACCTCCACGGCCGGGTCCACGTCCAGGTCGGGACGCTGTCGAAGGCGATCGGTGTGCTCGGCGGCTACGTTGCCGGACCGCAGACGCTGCGGACGGTGCTCGAGCACAAGGCGCGGCCGTTCCTGTTCAGCACCTCGCATCCGCCGGCGGTCGCCGCGGCCTGCATCGCGGCGATCGACGTTCTCGAGACGGAGCCGCAGCTCATCGAGAAGCTCTGGGAGAACGCGCGCTACTTCAAGGCGGGCCTCCAGCGGCTGGGCTTCGACACCGGCAACAGCGAGACGCCGATCACGCCGGTCATCGTCGGCGCGGGCGCCCTGGCGCATCGGTTCAGTGACCGTCTCTTCGAGGAGGGCGTGTTCGCCATGGGCATCGGCTTCCCGACGGTGCCCGAGGAGAAGAGCCGCATCCGGACGATCGTGACGGCCGAGCATTCGCGCGATGAGCTCGACACGTGCCTCGCGGCCTTCGAGAAGGTTGGGCGCGAGCTCGCGATCATCTAGAAAAGGGATGGTCAGCGCCGCGCTGCGGTGCTAGCGTGCGCGAACCGTAGCCAAGCGTGCCCGAGCGAGCTGCCCGATGCCTGACCGACCCCTGAGCGCCACCCTCCGCCGGACCATCGGTGAAAGCAAACATGGAACCCTCGAGGCGCCTGCGTCTTCGCTGTCCGCTGACGCTTCCGTGGACGAGATGGCCCGCGCCGCGACGGCCGGCGACGCCGAGGCCGTCGGCCGGCTCTACGACGCGCTGGTCGGACCGATCTATCGCTACGTCGCCGTCCGGTTGCGGCGCCGGGAGGACGCAGAGGACGTGACGCAGCTCGTCTTCGAGCGCATCGTCGGAGCCCTGCCGCGCTACCGGCACGACGGCAAGCCATTCGCCGCCTGGGCATTCCGGATCGCGCGGAATGCGGTCATCGACCATCAGCGCCGGCTGCGGCCAACGGAGCCGCTGGGTGCCATCGCCGAGCCCCGTGACGGCGTCGAGCTCGAGGCACTCTCGCTGCG
>DASVDT010000165.1:0-33118 GCA_036380955.1 Candidatus Limnocylindria bacterium | reverse complement strand
GCCGGGAGATTTCACATCGGACTTGACCAGCCGCCTGCGCGCTCTTTACGCCCAGTAAATCCGGACAACGCTTGCCACCTACGTATTACCGCGGCTGCTGGCACGTAGTTAGCCGTGGCTTATTCCTCAGGTACCGTCTTGAATCTTCCCTGAGAAAAGAGGTTTACGACCCGAGAGCCTTCATCCCTCACGCGGAGTTGCTGCCTCAGACTTTCGTCCATTGGGCAAAATTCCCGACTGCTGCCTCCCGTAGGAGTCTGGGCCGTTCTCAGTCCCAGTCTGGCTGATCATCCTCTCAGACCAGCTATCGATCGTCGCCTTGGTGAGCCGTTACCCCACCAACTAGCTAATCGAACGCAGGCCCCTCCGGAAGCGGATTACTCCTTTAGACGGCGAACCGAATCGCCGACCACATGCGGTATTAGCCACCCTTTCGGGCAGTTATTCCCCACTTCCGGGCAGGTCACCTACGCGTTACTCAGCCGTCCGCCACTAGGTAACCATCGAGCAAGCCCGATGGCACCTCGTTCGACTTGCATGTCTCACGCACCCCGCCAGCGTTTGTCCTGAGCCAGGATCAAACTCTCCGTACAAAACGAAACCAGTGGTCTTGCCTCCAGACGTTCTGGCAGCCCTTCCACCGGTTTAGAGTTCGACGTTGTCCCGCTGACTCGTGTGGATTCCTGTCACTCTTCAGCTGGTAAGCCACTCTGCTCCATCCGCTTGCGCGGACTCGGCTTCGTTCGATTCGAGTACTCCTCTTGAGGCGAACTCGCGATGGTCACGCTGCGCGGCCGATTGGCCGCCGTTCGTGGTTCATCGACCGACAGAACCTGCCGGCGCGAACACGGACTATAGATCAGCCCACCTGGCCCGTCAAGCGAGCTCCGCCCGCTCAGCGTTCGATGGCGCGACGGCCCTGGAACGAGCGGATCAGCGTCACGTCATCGGCGTACTCGAGGTCTCCGCCGACCGGCAGGCCGCGCGCGATGCGAGTGATGGATGGCACGTGCGCCGCCAGCAGGTCGGCGAGGTACATCGCGGTCGCCTCGCCCTCCAGGTTGGGGTTCGTGGCAAGGATGAGCTCCTCGACGCCGCCGTCACTGACGCGAACGACAAGCTCGCGGGTTCGAAGCCGATCCGGGCCGATGCCGTCGATCGGGCTGATCGCCCCGTGGAGCACGTGGTAGCGGCCGCGAAACTCACCGGTGCGCTCGATGGCGAGCACGTCGAGCGGTTCCTCCACCACGCAGATCCGTCCGGCGTCGCGGCGGGGATCGGCGCAGATGTCGCACGGGTCGACGCCGGCCTCGGTGATGTTGCAGCACACGCTGCAGTACGCGACCTCCTCCTTGATGGCGACGAGCGCCGCGGCGAGGGCGCGCGCGTCATCGGTCGAGGCACGAAGGACGTAGTACGTGAGGCGCTGCGCCGTCTTGGTCCCCACCCCCGGAAGCTTGCTGAACTCCTCGATCAGGCGGGCGACCGGTGCGATGAGACCGGCCATGGACGGCTCAGCCGAAGCCGGGCAGGCCCGGCATGCCCGGGAGGCCCATGCCGCCGGCAATGCCGGCCATCCGCTCGCGCTCGAGGTCCTTGCTGCGGCCGATGGCCTCGTTGATGGCGGTCATCACCAGGTCCTGCAGCATCTCCACCTCGTCGGGATCGACGGCCGATGGATCGATCTCGACGCTGCGCACCTCCTGCGCGCCGGTGATCACCACTCGCACCGCGCCGCCGCCGGCCGTGGCCTCGAGGGTCGTCTGCTTGAGCTCCTCCTGGGCCTGGGCCATCTGGGTCTGCATCTGCTGCGCCATCTTGGCGATCTGACCGATGTTCACTCCGGTCTCCTTGCTGGGGCGGTTGGAAGGGCGACGGGTCAACGCACCTCGGGCGCGTCGACCAGCTCGCCGCCGGTGATCTTCAGGACGCCCTCGAGCAGCGCCCGCGCCTCGGGGTCGTCGTCGGCGTTGCCGACGGCCTGCGCCACGGTGAGCGGCTCGAGCTCGAGATTGCTGGCAACGCACTCGATCGCGAACGTGCCGCCGAACATGTCGGTCAGCAGCGCCTCGATCTGCGCAGAGCGCTGGGCGATGCGCGAGCGCATGAAGTCGCGGCCCTCCGGGAAGGCGAGCGTCAGGCGCGCGCCGTCGCGGGCGACGGGACGGCATTCCTTGAGCAGCGGCTTGATGACGGGGCTGGCGCGTTCGACGACGTCGACCCAGCGTGAACGCATCTCGGCAACATCGGCGCCACTGCCGGCCGCCATCGCCACTGGCGTTGGGCTCGTTGCCGGTGCCGGCTCCACGCGCGGCGCCGGCGGGTCAGCCGGCTTCGCAACGGGCGACGGCTTGGGGGCGGGTGCACGTGCTGCCGGTGCCACCGTGGCGGCCGGTACGGTTGACCCAGTCCCAGGCTGCTCGACGGCGAGCAGCTCGAGAAGGAGCCGCGCCCGTCCTTCGCGCGCGCCGGCACCCGCGGCCTCGGCCAGCGACCGGAGCGTCAATGCACGTCGGCGGGCTGCCGCCGGATCGGACGCCGAGGCAAGCAGCCGGCGCCGTGCCTCGGCCTCGGCCTGGGCGGCGACCTGCGCGAGGTCGCGGCCGGCATCGGCCATGGCGGCGAGGTGATGGAGCGCCGCCGCGACGTCAGCGGCCTCATACGCGTCGAGGAGCTCGCCGATGACCGACTCGTCGGCGAGGCCGACGGCCTCGCGCACGTCGTCGACGGTCAAGCGACCGGAGGTGAAGGCGAGCACCTGGTCGAGCAGCGATTCGGCGTCGCGCATGCCGCCATCGGCCAGGCGGGCGACGAGGGCGAGGGCGTCGTCATCGGCCTCGAGGCCGTCCGTGGAGATGATGCGGCGCAGCTTGCCGACGATCGTCGCTTCGGGAAGGCGACGGAAGTCGTGGCGCTGGGTGCGGCTGATGATCGTGGCCGGCACCTTGTGCGTGTCGGTGGTGGCCAGGATGAAGACGACGTGGTCGGGGGGCTCCTCGATGAGCTTGAGCAGCGCATTGAAGGCGTGCGTGCTCAGCATGTGGACCTCGTCGATGATGTAGACGCGCTTTCGCAGCTCCGATGGCGCGGTGAGCGCCCGCATCACGAGGTCGCGGGCGTCCTCAACCAGTCCGTGCGACGCCGCGTCGATCTCGATCACGTCGAGCGCGCGTCCGTCCCGAATGGCGACGCAGGAGGAGCAGGCGTCGCACGGCTCGCCGTCATCGCCGAGGTTCGTGCAGTTGATTGCCTTGGCCAGGATTCGCGCCGTCGAGGTCTTGCCCGTGCCGCGCGGGCCGACGAAGAGATAGGCGTGCGCCAGGCGCTCGCCCCTGACGGCGTGGCGGAGGGTGGTGACGATCGGGTCCTGCCCGACCAGCTCGCCGAAACGCTGGGCGCGGAAGCGCCGGTAGAGGGCGCGGTGCGCGTTGGCCGGCTCGCCGGGCACGGCGTCGGTCGTGGACGGGGCTGCGGGCATGACGAGGGCTACCGTACACCGATTGGCGCGGCCGCATCGGCCGGCCGGCGAGAGGATGATGAGTAGGTCGTGCACCCGGTGTCGAACCGCACCAGCTCGCACTCACCCACGCGCCCGGCTCCGGCCAGGTTGTCCCGCGGCACCCGAAGGCGATCGCTTACCGCTGCTTCCTTCCGGACCTGACGGGGTTCACGGACCAACGCTGCGCGGGACCCGACCTTCAACGTCGGGCACGGTGGTGGTTGGCGAACGGTGCGGACCTCGACCGGGAGTTCAGCTCCGCTGTAGCGGATTGCGGATACAGGGCACCGCTAGTTCCCCGCCTAGCACGACCGGCCGCGATGGTAGGTTGCGCGGCGGCATCGGTCAATCGGGCGTTCCGGGTCCGTCGAGGACATACCCCGACTGGAAGGCTGCGCGCTGACCCAGCAGACTGCGAGTCGGCGGGTCGCGAATGGAAATTTGCGCGCTGGTCGAGACGTTAGCCGGACGATGGAGCGTTCACCAGGTCGTTCCGAGCGTGAAGTGGCGCCGGATCGGCGCAATCGGCCGCGTAATGTGCCGCCATGTGAGCAAATTTCCAGCAGGCAGCTCGATGCCGACGCTCTGGAGCACGACGCGGTCGAGCAGTCCCGATTCCGAGTTGCTGGCGGAGAGGGAGGGATTCGAACCCTCGACGGGTTGCCCCGAACGGCATTTCCAGTGCCGCGCCATAGGCCTCTAGGCGACCTCTCCGGGCTTGATGTGACGATGGCGGAGAGGGTGGGATTCGAACCCACGGTACGGTTACCCGCACACCGCTTTTCGAGAGCGGCACCTTCAACCACTCGGACACCTCTCCGCGCCGACGAGATTCTAGCCGAGTGCTGTCGTGCCGCCAAAAGGCGCTCCGAGGCGTGGGCTGCCCTACGGCGGGCGACTCGTGGCTCCCTGAGAACGAGATGGGCGAGGCTAGACCGATGCGGATTCGGCGCCCAGCCGTCGCGCCTCCGACTCGCGCACCCCCGACACGACGGAGATCTGGTGCGGCAGCGACGCCTCGCGAGCGAGCTGGAGGACGCTGCCGGCAGCGCCGCGCTCTGGATCGGGGACGGCGAAGACGAGGGCCCGCACGCGCGCCTCGACGAGGGCGCCGACGCACATCGCGCATGGCTCGTGGGTGGTGAAGATCGTCGCCTCCGTCAGGCGTCGAGTCCCGAGCTTGCGGGCCGCGGCCTGCACGGTGAGGAGGACGGCGTGCGCAGTCGGGTCGCCCTGGAGGGCGGATCGGTCATGGTCGCGCGCGATCATCGCGTCGTCGATGACGGCGACCGAGCCGATCGGCTCCTCACCTTCCTCGCCGCCTCGTCGCGCCTCGGCGATCGCCTCGGCCATGAAGAGTTCGTAGTTCATCTCGGTCCGCCTCTGGCGATCCGACGTCACCGATCCCGTGGCGCCGGTCGAGCGAGTCTAGCAGAGGGTCGGTACGGATCCTGCATTCGGACATTGGCATCCGGCGGCGTGATGCTGTCGCTCCCATAGCCTTCGAACGAGCTCATATGTCCCGCATTCTGCACGGCCGATCGCGGCCGCTGGTCGTCGCCGCGTCCCTCGTAGCCGCCTTCCTGATCGCATACCTCGCGCCGATTCCGGTGGTTCCGGATCTCGGCCGTGCCTCCGTCCTGGGCGAGGTCAGCGATCGGCTACCCGGCTGGACGGTCCAGAAGCTCGACCCGTCCTGGGAGGGCGGTTACACCGTCGTCACCAGCTGCGCGGGCAAGCAGGTGTCCTTCCAGTTCGTGCCCGGCCACGGGCTGCCGGCACAGGACGCCTGGCTGCGCCCAACCAATGAGTACACGCGCGAGCGGCTGCGCCACGTCTCGGATCACTATCGGTATCTGCTGTGGCGCGCCGAGCCGCGCGATCTGGATCGGCTCTCCTGCCAGGAGGAGCTGGCGCGCACCGGCGATCTGCCGATCCACGCCCCGGGCCTCGACTGAGAGGCTCGTCCGAATCCCGTGCTGCGGGCGAAGTCGCGACCCAGTGCGCCGCACGAGGCGGCTCGGGAGCGTCGCCCCCGCGGTACGGGTAACCCCACACAGAGCCGCCCTTGGTTGGCGAGTTCACCCGCACTGCCGGAACGAGGACGAGGCGCTGAAGGGGCGCAGCGCGCACTCGGCCTGCTCCCGCGGGGGTAGCGGCCACGCCTAGCATGTGCGACGTGTCCGATGCGTCGCGACCCGCCTGGACCCGGCTCGACACCGCGCTGCTCGCGCTGCTGGTCGTCGGTGGCGGCGCATTGCGGCTGGTCAGCCTGGGCCGGCCGATCGGCCTGGTGTTCGACGAGATCTTCTACGCCCAGGACGCGTGCTGGTACGTCTACGGCACGGAGTCGGCGTGCGGGATCACCGACCTCGTCAGCCGCGCGCATCCGCCGCTGGGCAAGTGGCTCATCGGCTCGGGGATCGCTGCCTTCGGATACGAGCCCTTCGGCTGGCGCGTGGCGTCCGCGGTGGCCGGCATCATCAGCGTCGCGCTCGTCTACCTGCTCGCCTGGCGTCTGCTCCGCGGCCTGACCGGACCGCGCGGCGCAACGGTCGGCGCGTTCGCCGCGGCCGGCCTGCTGGCGACCGATTTCCTGCACCTGGTCCACTCGCGGATCGCGATGCTGGATGCCTTCATCACGCTGTTCGTCATCGGCGCGGTGCTGGCGATCGTGCTCGACCGCGATCGGCCGCGAATCGAGCGCGAGGCGTGGTGGTGGCGCCTGGCGCTCGGACGGCCGTGGCGGCTGGTCGCCGGCGTCTGCATCGGCGCCGCCGCGGCGACGAAGTGGTCCGGGGCCTACGTCGCGCCGGCGGTCATCGGCCTGGTCATCGCCTGGGAGATCGCCGAGAGTCGCCGCGCGGCACCGGACGAGGGCTGGGGCGGCTGGATCGCGCAGGCGGTCCGGCGCGAGGCGCTGCCCACGCTGATCCTGCTGGGCGTGGTGCCCGTGCTGGTGTACATGGCCAGCTACACCGGACGCATGCCCGGCGCCATCCTCGCGCTGCCGTGGCAGGCCGGCTCCGTGTGGCGCGGCATCTGGGACCACCAGCAGGCGATGCTCGACTTCCACACGCAGCTCGGTGGCAACCACCCGTATCAGTCGCCGCCGTGGGCGTGGCCGCTGCTCAAGCGACCGGTGGCCTACTGGTTCAGCGCCGAGGGCGGGACCTACCGCGAGATCCTTGCGCTGGGGAATCCACTGGTGTGGTGGCCAGGCCTGGCGGCCTTCGCGGGACTGCTCGTCACGTGGTGGCGCAGCGGCTGGCGGATCCTGCGTCCCGAGCCAGCGCTGCTGTTTGCCGCGGCGGCAACCTACCTGCCCTGGCTCATCCTGTCCGGGGATCGCAGCCAGACGTTCATCTGGTACTTCCTGCCGACCGTGCCGTTCCTGTGCATCGCCATCGGCTGCTTCGCGGGGTGGGCCTGGTCGCGGATGGCGGCGCGGGTCGCGACGGTCGCGTATGGCGCGCTCGTGGTCGCGAGCTTCGCCTTCTACCTGCCGATGCTGACCGCCCTGCCGATGGACCCCGGCGCCTGGCGGACGCGGATCCTGTTCGCCGATTGCGCCGGCAGTGGGACGGCGACGCCGTCATTGCCGGACGACTCGACCAGCGAGGGCGATCCGCCGCCCGGGTGGTGCTGGATCTGAGCGGACGCTTCAGCGGACGTGAAGGAGGCCCGGAGTGGTCTCCGGGCCCTCTGATTCGTCGCCGTCGCCGCTGGCCGCGGCGATGCGCGACCTGATGAACCGCAGTGTCCGGGTGTCGACGTCGGCAGCCGGCGTCGACCTCGTCAGTCGTGGGGGGCGAGCGTCCCGTGGAGGACGCTCACCCCTCAGGTCGGCGATCTTCGACATCAGGGGATACCTCAATCGCCGCTGATCTGCTTCTGCTGCCGCTCCCACTCGCGACCCGACTGAAGGACGGCGTTCTCGTAGCGCTCGCGGCGCGCCTCGAGGCCGCTCATCGATTCGTACTGCCGCTGCCAGGCGCGGCCGGCCTCGAGGACCGACTCGCTGCGAGGGGCGACCGTGTCGGTCGGGACGTTGGTGATCGCGAACACCGCCGCCAGCGTGAGGATGACGGCGAGGATGAGGCCTCCCAAGGTCAGCGCTGACGCCGATCCGAACGAGAAGGTGCGGGGCTTGACGGTGGTTGCCTGTGCCATCGGTCTGTCTCCTTTGGTGTGTCTGTGCGCCCGAGTGGCCGGCCGCGTTGGAACATCACGCTAGGGACAGCACCGATGCTGACCATCGGGGCGGGCATGGAAATCGGCGCGGTTGCCTGCACCGAATTTCATCTCAGGGCTGGCCCTGACGACCGGTCTGTGCTTCGATGGCAGCATCGGGCTGTGGCGACCACCGTCCTGATCGTTGACGACCATCACGGGTTCCGAGCATGGGCGCGGTCGCTGCTCGAATCGGAGGGCTATGCCGTGATCGGCGAGGCATCGAGCGGCGCATCGGCGCTGTCGAGCGCGATCGCGCTGGCGCCCGATCTCGTCCTGCTGGACGTCATGTTGCCCGACTCGAGCGGATTCGAGGTTGCGGAGCGCCTGCGCGGCATCGCAGCGCCGCCATTGGTGATCCTCGTCTCGAGCCACGACGAATCCGACTTCGGACGCCGCCTGGACGCCGCGGCCGCGGTCGGCTTCATCCCGAAGCTTGAGCTGAGCGGCGCACGGCTCCGGCGCGTCCTGGGGAGCCAGTCGTGATCCGGTTCGCCGTGGTGCTCGCGCTCCTCATCGGCCTCACTGTCCTGAGCGCGTATGGATTCCTCCAGACCACTCCGTTTCCGTACGCGGGGCTCAACCCTCTCGACTTCTCGACGATCGAAATCTTCCGAGAGGTCCTGGTGGCCTGGGCATTCATCGGCGCGGGGCTCATCGCATGGCGACGACGAGCGAGGCCCGCCATCGGCGCGATGATGATGGTTGTCGGCGCGGCGTGGCTGCTGCATGGCCTCGAGTTCCTGCCGACCTCGCCCCTGGTGACCGTCGGCGTCTGGCTTGGCAGTGGCGCCGGACTCATGGGCGTGTTCCTCGGCCTTCTCATCCTCGCCTACCCAACGGGGAGCATGCGCTCCCGGGCGGCGCGAACGTGGATCGTCCTCTCGTTTGTCTACCTCGCAATACGTCTCGGGATCGCGTTGGTGTCGCCTTCGGCCCGGGGCAATTGCGAGTGTCGCGGGACTCTGATCTTGAAGTACGACCAGTCGCTTCAGCTCGAGCTGGTGAATTTCGCCGACCTCTGGTTCGCGGGAATGACCCTGTTCCTCGTAGCGGCACTGGCGTGGCGATGGGCTCGCTCGAGCGCTCCGGCACGCCGAGGCTCGGCACCCGTGTGGATTGCGGGCGTCGTGATGCTTCTGATCGCGGTGACCGGCGAAAGCTTCTTCACGTTCGCGGACAGCATCGTTGACTGGCACCCCGTCATTCCGAGCCTCGGCGATCTGGTCTGGGGTCAGCGCCGTGAGGCCTTCTACCGGGACCTGCTGCCGTGGGTGCAGAGCGTCTCGCTTCTTCTCGTGCCGATCGCTCTGCTCTGGGGGCTCCTGCGGCTTCGGTTTCGCCAGTCAGCCGTCGCGGCGCTCGCCGTCGAGGTCGGCCGCGTGGACCGTCCCGAATCGCTCGTTGCAGCACTCCGACGCGCGTTGGGTGATCAATCGCTCGGTGTTGCCTACTGGTCCCGTCCTGCGAAGGCGTACGTTGACCAGATGGGCGAGCCCGTCGAGCTACCGGACGCGGCCGAGGAGCGATCCGTCACGCGACTCGATGGCGACGACGCCCCGCTCGCGGCGCTCATCCACGATCCCGCCCTCGACGAGCAGCGGGCGCTTGTCGACGGCGTCGCGGCCGTGGCTCGGCTGGCGATCGAGAACGAGCGGCTCCACGCGGAGGTCCGCGCACAGCTCGAGGAGGTGCGGGCTTCCCGGGAGCGGATCGTGCGCGCGGCCGACGAGGAGCGGCGCCGAGTGGAGCGCAACATCCACGACGGCGCGCAGCAGCGGCTGGTGAGCCTGTCGCTCGCGCTCACCATGGCGCAGGCGCAGATGATGGAGGCGTCGCCGCAGGCTGCTGCCACCATCGCCGAGGCTGAGCAGGAGCTGAAGCTGGCCATCGGCGAGCTTCGCGAGCTGGCGCGCGGCATCCACCCCGCGATCCTCGGCGAGGCGGGACTGAGCCCGGCACTCGAGGCGCTCGCCGAGCGATCGCCGGTGCCGGTTCGCTTCCGCTGCGCACTGTCACACCGCCATTCGCCGCTGGTGGAGGCAACGGCCTACTTCGTGGCCGCCGAAGCGCTTACCAACGTCGTCAAATACGCATCGGCGTCGTGGGTCGAGCTGGCAGCCGAGGAGGCCGAAGGCTGGCTGCACATGACGGTCGCCGACGACGGTGTGGGTGGCGCCGATCCGTCGACCGGGAGCGGGCTGCGGGGTCTGCTGGATCGCGTCGCGGCCGTCGGCGGGCGGCTGTCGATCGAGAGCTTTGCCGGCCGCGGCACGCGACTGGTCGCCGAGATCCCATGCGAGTAGGACTGGTCGACGACTCGGTCCTGTTCCGCGAAGGCCTCGCGCGGCTGGTGAGCGAGCTCGGCTTCGAGATTGCCTTCCAGGCCGGCACGGTGGAGGCGCTCATGGAGCGCGCCGCGGAGGCCAGCGTCGTGGTGGTCGACGTCCGCATGCCTCCAACCCATACCGACGAAGGGCTGGTCGCGGCGCGCCAGCTCAAGCGCGACCGGCCGGAGCTCGGTGTCCTGGTGCTGTCGCAGTACGTGGAGGCCGTGCAGGCTGCGCACCTGCTCGGGGATGGCGCTCGCGGCGTCGGCTACCTCCTCAAGGACCGCGTCAGCGATCTCGATACGCTGGCCGACACGATCCGTCGCGTGGCATCCGGCGGATCGGTGGTCGACCCCGACGTCGTATCGCGGCTGCTCAGCAGCCGGCGCCAGCGCGGCCTGCTCGATGAGCTGACGGCGCGGGAGCGCGAGGTGCTGGGACTCATCGCGGAGGGACATTCGAACTCGGCCATCGGCGATCGTCTCTCGATCAGCCTCAAGACCGTCGAAACCCACATCGGCACGATCTTCAGCAAGCTGGAGCTCTTCCCCGGCCCCGATGACGACCGGCGGGTCCGCGCCGTGCTGGCCTATCTGCGCTCATAGCGGGATGCTGGCGTGCCCGAGAGGACTCGAACCTCCGACCTTCAGGTCCGCAACCTGACGCTCTATCCACTGAGCTACGGGCACCCGTACGTCCGATCCTGCGTACGCCGATCGGGTGGCGGAGAGGGAGGGATTCGAACCCTCGGAAGAGGTTTACCCCCTTCAACGGTTTAGCAAACCGCCGCACTAGGCCACTATGCGACCTCTCCGAACGGCGCCGATGATAGCATGGAGCCCCGGCACGGACGACTCACGGCCCCGGCCCGCCATACCCTCCGAACCACCCGCGAAGCGTGCTCACAATGCCCCTCACTCGCCTTCCGATCATCGGTCACCCTCTGGCGCATTCGGCGCTGGAGGGCGTCGTGCGCGCCGCGCTCACCGAGGCAGGCACCGAGATCGAGATCGAGCGCTGGGAGCGACGTCCGCACCAGCTCGCCGATGCCCTGCGCGAGGTCCGGGCGGGCGACGACTTTGCCGGCGCGCTGATCGCCTCGCCGCACAAGGAGAAGGCCCCGCCGCTGTCGGACTGGCTCAGCGATGACGCACGGGTCAGCGGCGCGGTGAACGTCTTCGTCAGGACCGATGGTCGCCTCCGCGGCTACAACTCCGACGCCGACGGCATCCGCGCCGGGCTTGCCTCGATCCTCCCCCGCGTCAAGGGCAAGTGGCCGCGCAACGCGGTGGTGCTCGGCGCGGGCGGCGGTGCACGGGCGGTCGTGGCCGTCCTCATCGGTTCGGGCTTTCAGCACGTTGCCGTCCTCAACCGGCACCTGCATCGGGCCGAGGCGCTCGTCTCGCACTTCAGCCGATCCGCCAGGCACATGGAGCTTCGCGCTCGCCCGTGGCACGACGCCATCATCGAGGTCGAGCTGGCGCGCGCCGAGCTGCTCGTGAACGCGTCGGGCATCGGTGCACATGGGGAGGCTCCCATCCCGCCCGAGCTGCTGCCACCGGACCGCTATGTCCTTGACCTCGTGCTCAACCGGGCCACCACGCCGCTGATGGACGAGGCCAGGGCGCGCGGGGGGACCGTCACCAACGGCCAGGGCGCCTTCCTGGCGTCGACCGCCGCGACGGTCAAGCTGCTCACCGGGACGGCGCCTGCGCCTGCGGGGCTCCGGACCGCGCTGGCCGGCGAGCTCGGCGTCCCGGAGGACGCGATCGCCGTCGTCGGCGACTGACGGGATGTTCTACACCCACGGGTGGGTTCACGTCATCGCGGGCTGCATGTTCTGCGGCAAGACCGACGAGATGCTGCGGCTGCTGCGCCGCTTCTCGATCGCCGGCCGAACGGTCGTGCTGGTCAAGCCGCGACTCGACACGCGCACCGATCGCGTGACCGTCGTCTCCCGCTCGGGCGCCCAGCACCACGCCGTCAGCGTGGACGCCTCCGAGGAGATCGAGGCGGTCGTGGGCGACGCCGACATCGTGGCCGTCGAGGAGGCCCAGTTCTTCGACGAGCGCCTGCCGGAGGCGGTCGAGCGGCTGGCCGAGATGGGCAAGCAGGTGGTCGCCACCGGCCTCGATCGCGACTTTCGCGGCATCCCGTTCGGGACCATGCCACGCCTGCTGGCGCTGGCCGACCAGGTCACGAAGCTGACCGCCATCTGCATGGTCTGCGGCGAGCCCGCGACGCGCACGCAGCGGCTCATCGACGGCGAGCCGGCGCCGGCCGATTCGCCCCTGATCGTGATCGGCGGCATGGGCGACGAGACCTACGAGGCCCGCTGCCGTCTGCACCACGAGGTTCCCGGCCTGGGTTCGTGAGCCGAGTGGCGCCCAGCGTCAGGACTTGCCGCGTGGCGCACGTAAGTGCCAACTTCGGCGGACTCGCGGCCCAATCGGAGCCAGAACGTGCGGCGGGGCGCACAAGATGACTCGAATTGACGCGAACTTCGCAGATACATGCGGCTGGGAGCAAACGCCGACCGAATGACGTATGCGTCGGACCGACGCTTGTCGGCGACGGGCTCGGCGGGGTGCTCATGTCGCCCCGGTGAGCGCGGCGTCAGGATCGGTCCATCAAGCACAGCGACACTGATGGAGCGGACAGACCGATGACGATGAATGCGCTGGCCATGCCGGCCGCAACGACCGTGACCCTGCGCGTGATCACCGGTGGTGCCTCACGCCGCCCAGCGAGCTGGTGGGAGCGCCGATCGATGATGCGATCGCTCGTGGGCGGCTGCCCCGATCACTGGTGGAAGCCGACCGCCCCGCGCACCGCCGCCTGCACCTGCGACCGCTTCTGAGCGGTGGCGGAGGGGGTGGGATTCGAACCCACGGAGAGCTTGCACCCTCTCCGGTTTTCAAGACCGGCGCATTCGTCCACTCTGCCACCCCTCCGGGGCGCGCCATTGTCGCACGGGGCGTTCGTCAGTCGCCGATACGGTCGCGGCCGCCGAAGTACGGCTGGAGGACCTCCGGGATGGCGACCGATCCGTCGGGCTGCTGGTACGTCTCGATGATGGCGGCGACGGTTCGCGGCAGCGCCAGTGCCGACCCGTTGAGCGTGTGGACCAGCTCCGGCTTGACGCCGGCCTCGGGTCGGTAGCGGATGGCCATGCGACGCGCCTGGTAGTCACGGAAGTTGCTCACGCTGCTCACCTCCAGCCAGCGCTCGACGCCGGGCGCCCAGACCTCGAGGTCGTACTTCCGCGCCTGGACGAAGCCCATCTCGCGGGTGCTCATCAGCAGCACCCGGTAGGCGAGGCCAAGCCGCTGGAGGAGCACTTCGGCGCGCTCGGTCAGCCATTCCAGCTCGGCCTCCGATTCGCCCGGACGAACGAGGCTCACCATCTCGACCTTGTCGAACTGGTGGACCCGCAGGATGCCGCGCGTGTCGCGCCCCGCGGCGCCCGCCTCGCGCCGGAAGCTTGCGGAGTAGGCGGCGTAGCGGAGCGGGAGCGCATCGGCGTCGAGGATCTCGTCGCGATGGAGGTTCGTCACCGGGACCTCGGCGGTGGGAACCAGATACAGGTCGTCGCGCGTCGCGACGTACATCTGGTCCTCCTTGTCCGGGATCTGCCCGGTGCCGCGCGCCGAGTCGGCATTGACGAGGACCGGCGGCCAGACCTCGGTCATGCCGTGCTCGTTGGCGTGGACGTCGAGGAACCAGCTGATCAGCGCGCGCTGGAGGTGCGCGCCATCGCCGATGTAGACCGGCCAGCCGGAGCCCGTGATCTTGGCGCCGCGCGCGTTGTCGATCAGGCCGAGGTCCTCGGCGATCTCCCAGTGCGGGCGACGCGCCCACGGGCCGTACTCGGGATCCGAGTCGTCGACGCGAAGGAGCGGCTCCCCCACCTCGCGCACGACGACGTTCGCCTCCTCGCCGCCGATCGGCACGTCGGCGTCGGGCGGGTTCGGGATGCGCAGCATGGCGTCGTCGAGCTCGGCCTGGATCGTCTCGAGCTCCGTCTCGAGCTGCGCGATGCGCTCGCCGACACGGCGCGACGCCTCCTTGAGCTCGGCGACCTCGCCGCCGTCAGGGTCGGCGCCGCCGCGAATGACCTCGCCGACGCGGCGGCTGGCGTCGTTGCGCTCCGCCTTGAGGGCGTCGGACGCGGCGAGCAGAGAGCGCCGGCGCTCGTCGAGCTCGACCGCGCGATCGACGACGGACGGATCCTCGCCCTTGTCCGCGGCGCCGCGCCGGAGCGTGTCGGGGTCGTCGCGGAGGCGCTGCAGGCCGACGCTCATGCGGCCACCGCCCCGGCGGCGTCGCGCAGCCGATCGAGGACGAAGGAGCGGTCGAGCGCGGCCAGCAGCCAGCCGGCACGCGGGCCGGAGGTGCGGCCGAGGAAGGCCAGGTAGAGCGCGGCGAACGCCCGGCCGAACGGAAGGCCGCGCTCCTTGGCGGTACCGAAGATGGCGGCCTGGACCGCCTCGCCGTCCCACTCGGCCGCCTCGAGCGCCGGGCGGAGCATCGCCAGGTAGGTGCGCTGCGCCTCGTCCAGCTCTGCGGCGGCGTCCGGCAGCTCCGGCTGCACGGCGATGCGGGCCGAATCGGGCGCGTATGCCTCGAGCCACGCTCTCGCGGCCGCCCGCCGCTCGGCGACGATCGCGAGCTCGCGATCGGTGAGGGCGCTGCCCTTCTCGGCGGTCACGCGCTCCACCGGGTCCACGCCGGGCACCTGCTCGAGCAGCGCGAGATGGCTGAAGGCGGGCCGGTACGCCGCCGCCTCGGCGCGGACATCGGCATCGGGCTCCACCAGGCTCATGGCGAAGAGGCGCTCGTGGTCGGCCGGCAGCTCGCCGCGGACCTCGCGACCGGCCGTCGCGGCGGCGAGGCGATCCGACTCGTCGAAGAGGCGCGGGACGGCGTCGGTGCCGTCGGGGTCGAACTCGATGGCCGTGTTGGGACGGGGGCGCAGGAACAGGAGGCGCAGCTGCTCGGGCGGAATGACCTCGGCCACCCGCGTGGCCGATGCGCCCAGCCCCTTCGAGGTGGACATCTTCTTGCCGCGGATGTTGAGGAACTCGTACGGCACGTTCAGCGGCGGCTCGTTGCCGAAGACCTCGCGCGCGATGGCATCGGATCGGTCACGCGAGCCGCCCTTGGTCGACAGGTCCTTGCCGGCCGGCTCGATCGTGACCCCGAAGAGGTCCCACTTGGCGGCCCAGTCCACGTTGTACGGCAGCTTGGCGCGGCCGCCGAACGGCGACACGTCGCCGCTGTGGCCGCATCCGGTCGCCCATTCGACGAGATCGGCACGGCACTCGTAGTGGACCCGCTCGCCGTCCCAGCCGGTCACGATGGTGGTCCCGATTCGGCCGCAGCTCTCGCAGATGACGAACAGCGGGTGCCACTCGTCGGCATGGTTGACGTTCGCCACCCGCCGATAGATCTCGCGGATCGTGGCTGCCGCGTCCAGGGCGGCGCGGATGTATCGGTCCATGGCGCCCGAACCATAGACCTCGCTCATCCAGTAATAGGTATCGGGGCGGATGCCGAGCCCGTCGAAGGTCTCGATGAAGACGCCGGCGAAGTGCCGCGCGTACGAGTCGTGGCAGTCGCCCGCCGGATCCGGAACGCGCGCCAGCGGCACGCCCATCGAGCGCTCGATGGCGTCAGGGGTGAGCAGCGCCTGAGCGTCCATCGGATCGAGGTCGTCGACGCCGTAGCGCAGCTCGACCTCCACGCCCGCCTCGCGGAGCGCGCGGGCGATGGTGTCGACCACCACCGGCCCGCGCAGGCTGCCGACGTGGACGGTCCCCGACGGGGTCTTCGAGTCGTTGACGACCTGGCGGCCGGCGGCCGACGCTGCGAGCTCGTCAGCCCAGAACACGCGTGCCTAGCCGATGCGGAGCAGCGTGTACTCGATCGGGCCCGACGGCGCCTGCACCGTGAAGGTCTCCCCCTTCTTCAGGCCCATGAGCGCCGACCCGACCGGAGACTCGTTGCTGATGCGGCCCTCGCGGGGCGCTGCCTCGGCCGAACCGACGATGGTGAACGTCTCCTCGCCATCGCTGCCCTTGATGACGACCTTCGAGCCGATCCCGACCTTGTCGCCGTTGCCCTTCTCGATGACCGCGGCGTTGCGCAGCTGCAGCTCGAGCGTGGCGATGCGGCCCTCAAGGAAGGACTGCTCCTGCTTGGCGTCCTCGTACTCGGCGTTCTCACTGAGGTCGCCGTCCAGCTTGGCCTCGTGGATGCGCGCGGCGACGCGCGGGCGCTCGACGGTCACGAGCTCGTTCAGCTCCGCCTTGAGCTTCTCGAGCCCCTCGGCGGTCAGGTAGACAGGCTTGGTGTTCATCGTCACGACCCCCTCATCCTCCTGCGGCGGCCCGTCGGTCGGGTCGGCCTGTCGTGGGGTTTGACAGGCCGGCAGTCCGCACAATCTGATAACAAAAAACGCTCCAGGCCCCGCCCTCGTCCGATGACGTGGTGCGGCATCTCCTGAAGCTGGCCGTACCCCCAATCTGCGAGAGATGCGGGCCAGGCATTTGCGCCGGCGGCTGCCAGCGTCGGGCGATTGTAGGTCCGTGGCGTGGTGAAGTCAAAGGTTTGCGGCTCAGACGTTGCGGGCGTCGCGCGAGCTCCTACCGTCGCTGTGTCGGACACGTGGCGGACAAGCGAGCGGCGTGGGACCACGTGACGCGATGGGCGACGCCAGGCACGCGGAGGCGGCCACGCGCGGCGGAAGGCAGCCTTGTCGAGCGTGGGATATGGCGAGAAGCCAGGACCCGCTGGTCCCTCGACGAGCCTACGGTCCCGGAGAGCGACCTGTGGGGGCATGAATTAATCCGCCGGCGGGTTACCGTCCCGTGGCGACCAGGAGCACGATGACCGCCGCGAAGCCGATCCGGTAGAGGCTGAAGATCGCCACCGAACGCCGACGAAGCCACGCCAGCAGGAACCCGATGGCGGCGAGACCCGCCAGCGCAGCCACCGCGAAGCCGACGCCGATCGCCAGCCACTCGGTCGACGTGTGCGTCTCGGTCAGGAGCTTGCGCGAGCCGTACAGGCCGGCGCCGAGCGTGATCGGCGTAGCCAGCAGGAAGCTGAAGCGGGCGGCGGCCTCGCGGGTCAGGCCGAGCGCAAGCCCCGCGGTGATGGTCGCCCCCGAGCGGCTGATCCCGGGCAGCAGCGCGAGCGCCTGCGAGAAGCCGATGGTGACCGCCGTGCCCGCCGTGAGCCCCGAGAGGTCGCGGCGGCGGCTGCCGAGGCGGTCGGCGATCCACAGCGCCGTCGCACCGATGACCAGGAAGCCCGCGATGATCAGGCGCGCGGCGTCGTTGTCTCCGTGGAAGACGTCCTCGATGACGCCCTCCAGCGCGAAGCCGATGATCCCGGCCGGGATGGTGGCCACGAGCAGGAGCCAGGCGATGCGGCGGTCCGGATCGTCGCCGATGCGCCGCTCGGCGACGCTCGCGAACCAGGCGAGCGCATAGCGGACCCAGTCGCCAGCGAAGTAGATCAGCAGCGCGACGAGCGTGCCGAGGTGCAGGAAGACGTCGAACGCCAGCGAGCCGATGAGCCCATCGGCATCCCAGCCGGCGATCCAGGGCGCGAGCTCGAGATGGGCCGACGAGCTGATCGGGATGAACTCGGTCAGCCCCTGCAGGAGCCCGACGAGCGCGGCCTGGATGACGACGTCCATGCGTTCCGTTGGCCGCCGCGTATGTCGCCTACATACCCGGCGGCCAGATGGGCTCCTAGCGGATGAAGAGCGGTGCGAGCACCAGGGTGATCGTCGCCAGCAGCTTCACCAGGACGTGCAGCGACGGGCCGGCGGTGTCCTTGAACGGATCGCCGACGGTGTCGCCCACGACGGCGGCCGCGTGCGCCTCGGAACCCTTGCCGAGCACGTTGCCGTCCGCGTCCTTCAGCTGGCCCGACTCGATGTACTTCTTGGCGTTGTCCCACGCCCCTCCGCCGTTGTTGAGGACGGTGGCGAGCAGGACGCCGGCGATGGTGCCGACCATGAGCAGCCCGGCGACGGCCTCGTGGCCGAGCAGCAGCCCGACGATGATGGGCGTGGCGACGGCAACGACGCCGGGCAGGACCATCTGGCGCAGCGCGGCCTGCGTGGTGATGTCGACGACGCGCGCGTAGTCCGGGCGCTGGGTGTAGTCCATGATCCCCGGCATCTCGCGGAACTGGCGCCGCACCTCGATGATGATCGCCTGCGCGGCGGTGCCGACGGCCCGGATGGCCAGGCTGGAGAAGAAGTAGACCAGCATTGCGCCGATCATGGCCGCGATGAACACGTCCACGTTGGCGAGGTCCACCGACTCGAGCAGCGTCCCGGCCTCGCGCAGGCCGTTCTCGATCTGGCGCTCCAGGATGAGATTGACCTTGTCGATGTAGGCGCTGAAGAGGAGGAAGGCGGCCAGCGACGCCGACGCGATGGCGTAGCCCTTGGTGAGCGCCTTCGTCGTGTTGCCGACCGCATCGAGGTTGTCGGTGATCTCACGGGCACCGGCCTCGGCATGACTGAACTGCGCGATGCCGCCGGCGTTGTCGGTGATCGGGCCGAACGTGTCCATGGCCAGGATGTAGGCGGTCGTCATGAGCATGCCCATGGTCGCCACCGCCGTCCCGAAGATGCCGCCGTTGCGTGCGCCCTCGATGCCGGCGAACGCCTGCTCGCCGAGCCAGTGGCTCGCGAAGAGGGCGATCCCGATCGTGATGGCCGTCACCGCCGTCGTCTCGAAGCCGACCGCCGTTCCACTGATGATGTTCGTTGCCGGACCGGTCTTCGAGGCCTCGGCGATCTCGCGCACCGGGCGGAACGAGCCGGCGGTGTAGTACTGGGTGATGTAGACGAACGCGACGCTGGTGGCGAGGCCAACGATGCCGGCGCCGAAGAACCAGACCCACGGCGGGATGCCGTTGTCCGGCAGCTGACCACCGGTGTCCATCATCACGTACGTGGTGAGGGCAAGGCCCGCGACCGAGAGAATCGTGGTCGCCCAGTAGCCCCGGTTCAGGATGTTCATCGGGTTCTCGTCCTCGCGCCCGCGGACGAAGAACATGGCGACGATGGTCGCCAGCAGGCCGAAGCCGCGGACGACGAGCGGGAAGAAGATCCACAGCTCCGGATGCGGCCAGTTGCTGGCGACGGCGAGCCCGTAGACCGCCACGCCGAGGATCATGGCGCCGATGTTCTCGGCCGCCGTCGACTCGAAGAGGTCTGCCCCGCGTCCAGCGCAGTCGCCGACGTTGTCGCCAACCAGGTCCGCCACGACGGCCGCGTTGCGCGGGTCGTCCTCCGGGATGCCGGCCTCCACCTTGCCGACGAGGTCCGCACCGACGTCGGCGGCCTTGGTGTAGATTCCGCCGCCAAGCTGGGCGAAGAGCGCCACGAACGAGGCGCCGAAGCCGAAGCCGACGATCAGGAACGGCGCCTCATCGGGGTTCGAGAAGCCGCCGAACGCAGCGAAGATCCCGTACACCCCGAGCAGGCTGAGCGCGACCACCAGGAAGCCGGAGACGGCCCCACCGCGCATGGCGACCTGCACCGCGCGAACCAGGCTGTGCTGGGCCGCCGCTGCGGTGCGCACGTTCGCCTTGACGCTGATGTACATGCCGATGATGCCCGACGCCATCGAGCACGCCGCCCCCACGAGGAATGCGATGGCGGTGCGCCAACCGAGGTCGAAGCCGAAGATGCTCGTGTCGGCCACCTCGCTGCCCTCGACGAGGCTGATGACGGCACCGATGACGACCGCGCCACCCAGGGCCAGCACCCCAATGGTCAGGTACTGGCGGCGGATGAAGGCCACCGCGCCCTCGAAGATGATGCCGGCGATGTCGCGCATCGCATCGGTCCCCGTGTCGGCGCGCAGGACGTCCCAGGCGAGGTAGAGCGCAAAGGCGATGGCGGCGAGCCCGGCGAGCGGGATCACGAACGTGATGGGCTGGAGCTCCATGGATCCTCCGAGTGCGGCCGGCGGCCTCCAAGTGGGCGCGCTGAACGGCCGTGGGTTGTCGCACACGAAACGCCGGCGGGGGACGGAGCATGTCTCGTGCCCGCCAGCGCTGGCGCGCGGATTCTAGCAGGTCGCGCCGGGGCGATTCACGGCACCCAGCGCGGCAGCGAGCCGCGAGGAGCAATCTCGGTCCGAGCGCCGCTGGCCGGGTCGACGCGTTCGATCGGACCCTCGGCATCGCCGCGTTCCAGCACGATCACGAGCGCGGGCTCGCCCGGGGCAAACGCCGCGTCGGCGACGGCCTCTCCATCGAGCAGTCGCTCCCCGCTCGTCGACCCCGCGCGCGCCGCGACGTGCAGCGCCCCCAAGCCATCGACGTAGGCGACCTCGCCCTGCTGGGAGACCGCGACCAACCGCGAACCGATGCCGAACGCGGTCGCGACGGCTGCCGTGCCGGACCGCGCGACGCGGAAGACCTCGTCCGCACGGCCGGGCGCCAGCGGCGTCACCGGCACGTCGAGCTCGTCGGCGCCGCCCTCACCCGCGCGGCTCGCGGTGTGGCCGGTGATGAGGATGCTGCTCGACGACGGCAGCCACATCGGCGGCCCGCCGGCGACGAACGGCACGAGCGTCAGGCGCCCCGCGGCCAGCTCGAGAATGCCGACCGCCCCGCTGGCGTCGACGAAGGCGAGCGCCTGCCCATCCGGGGAGAAGCGCGGCGCGCGAAGGATCGAGGACTCGGCGTCCGCATCGCTGGGCGACGGCGTGGCGACCTCCGTCGACGGCAGCTCGACCTCCGTCGGCTCGCCGCCCTCGATCGCCCACTGCCACAGTCCGCGGCCGGCGCCCGATTCGGCGTCGGCGCGGCCGAAGACGATGCGCTGCCCATCCGGCGCGTAGGCGGGGTCGTACTCAACGCTGGCGGCGTCGGTCAGGACGCGCCGCTCGGTCCCGTCGGCGCGCTGGTAGACGAGGCGCCGCCCGTCGCTGACCACCAGGGAGCTGCCATCGGGCGCGATCGCGTAGTCGAGGACGGGGGCGAGCTCGACGCTCAGCTGCCGTTTGCCGGTGCCATCGGGGTTCATGGCCCACACGTTGGCGATGCCCGCGCGGTCGGTCACGAAGGTGACCTGGTTCGAGACGGCGGCCACTGGCGCGCCGGTCGTGAAGCTCCACTCGGTGGGTCGACCCAGCCCGCCGCCTCCCGCGCTCGTGATGCCGGTCCCCAGCGCCACCTCGAAGGTGGTGTTCGCCGGCAGCGGCCCTGATGGGACGAACTGCAGGACGCGGCCACCCCCGTCGTCGGTCGCCTCCTCGCCGGGGAGGGTCGTGACCGAGACGCTGCCTGCGACGTCCGGCACGATGGTGAGCGCATCGCCGCCGACGGAGTCCGGATCAATCGGGCGATCGAAGACGACGGCGATGGGCGAGACGGGCGCCACGCCGTCGATGCCATCGGCCGGCACGAGCGTCTCCACCACGAGCCCGGGCGCGACCGTCGTGAATTGCACTGAGATCCGATCGGACAATGCGACGCCCGCGACGTCTGCCGCTCCGTCCTGGATGCTGACTTCGTAGCGCGAGCCGGGCCGGAGCGGCTGGGTCGGGACGATCTCCAGCAGCTCGCCGCTCCACCGCAGCTCGTGGGGAAACGACGGCCGCAGACGCAGGGCGCTCTCGACGGACGAGGTGTCCATCAGGCTCGAGAAGGTGAGCGCGATCGGCTCGTCGATCGGCACATCGGTGGCGCCATCGGCCGGGGAAGCCTCGACGAGGGTCGGCCGGCCGGCCGTGCGGAACTCGAACGGTGCCGGCAGCTCACTCATCTCGTTGCCGGCGAGGTCGCGGATGCCGGCCCCGAGCTCGAGACGGTAGGCGGTGTCGAGCGTCAGCGGTTCGCTCGGCGTGAAGATCATGGTGCTCCCGCTCCAGCTCACGGCGCCGTGGACCTCCGGCTCGACATGGAGCGCGCCCGAGGCGGTATCGGCCTCGACGGGCTCACTGAAGACGATCTCGAGGCTCGTGGTGATGAGCGCGACCCCCGGCTCGCCCTCGACGGGCTGGGTCAGGCTCACCTCGAGCACCTGGGGCGCGCGAGCGTCGATCGTGCTCGCGACGTACAGGACGCCCGCCAGGACCAACCCTCCCACGCCGATGACGAGGAGGCTGCGGAGGATCACCGACCGCATCGGCGCCGCGACCGACGGTCGCTAGCGATGTCGGAGGCGCGCTGGGAGGATCTGCAGCTCGTCGCGGTACTTGGCGACGGTTCGACGGGCCAGCGCGATCCCCTCTTCGGCCAGCGCGTCGGCGATCTCCTGGTCCGAGAGCGGATGCTTCGGATCCTCGGCCTCGATCATGCGCTTGATCTGGTCCTTCACCCCCAGCGAGGCGGTGAAGAAGTGGCTGAAGGGCACGACCTCGCCGGATGGGATCATCACGTACTTCTCGGCGGTGGCGCGGCTGACGGTAGACTCGTGCATGCCGATCAGCTCGCCGACCTCCGCTCGCGTGAGGGGGACGAGGTGCTGGACACCGTTGACGAGATAGTCGCGCTGACGATCCACCAGCGCCTCGGCGATGCGCTGGATCGTGGCACGGCGGCGATTGATGTTATCGATGAAGAACTTCGCCCGGCCGACGTACTGGCGGACGTGCTGCTTCTCGTCCTCGGTGGTCTCGTTGCTCCGCAGCTTCGAGCTCAGGCTCGAGTAGATCGGCGCCACGCGGAGGCTGAAGCGGCGTGACTCGACGACCTCGACCGTGAGCTCGCCGTCGATGTCCCGAATGAGGACGTCGGGCCGGATGATGGGACGGGACGCGTCAGGGCTGACCGCGGCGGTGAAGGCGGCGGTCGGGTAGGGATTGAGGTTGCCCTTCACGAACTCCCAGACCACGATGACGTCGCGCTGGGTGATCCCGACGGATGCGGCGACCTCGCGGAAGCGGCGTTCGCCAAGGTCCGCCAGGTGGTGGCCGACGACCTCCTCGGCGCGAGGCGGAATCTCCACCTCGCCCTGCTCGCGGAGGTACTCGATCTGTGCCAGCAGCGACTCCGTGATCGAGCGTGATCCGATGCCGATCGGCTCGAGCCCCTTCATCGCGGCCAGCACTTCCTCGACGTCGTCGACCGTGACGCCCGTGGCATCGGCGATCTCGACATCGGTCTGGGTCAGGAAGCCGTTCGAGTCGAGCGCGCCGATGACGTGATCGGCGACCGGGTGCAGGCGTGACGGCAGGAGCGCATGCAGGTTCCAGGTGAGGTGGTCCTCCAGCGTGAAGTCGGCTTCGGCCCGAGCGATCGGGTCGAACTCGTCGGCCTCGTCGCGCAGCCGGGTCTGGCCATCGCCGGGGAGGTCATCGGCGCTGGTGAGGCGACCGCCGTCCTCCGCATCCTCCGCCTTGCGTGGCATGCATTCGGTGCAGTAGTTGCCCGCGATCGAGCTGCCGCAGATCGGGCAGGTGGCCTGCTCCTGCATCTCGAGCGCAGGGTTCTCGTCGAGCTCCTGCGCGATCGCCTCCTGGAGCTCGACGGAGCTCATCTGGAGGATGTAATTCGCCGCGATCTGCTTCGGGGTGACCTTGACGTGCATCACCGGCTGAAGCTGCTGGCTGATCTCGACGGACATCGGACCTCGCAAGAGTGTGGGAGGAGAGAATTATAGGTTCCGGGCCCCGATCGGCCCCGAGGCGGTCAGGCCGGAGCGGCGTTGACGCGACGAATGACCGGCGTGTCGCTCCCGAGGCCGATGAGGCTGTAGCCGGCGGGATCCTGCACCAGCCGATCGCGGTACTCGCGCATCGGCCAACCCAGCAGGGCGCATAACCGAAGTCGGTTCACGTGGTTGTGAGCCACGACGATCGCACATCGGGCACGGTCCTCCGCAAGCCAGGCCTCGAGCGGCTCGAGTATCGCGAAGGCCCGCAATGCAACATCCGCGCCACTCTCGCCATCGGGGCAGCTGGTCGCGTACGGATCGGCCTCCCACGCGGCGCGAAGCGCCGGGTCGCGAGCACGACACTCCTCGGCTGTCAGCCCGTCCCAGGCGCCGTAGTCGATCTCCATCAGCCGGTCGTCCGTCTCGACGGCACGCTGCGGCATCCCCAGCGCCGTCGCGATCGGCGCGGCCGTCTGGCGGCAGCGGAGCGCTGGGCTGCTCAGCAGCCGGAGCTCGTCGTGGGGCAGCTCGGCCAGCTCGGTGGACAGCGTCTCGGCCAGGCTGGCGGCCAGATTCGCGCCGTCGGGAGCCAGCGGCGGATCGTCGCTCCGACCGAGATTGCGGCCCGCGACCGAGGCCGCCGTGGTCGAGTGACGCACCAGAATGAGGCTGCCCATGGGCCTGCGAGTCTAGCCGGGTGGTGCGCTATCCTGTCGCGGCCGTCCCCCGCAGCCCAGGCGTCATGACCTACGTCCCCGACGACACCGACACTTCCGGCGCGCCCGCCACCGGCGAGCGCGCCGGTTCGCGCCGTGCCCTCGGATGCGCCTTCGAGATCGTGGAGACGCTCGTCCTGACGCTGCTCATCTACCTCGTCATCCACAACTTCGTGGCCCAGCCGTTCGAGGTGCAGCAGACGTCGATGTTCCCGACGATCGCCGACGGCGAATACATCCTCATCGACAAGCTCACCGTCCGATTCGACGGCTACCACTACGGCGACGTGGTCGTCTTCAACCCGCCGTCGAGCTCCGGGCTGTCGACCGATGGCGTCCCGTTCATCAAGCGCATCATCGGCATGCCGGGCGACACGGTCAGCCTGGAGAACGGGCGCGTGTTCGTCACGCAGCCGGGCGAGAATCCCGTCCGCATCGACGAGCCCTACGTGCGCAAGACCGATTCGGGCGAGACCTCGCCCACGATCTGCACCCGACCCGATTGCCCGTTGAGCTGGATCGTGGGCGAGCACGAGTACTTCGTGATGGGCGACAACCGGCCCTCGAGCCAGGACTCGCGCGTCTTCGGGCCCGTCGACGAGGACCTCATCCTGGGTCGTGCGTGGCTGCGCTACTTCCCGCTCGAGCGGGTCGGACTGATCGAGCGCCCGGACTATCCGGCGTTGGACACGGCCACAGCGGGCAACTAGGCGTCCTGCCGGTTCCGCGCGTCAGGTGCGGGCCGGCTCCTCGGCGACGATCCAGGCGTCGATCTCGCGCTCGTAGGAGACGAGCGCATCGGTCCCGAACCACAGCGCCAGCTCGGACTCCGCCGTCTCGGGCGCGTCCGACGCGTGGATGAGGTTGCGCAGGCCGCTGATGCCGAGATCGCCGCGGATGGTGCCCGGCTCGGCCTCGTTCGGCATCGTCTTGCCGACCATCTTGCGAACCACGGCGATCGCATCCGGCCCCTCCAGGGCGAACGCGGCCACCGGACCGGAGGTGATGAACTCGACGAGGCCGGCGTAGAAGTGCTTGCCGGCATGGACGGCGTAATGCTCCTCCGCCATCTCACGCGGAACGGACAGCAGGCGCAATCCGACGACCTTGAGGCCCTTGCGCTCGAAGCGGCCGATGATCTCGCCGATCAGGCCGCGCTGCACGGCGTCGGGCTTGGCGAGGACGAGGGTGCGCTGCATTACGAAGAACGTCTCCCGGTGCGAGTGGATCGGCTCCGGCGGTTCGCGGCGCGGTCGTAGGCGTCGGTGGCCTCGACGTCGCGTCCCGCGGCACGGAGCAGGTCGCCGTAGAGTAGCAGACGCTCCGCCGCCGCCTGCCGGCCGAGGGTGGGCTCGATGATCGCGACGCCGTCGGAGGCGAGGGCCGGATCGAGCCGAACCGCGAGCGACATCTCGGAATCGCCGCGCGCGAGGTCGCCTGCGACATACGCGACGCGCGCCTCCTCGAGCCTCGCGCGCCCCGCCGCGACGCGCTCGTCGTCGGGAGCGGGGCTCCCTTCCCCGTTCGCCTCGGGAGCGGCCTGCGACCATGGCGGCCGCGTTGGCTCGGCCGGGGCGGGGCGGATGGCGCTCGGCAACGGCCACGCCAGGCGACCGTCGACGCCGCCGCGCAGCGCGAAGGCCTCGTCGACCCCGATGGCGGCCAGGAGCCGCTCCTGGGCGCCAGCCGCGCGATCCGCCTCCCCGGCGTTCGCCAGCGTCTCGGCGTCGATCAGGAGCGCCATGGGCAGCCGGCGCTGCGGGCTCGACGGCCGGATGCCGTCCAGCGCGTGGCGGGCCGAGATCGACCGGCCCTGGCGCCAGAGCGCCTCGGCCAGCAGGAGCCGCAGCGCATCTGCCTCGTCGTCCGCACCACCATCGGCCTCGATCCGTGCCAGGCGTCGACGGAGCGTGCCCTCGGCCAGCGACGAGAGGCCGGCGTCGATCTGGGCACGCGCAAGGCCAAGCTCATCGGCGACCAGGTCGATGAGGTGCGGGTCGTCGGTCACGAGCGAAGCGCTCGGGCGAACGGCGTCCGGGAACGGAACGGACCCAGGACGGCGAGCCTCGCCTCGGACGGCGCGATGTAGTGCTGCGCCACGCGAAGGAGGTCGTCCACCGTGACGGCCTCGAGGCGCTCGATGACCTCGTCGACGGTGAGGATCCGCGGCAGCAACGACTCGCCGCTGCCGATCCAGCCGGCCACCGCTCCGGAGTCCTCCATGCGCAGCTCGAGGCGGCCGCGGGTGTAGGCGCGCGCACGCTCGAGCTCGTCGGCGTCGACCGGATCGGTCGTGATGCGGTCGAGCTGCTCGAGGACGGCACGCACGACGCGCTCGGCGTCGTCCGGGTTGAAGCCGGCATGCACACCGAAGGTGCCGGTATCGGCGTAGCTGGCGCTGAAGGTGGACACGTCGTACACCAGCGAGCGGCGTTCGCGAAGCTCCAGGAAGAGCCGGCTGCCCATGCCGTCGCCGAGGATGGCGCCGAGCAGGTCCAGCGCCCACCTGTCCGGATGATCGCGGGCGACGCCGGGCATTCCGAGGCACAGGTTGCCCTGGCTCAGCCGCCGATGCGAGACGCGCAGGGCGCCACCGGGCGCCGGGACGGGAGCCGGGGCGGCGACCGGCGGACGACGACGCGGGCCGGCGACATCGGGGGGGCCGGCGGCGTGCCATTCGGCCGCGGCGCGGACGACCTCGTCGTGGTCGACGCGGCCGGCGACCGCGAGGACCATCGCGCCCGGCCGGTAGGCGGCGCGCCAGTGGCCGACGACGGCCTCGTGCGTGGCGCGTCGCACCGAGCCGATGGTGCCGGCGATCTCACGGCCCAGCGGATGGCGCCCGTACAACAGCTCGTCGAACAGCGTGAAGACGTGGTCCGACGGCGAGTCGACGTACATCCGGATCTCGTCCACGATCACCGGCTTCTCGGCAGCGAGATCGCGGCGCCTCAGCAGCGGGTGGAGCGCCAGCTCACTGACGGCGTGGAGGGCCGTATCGGCGTGCTCGGCCGGGACCTTGGAGCTGAAGACCGTCAGCTCGCGGTCGGTGCTGGCGTTGACGCTGCCGCCGATGCCCTCGACCACCTGCGACAGTGAGCCGGGCTCCGGATGGGCGCGCGTCCCCTTGAAGACGAGGTGCTCGAGGAAGTGTGAAAGGCCGGCGTGCCGCTCGTCCTCGTGGCGCGACCCGACCGGCACGAAGATGGCCACGCTGGCCGAGCGAGCGCCGGGCATCGACTGGGTGACGACGCGAAGGCCGCTCTCGAGCACGCTTCGCTCGTGCCCGGGCGCTGCCGCGGCGACGGCCCGTGGCCGCGCGCGCACGGGCGTGGCGGTCACGGCCCGTCCTCGTCCTCGTCCGACCGCTCACCGTCGCCGGCGTCGGCGTCGGCCGACATGAGCAGCTCCATCTGGATGAAGCGCAGGTCGCGAGCGAGCTCCTCGGCATTGCGCGGGAGCGGCCGGCCGGTCGGCGGGTGTGCCGCATCGGTCTCTCCGTCGCCGGCGAGGCGCGGTTGGCCGCTCGCTGCGAACTCGAGCACGACGCGCTCGTTGCCGACCGTCAGCGTGTAGACGAGGAGCTGCTCCGAGGTGGTGTCGAACTGGAGGTAGTCGAACGAGTCGAGGTTGACGCAGATGGCCAGCGGCGTGAAGTACGACGCGATCTCCGGGTGGTCCACCACGATGCGCTCCACCCACCCCGTGCCGCTCGACTCGACCTTCGATCCCCGAACGTACGTGTAGCTGACCGTCTGCTTCAGGAGCGGGCGCAGGATGTTGTAGATGTCGCTCTTTCCGGTGACCACGCCGGTATTGATGTACAGCTTGGCGCGCGCGTCTGACATCGGGCTCTATGGTAGGGGGATCGCGGGCGAGTCTAGCACCGCCCTCCGCGCCGGACGGTGCCGCCAGGAACGACTGCTACGATACGGCCCGTGAAGCTGCTGGCGGCCGACATCGGCAACACGAACGTCTCGATCGGGCTCTTCACCGACGACCGGCTGGCGCGCTCGTGGCGCGCCATCACGCGTGCCAACGCGACCTCCGATGAAGTCGCCGCCATGCTCACCGGACTGCTCGCGCTGGACGGCCACCGCCTCGACGAGCTCGACGCGGTCGCGCTCGCCAGCGTCGTCCCCCCGCTGACCGAGACCTGGGAGCGGCTCAGCGCCGATCGGATCGGCGTGGCGCCCGCCATCGTCGACGCCGCGTCGCTCGACGGCGTCCTCGACATCCGGATCGATCGGCCGTCGGAGGCCGGTGCGGACCGCCTGGCCAACGCGCTGGCCGCGCGGACCGAGTTCGGCGGCCCGGCCATCGTCATCGACCTGGGCACCAGCACGAACTTCGACCTCGTCGACGCCGATGGCGCCTACATCGGCGGGGCGATCGCGCCGGGCATGGGCCTCAGCCTGGAGGCGCTGGTCGGCCGCGCCAGCAAGCTGCCGCGCATCGAGCTGCGGCGTCCGCCGTCGGCCATCGGCGCCAACACCATCCACGCCATGCAGTCCGGAGCGGTGCTCGGCTACATCGGCCTGGTCAGCGGGCTGCTGACCGCGCTGCGTGGCGAGCTGATCGAGCGGTCGCCGCGCGAGGCCCGCATCACGGTCGTGGCGACCGGCGGCTACACCCACCAGCCGTGGCTGAGCGAGGTGCCCGGGATCGACCGGGTCGAGCCCGACCTCACCCTGCGCGGCATCCGCTACGCATGGGCCGCCATCCGCGATCGGTCACGCGCCGCGGCGGGCGAGCGATGAACGAGGGCCTGGGCCCACTCGCCGGGCGGCGCATCGTCGTCGGCGTCTCGGGCAGCATCGCCGCCTACAAGGCCGTGAGCCTGGTCCGCATGCTGGGCGACCGGGGCGCCGTCGTCGACGTCGCCATGACCGCCGCGGCGACGCGCTTCGTCGGACCGCTGACCTTCGAGAGCCTCACCCATCGGCCCGTGCTCGACGACGTCTTCGAGCTGGACGCCGAACAGCAGATCGCGCACATCGAGCTGGCGGAAGCGGCCGATGCGATCGTGCTCGCCCCGGCGACCGCCAACCTCATCGGCGAGCTGGCGGCCGGCCTGGTGGGTGACGCCGTGACCGCCATCGCGTGTGCCAGCCGCGCGCCGGTCATCGTGGCGCCGGCGATGGACGCCGGGATGTGGACGCACCCGGCCACGCAGCGTAACGTGGCCACCCTGCGGGATTTCGGCTACATCCTGGTCGAGCCGGAGGTCGGCGAGCTCGCGTCGGGGCTGACGGGCATCGGCCGCCTCGCGGAGCCGCCCACCATCGTCGCCGCGGTCGAGCACCTGTTCGCGCGGGCGGGCGACCTCGAGGGCCTGCACGTGGTGGTCAGCGCCGGCGGCACGCGGGAGCCGCTCGACCCGGTCCGCTTCATCGGCAATCGCAGCAGCGGCAAGATGGGCGCCGCCCTGGCGGAGGCGGCCCGCGATCGCGGCGCGGCGGTCACCCTGATCGCCGGCGCCATGAGCGTCACGCCACCGCGCGGCGTGACCGTGGTCGACGCCACGACCGCGCACGCGATGCGCGAGTCGGTCCTGCGAGCGGCGCCGAACGCCGACATCCTGGTCATGGCCGCCGCGGTCGCGGACTTCGCGCCTGCCCGCGCCAGCCAGCGCAAGATCAAGCGCTCCGGCGACACGCTCCAGATCGAGCTGGTGCCGAACCCGGACATCGTGGCCGAGGTCGGCGAGATGCCCGACGAGGTCCGTCCGTTCCTCATCGGCTTCGCGGCGGAGTCGAACGACCTGGAGGCGAACGCCGCGGCCAAGCTGCGCGACAAGGGGCTCGACCTCATCGTCGGCAACGTGGTGGGCGGGCCGTTCGACGCCATCGGCTCCGACGAGAACAAGGTCACCGTCTTCGCCGCCGAGGGCGCCATCACCGACTGGCCGATGCTGCCGAAGCGCCAGGTCGCCGAACGCCTGTGGGATCTCATCGCTGACCGATACCGCCGCTCGCGCGGGGCAGCCGAGGGCGCCACCACTCCGCGACGCCGCCGTTCGTGATCGTCGTCCACGCCGCGGACGAGCTGCGAGACGCGATCCTCCAACGCCGGATCGCCGGCGACAGCGTCGGCTTCGTGCCCACCATGGGCATGCTCCACGACGGCCAGCTGTCGCTGGTGCGACGCGCGCGCGCCGACAACGGCTGCGTGGTCGTCTCGTCGTTCGTGAACCCGCATGCCTTCAGCACGCTGGACGAGGGGCAGCCCGGCGCTCGCGATCACGTTCGCGACCTGGCGCTCCTCGACCACGCCGAGGTCGACATCGCCTTCCTGCCGGACGTCTCGACGCTCTACCCGCCCGACGACACGACCCGAGTCACGGTCGAGGGCCTGACGCGGCAGCTGGAGGGCGCGTCTCGCCCCGGTCACCTCGACGGGCTGACCACGGTCATGCTGAAGCTGCTCCACCTGGTCGGCCCGGCGCGCCTGTACCTCGGCCAGCGCCACGCTCAGCAGGTCGTGATCGTCCGCCGCATGCTGCGCGACCTGTTCATGAACGTGGAGCTCGTGATCTGTCCCACGATCCGCGACGACGACGGGCTGGCGCTGTCGAGCGCCAACGCCCTGCTCGGCATCGAGGAGCGCCACGCCGCGACGTGCCTGTACAACGCGCTCAACGCGGCGAAGGCCGCCTACGACGCCGGCGAGCGCTCGGCGGAGGTGCTGCGCTGGCGGATGACCGACGTGCTGGCGGCCGAGCATCGCGCGCGCATCGACTACGTCAGCGTCGCGGACGCCACCACCCTGGCCGAGCTGCAGCGGGTGTCCGGCCCGGCACTGGCGCTCGTCGCCGTCTGGATCGGGCGGGCGCGGCTGACCGACAACATGCCGCTTGCCTGGGACGTCGCATAGCGGCGCTCGCGCACCATCCAAAGTACTAGTGCGGTCCGTATCGGCCACCGTATGATGCGGCCTGTCACCGCGGTGCCGGCCGTCTCCCGGCCGCGTGCGCCAACGGTGCCCTTGGGAGGCCGGCGGGTGCCCACGTCCGGCCTCCCTTCTTCGTGCTCGCCGATCCCTACAGGCGCTGCAGCAGCCCGTCCACGTCGATCGCGCCGTCGACCAGTTCGATGATGGTGGCGATCTTCTCCGTGTCGGCCGGATGCGTCTTGACCAGGATCTCGTCGACCGCCTGGGCGGTGCGGTACGTATCGGTCCGGACGAGGTAGGCGAACAGCCCCGCCCGGCGGAGCGCGGCCAGGATCGGAGGGCGGGGCTCGAATCCGCCGGTCAGGATCACGCCGATGACCCGCGGCACGCGCGCGCCGCGGTTCGCCTCGATCGCCGCCAGCAGGAGATCGTCGCGATCGCCCGGCGTGATGAGCAGCGTTCGGTCGCGCAACAGCTCCACGGCGTGGACCGCCTCCATGGCGCCGATGGCGACCCAGCCGATCGTCTCGCCCGGCGCCGCCTCGCCGCTGCGCAGCTCGCCCTCGAGGTGCGTCGCCACGAGCTCGAGCGAGGGGTTGGCCAGCAGCTCGGAATACGGGATGCAACCGAGGAGCTCGACGCCGTGCTGCCCGAGTCCACGCGCCAGGATGGCAGGCAGGTCGGGGTGCGAGACGACGTCGACCTTGTTGACCACCGCGCCCAGCACGCGCACGCCGTTGGCGGCGAAGAGCGAGACGTTCAGCACGATCTCGTCGATCGGCCGCCCGACACCCCCTTCGCTGACGACGATGACCGGCGCGTCCAGCAGTGCCGCCGCCTGGGCGTTCGAGAGGCCGATGACGGCGCCGACCCCCGCGTGCCCGGTGCCCTCGATGACGACCACGTCGCGGTTGCTGGCGACCCGGTCGTACGCCGTGGCGACCTGCGCCGCGAGATCGTCGCCGATGCGTCCCATGATGTAGTCGGTGGTGAAGCGCCGCGGCAGGGTCACTGGTGACATGTCGTTCAGCGCATCGGGCAGCCCGAACACCTCGCTCATCAGGACCGCGTCCTCGTCGGCGCGGGTGCCGTCGACGACGAGGTAGCGCTGGCCGACCGGCTTCAGGAAGCCGAGCCGCAGCCCGCGCTCGCGGATCGCGGCGAGCAGACCGAGGCTGGTCGTCGTCTTGCCACGGTTCTGACCGGTGGCGGCCAGGAAGACGCGCCTCGCCGAGCTCACGCTTCGGAGTCTACGGCCTCAGGGCTTGGCCCCGACTTGTCACCTACCCACCAGCTACGAACGGGACTTCGTGCGGCGCTCCACCAGCTCGACGCCCTCGCGCAGCCGGCCGATGAGCTCCGCGTCGATCATCTCGGGCTCGAGGTGCTCGCCGAGCCGCTCGAGCATGTCGGCGGCGACGGACAGCAGCACGTCCGCATCGGCGATGAAGAACTGCGGCTCGTTGTTGTAGCGCACGAGCGTCAGGCGGCCCTGCAGCGTGAGGCCCGACTCGGTGTGCGACAGCTGCGTGCCGAAGTTGTGGCCCTGGATGCCGTCGGGGTTGTTGAGGAAGTTCAGCGCGTTGTCGATGACGAGGCCGAAGCGGGCCCGCCACGACACCAGCCGCTCCTGCACGTCGGACGGCAGGCCCATCTCGCCGAGCTCCTCGAACACGCCGCGGTCGACGGTCAGGAGCCCGACCAGCGTCGACCCGGCACGGCCGCCGAGCATGACCTGGAGCGACCGCTCCAGCGTGAACACGTCAGCGTCGAAACGTGGGCTGGTCGTGACCTCGGCCAGCAG
>DASVDT010000164.1:0-36011 GCA_036380955.1 Candidatus Limnocylindria bacterium | reverse complement strand
CCCAGCCAGTGCAGGTTGTCGATGATGTCGCGCTCGAACTCGACCTCGCCACGCACCAGGTCGTCGAAGCGGATGACCTCCGGCTCCACCTTGAAGCGAATGACCGATGGGCGTCCGGAGGCCTCGAAGGCGGCGCGCTCCGCATCGGTCAGGTTGAGGCAGCGCCGGTTGTAGCGCGGCGGCTCCTTGCGCGCCTCCTGCTGCTTGCGCACGACCTCCAGCTCGTCGGGGGTGCACCAGCACCGATACGCCGCGCCCGACTCGAGCAGCCGCTGCGCCTCGCCCGCGTAGAGCTCCATGCGCTGGCTCTGCCGATACGGGCCATGCGGCCCGAGGTCCTCGCCACCCGCCACCTGGGGCCCTTCGTCCCAGCTGATCCCCAGCCAGTGCAGGTTGTCGATGATGTCGCGCTCGAACTCGACCGTGCTGCGGGCGGTATCGGTGTCCTCGATGCGCAGGACGTAGGTACCTCCGGCGTGCCGTGCCGTGAGGAAGTTGTAGAGGCTGGTGCGCGCGGTGCCGAGGTGCAGCGGCCCGGTGGGGCTGGGCGCCATTCGCACGCGCATGGGTCGGTCGTCGGTGCTGAGCGTCATCGGGTCCGATCCTAGCAGGGGGCGTTCCCGCGCAGCCGTCGCCTCGATGGTGCACCATTCGGCCCGATGTTCCTCACCGGCACCCTGCTCAACGTAGCGACCGTGCTCGCCGGCACGCTCATCGGCCTGCTGCTCGGCGCGCGCATGCCGGCTCGCATGCAGGAGAGCCTGGTCACCGGGCTCGGGTTCTTCACGGTGCTCATCGCGCTGAGCATGGGCCTGCGCATCTTCACCGACCCGACCGTGCAGGCCGGCGACGACCTGGCGGTGCTCGCGGCGGTGCTCGCCGGCGTGGCCATCGGCGAGCTGCTGCGGCTGCACGACGGCCTCGAGTGGCTGGGTGCCTGGTTCCAACGCCGCCTGGCTCGGGGCGAGCGTCCCAGTCGCATCGCCGAGGGGTTCGTGACCGCCAGCCTGGTCTTCTGCGTCGGCCCGCTGACCATCCTTGGCTCGCTCGCGAACGGGCTCACCGGTGACACGCAGCTGCTCGCCATCAAGTCGCTGCTCGACGGGGTGGCGAGCATCGCCTTCGCCGCCGCCCTGGGTCCGGGGGTGGGACTGGCGGCCATCACCGTGCTTGTGGTGCAGGGTGGCATCGCGGGCGGCGCCTTCCTGCTGTCCGACGTGCTGGACGCGGCCACCATCCTCGCCATCACCGCCGCCGGCGGCGTCATCCTGCTCGGCGTGGCGCTGCGGCTGCTCGACCTGAAGCCCGTGCGGGTCGCGAACTTCCTGCCCGCCCTGCTGCTGGCGCCGATCTTCCTCCGCCTCGCCTCGCTCATACGCGACGCGCTTGGGTAGAGGCCGCACCTCAGCGGACGCCGGCGGCCCGTTGTCAGATTTGACTCCGGGGTCACGTTAGGCGACCGACACGGGTTTCCATGACCGGTCCACACGCTCGGTCACGCTCAGATGTGGCGTTGGCGGCGCCTGTGATGGACGGCCGGCTTGTCTAACGTGCGCGTGACGCAAATTTGACAATTCGTTGGCCGGCGACCGCGCCGGTCACGCCAGGCGGAGCACGGCACGCACGTCGCCGGAGACCTCACCGCGCGGGTCGACGATCGCCGGCGAGGCGTAGTCGACAAGCTGCTCCGGCAGCGGGTCTGCGACCAGCCCCAGCTGTCGCAGGATCTCGATGCTGGTGACGTCGCCGCCGCGACGGGCCAGGTTGCCGTCCTCGATGGTGGCCGCGATCCCCATCGGTCCTTCGCCAAACGGTGCGCCCTCCGGAAGTGCACCCGGTGGAAGGCCCATGGCCAGGACGCCCTCAGCACCACCCTTGCTCACCACCAGCTTGGGATACGCGCGCATCAGCGCCGTATCGATGCGCCGACTGGTGCCGGCCACGAGCTCGGGATGCGCCATCATCGCGTCGCGGATGCGGGTGAGCGCGGTGCGCAGCGGCGGATCGACGACCGCGGAGGGATCGGCCAGGCGGGCGAAGGCCAGCGCCAGCCCGCGCAGCGGAGTGCCGAACGTGACCACGCCGCAGCCGTCGGTGGCGGTGGCGATCTCCTCGATCGGCACATCCGAGAGTGCCGAGACGGTCTCGAGCGCCAGGCGCTGGACCGGGTGGTCGGGCTGCCAGTAGCTGTCCATCGGCCAGCCCGACGCCTTGGCGAAGAGGACCATTCCGGCGTGCTTGCCCGAGCAGTTCCCGCGCAGGGCGGTCGGCTTCTCGCCGTCGCGGATCAGCCGGTGGGCGGTCTCGGTGTCGTAGGGCGGGTGCACCTGGTTCTGGAGGACGGAGCTCGTCAGCCCGGCGCGACGCAGGATCTCCTGTACCAGCCGCACGTGGCGGTCCTCCCCGCTGTGGCTGGCGGCCATGATGGCCAGCGCCTCGCCGCCCAGGCTGTACTCGTCGAAGCGGCCCGAGGCCACGAAGGGCGCCAGCTGGAACGGCTTGGCGCTGGAGCGCCAGAAGACGAACCGATCGGGGTCATCGACCGATGCGACGGTCGAGCCGTCGGGCGCGACGATGGCCACCGAACCGCGATGGACCGATTCCACCCGGCCGCCCCGCGTCACCTCCACCAGCGCCGGCGGCGCGGTGGCGGAGCGGCGGCTGCGGGTCAATGGCTGAGGAGGCGAGCGCCTTCGCGGCAGCTTAGCGACGGCCTAGCGGCCGCCGCCGCCCTGGCCCGCTGGCTGGCCCTCGCGCTGCTCGCCGCCCTGCGCCTGGTCGCGCTCGCCCTTGCTGAAGATGCTGCCGCCGCCGGACGAGGATCCGCCGCCCTGGCTGCGCTGCTGTGGCTGGTTGCCGCCGCCCGATTGCTGCGGCTGAGGCGCCGGCCGCGCGCCGGGCTCGCGCGTCATGGTGACGCCGCCCTCCCAATGCGCGCCCTCCTTGACGACGAGCACCTGCGTCTTGACGTTGCCCTTCACGCGGCCGGTTGAGCCGATCTCGAAGCGGCCACCGCAGTCGACATCTCCCTCGTAGTCGCCGTTGATGACGACGTTGTGGGCCTTGATGGCACTGCGCACGCGCGCCTGGGGGCTGATGATCAGGGTGCCCTGGCACTCGATCTCGCCCTGCGCCTCGCCCTCGATCCGCAGGTCGCGGTCGCTGACGTACTTGCCGTTGAAGCGTGCGTGGGGGTCGATGACCGACTCGTTGCCGCGATCCGTCGTCCGGGGGAACTCGCTCGATGACTGTGCCACGTCGACCTCACTCGTCAGGCTATCCGGATACAGGTTCCCGACGACGTCCTCGCGCGAGAGGCTGTCCGGCTTGGTTTCTCGCTTTGATCCGAAGACCATGCTCTCCTAACCTCCTCGAATACGGTCCGGCGACGGGCTGGGCACGGTCCGTAGCGCGATTGATCGTGCAGGGACCGATAGCCTACCAGCATGCCGCCACTGGAGGTAGATCCCGCCGATCCCGCACGACGCGTACCAGTGTCTGCCACACGCTGCGACTGTCCCATCCGATGTATCGGTCGTATCTCGCCTGTCATGCCTGCCGGGCTGGATCTGTCCGATACGTCCGTCGCCTCCGAGCCTCACCTGCGCCCGAAGGTCCCCCTCGTGCTCGCAGCGGTCGGATGTATCGGTCAAATCGCGCCTGAAACGGCCGGAGGCGAGACGTGTCCGACATATCGGTCGCAAAGCGGATGCCCAAGGGGGCCATCGGCTCGCCCTATCGAGTGGCGACGCGAGTCCGCGACGCCGCAGCGATCACCAGCGCGGCCACCGGCACCACGGCCAGTGCGACCCGCAGGCCGGCGAGCTCGCCAAGCATCCCCACCAGCGACGGGCCGACCAGGAAGCCCGCGTAGCCGAGCGTCAGCACGTACGACGCCGCGCTGCCCGCATGACGCCCCGCCCGACCCGCGGCCAGGCTGACCACCACCGGGACCACGAACGACGCGCCCAGTGCTGCCAGCGCCATACCCGGAAGGGCCAGCAGGGGCACCGGGACGACGAGAGCGACGGCCATGCCCACGACGGTCATCGATCCGGCCACCAGCAGGGTTGTCGCCGCTCCGACCGACCCGGCCACGCCGGCACCGATGAGGCGCCCGGCCAGCATCGCGGCATGAAATGCGCCCGGACCGAGCGCTCCGACGAAGGCGCCCGCGCCGAGCACGTCGCGCAGATAGATCGCCGACCACGTCTCCATCGAGCCCTCCGCCAGGAAGGCCAGGCCGGCGAGGGCCGCCAGCGGAAGCATCGCGAGCGCGATCGCCGGCGGAACCGATTCTCCCGTCGAGGCGTTCGACCACCGCGAGCTCGCCGTCATGGCCACGGCTCCGAGCACGGCAACGGCGACGAGCGGGTAGACGATCTGGAAGTCGACGCCGGCCCCGATGAGCGCGCCGCCGCCGACCGCACCGAGCACGCCTCCTCCGCTGAACCCGGCGTGCAGGAGGGTCAGGCGGGACGGCCCGCGCCACACTGCATCGCCCATGGCCGCGCCGTTGATGGCGACATCGAATCCGCCGCTTCCCGACGAGAACAGCATGACGCCGATCACGAGCAGCGGCACCGGCGGCAGGCTGCCGATGAGCATGAGTCCGAGCGCCATGGCCAGCGCCGGGACGCCGATCCCCCAGGCGATGCCGAACCGATCCACGAGCCGTCCGGTGAGCAGCATCGCGGGCAGGGCCACCGCAAAGCCGGCGGTCAGCATTGCGCCGAGCGGACCGCTCGACAGGTCGTAGTGGCCGGCCAGATCGGGCAGTACGGCCTGCCAGGCGCCCCACAGCACCCCGAATACCGCGAACGCGACGACAAGCGGCGAGGGGCGCATCCGTCCATTGTGCGCATCCGCGACGACCTAGAATCTGCGCCGATGCCCCTGCATGTCAGCCAGCACCCGCTGGTCGCCCACAAGCTGGCCATCCTGCGCGACAAGACCACGGAGCCCAAGAAGTTCCGCGAGCTGGTGCGCGAGCTGACCTGGCTGCTCGGGTACGAGGCCATGGCCGACCTGACCACCCGGCCGGTTCGGATCGAGACACCGCTGGAGCCGATGACGGCCGCCAGCATGGAGCCGCGCGTCGGCCTCATCCCGATCCTCCGCGCCGGCCTCGGGATGGTCGACGCCATGCTCGAGCTGCTGCCGACATCGGAGGTGTGGCACATCGGCCTCTACCGCGACGAGCGGACGCTCAAGCCGGTCGAGTACTACAACAAGCTGCCGGATGCGGCCACCGTGCAGGTCTGCCTGGTGCTGGATCCGATGCTGGCCACGGGCGGTTCGGCCGCCGCGACGATCGACATCCTCAAGGCGTGGGGCGCCGCGCGCGTCAAGCAGGTGTCGCTGATCGCCGCGCCCGAGGGCGTTCGCACGCTGGGGGATGCGCACCCCGACGTCGACGTCCACGTGGCCGCGCTCGACTCTCACCTCAACGAGCGGGGCTACATCGTGCCGGGATTGGGCGACGCCGGCGATCGCCAGTTCGGCACCTTCGCGGGCCCGGCCTCGGAGCCGGGCCACGGACCGGACGACGAGACCGCCGAGGTCGTGCGCCGGCTGCAACGCGATCTCGAGCGCTGATCTCGCGGGTTGCGGCCCTCGGGGGCGGGCGGTTGCCCCCACCGGCAACGGCCGCGACGTTCGGACGTCGACGCGGAAGACAACGAAATGTCCCGAAGGAACCGCCTTCGGACCATTGATGCAATCGCTGGTGCCGTTGGCTGCCCCTTCGGGACGACCGGAGCATATGGGCTGCCCGGCGGCACACGCAATCCCCCTTCTCCACGACCTTGGGCGTCCTGCGCCCGCTTATCCACACGTTATCCACAGTCGTGGACATCTTCTGGGCCGGGAACGACAGCGGCCCGGAGGGGCCTGATAGTCTGCGGGCCGTGAGCCGGACCGTTCCCGCCTGTCCCCACTGCGCGGCTGCGGATGAGCAGCCGCTCGTGTGCGACCGCTGCGGCTGGCGCTGGTATGCCAATCCGAAGCCCGCCGCCGCCGTCCTCGTGGAGCGACCAGCCGATGACGGTGGCGAGCCCGAGATCCTGCTGCTGAGGCGCGCCGTCGAGCCCGGCCGCGGCGCGTGGGATTTGCCGGCCGGGTATCTCGATCCGGGCGAGTCGTTCGAGATGGCCGCGCGTCGCGAGACGCTCGAGGAATCGGGCATCGAGGTCGAGCTGCTCGGCCTGGTCGGCGTCTACCATTCGCCGCCGGCCAATGCGGTGACGGCGGTGTTCCGCGCGCAACCCACGCGCAGGGATACGTCGGTCACGCTCGACTTCGAGTCGAGCGAGCACGCCTGGGTCGCGCGCTCCGACGTCCCGGCCTGGCTCCCGCGCCTGGCATTCGCGTCCATGTCGGCTGCCGTATCCGACTGGGCATCCGGCGACGATCGATGAGCGCCGTGCTGGAGGCCCGGGCCCTCACCCGTCGCTTCGGCGACGTCACAGCGCTCGATGACGTGAGCTTCGCCATCCCGGCCGGCCAGGTCGTCGGCCTGCTCGGCCACAACGGCGCGGGCAAGACGACGACCATCCGGCTCCTGAACGGCCTGCTTGCGCCGACGGAGGGCGGCGTGCGAACGCTCGGGCTCGACCCGGGGACCGATGGCCCGTCGGTACGCGCTCGAACGGGCGTGCTGACGGAGACGCCTTCCCTCGACGACCGGATGACGGCGCGCGAGTCGATGACCTTCTGGGCTGACATGTGGAATGTCCCTCGACCGAACGTCCGGCGACGTGTGACCGAGCTGCTCGATCGCTTCGAGCTTGCCGACCGCGCCGATGACCGCGTCGGCGGCTACAGCCGTGGGATGCGACAGCGACTCGCCCTGGCGCGGACGCTCGTCCACGACCCGCCAGTGTTGTTCCTGGATGAGCCGACCGCGGCGCTTGATCCGATCGCCTCGCTCGGAGTCCGCGACCTGGTCCGCAGCCTGGCCGCCGGCGAGCAGCGGACCGTGCTCATCTGCACCCACAACCTGGTCGAGGCGCAGGAGCTGTGCGACAGAGTCATCATCCTTCGCCGCGGTCGGATCGTCGCCGATGGCTCTCCGTCGGAGGTGGTCCACGCGGCCGCGCTGCCGGTCGGCGTCGAGATCGACGTGGACCCGGAGCACTCGGCGGCCGCGCTGTCCATCGCCAGCGAGATATCGGCGGATCGAGCGACGATGGGCACAGACGGCGCCATCGCCATCGAAGGCATGGCGCGCGACGCGGTGCCACAGCTTGTGCGCCGGCTCGTGGCGGCGGGCGTGGAGGTCTATCGCGTGAGTCCGCGGCAGGCCAGCCTGGAGGATGCGTATGTCGCGCTCTACGGTGACGTGGACGCGAGATGAGCTGGCGCCCGATCTTCGCCATCGTCCGTCGCGACCTGCGCCTGGTGGCGCGCGCACGCGCCGTGGTGATGCCGCTCGTGATCGTGCCGCTCATCTTCTTCGTGGTCTTCCCGATCGGCGCGGTGCTCGCCATCCGGTCCGGCGGCGAGGCGCTGACCGAGCTTCAGCCGCTGATCGCGATGCTGCCGGCGGAAGTCGCCGCCAGCCTCGGGCCGCCGCCTCTCGAGCGGCAGCTGCTCGTCTATCTGCTCGAGTACCAGTTCGCCAGCTTCTTCCTGCTCGTGCCGCTGATGGTGTGCGCGGTCATCGCGGCGGACAGCTTCGCCGGCGAGAAGGAGCGCAAGACGCTGGAGGCGCTGCTGTACACCCCGACGAGCGACCGGGAGCTGTACCTGGCCAAGCTGCTCGGCCCGTGGCTGGCGGCCATCGGCGTGTCGCTCTTCAGCTACGTCGTCTACCTCGTCATCGCCAACGCGCTCACCGCGGGCGACGTCGGACGGCCGGTGGCGATCACACCGCTCTGGATGCTGACGGTCTTCTGGCTCGGGCCGGCCGTCGGGGCCATGGCGATCTCGATCCTCGTCGTCGTGTCGGCTCGGGTGCGTGGATTCCAGGAGGCCTACCAGCTGGGCGGGGCGATCGTGCTGCCGGTCGTGGCTCTCGTGGTCGGCCAGCTGGCGGGGGCCGTCGTGCTCGACGCTCGGCTGGCTGCGGTGCTCGGCCTGATGGTGTGGCTCGTGGCCGCGGCGATCCTGTACTTCGCCTCGCGCGGCTTCCGGCGAGAGCGCCTGCTGCGCCAGGTCTGACCGCCCATCGCGGCCGATCGAGCGTGCTGCGCTACACTCGATCACGACCCTTCACGACAGGAGACCGATGGCCGATTCCACCGTTCGCGTTGCCGTGACCGGCGCTGCCGGACAGATCGGGTATGCGCTCCTCTTCCGCATCGCGTCGGGCCAGGCGTTCGGGCCTGATACCAAGGTACGGCTCCAGCTGCTCGAGCTGCCTGCGGCGCTGCCCGCGCTGGACGGCGTGCGCATGGAGCTCGACGACTGCGCGTTCCCACTCCTCGAGCGCATCACCTGCACCTCGGACACGGACGAGGCCTTCACCGGCGCCAACTGGGCGCTCCTGGTCGGTGCGGTGCCGCGCAAGGAGGGGATGGAACGCAAGGACCTGCTGAGCATCAACGGAGGCATCTTCACGGGCCAGGGAGAGTCGATCGCGCGCAACGCGGCGAGCGACTGTCGCGTGCTGGTGGTCGGCAACCCCTGCAACACGAACGCGCTCATCGGCTCGACCGCCGCCGCGCGCAACGGCATGGCGAGGGACCGATGGTTCGCCATGACCATGCTCGACGAGAATCGAGGCCGCTCGCAGCTGGCCGGCCGAGCGGGCGTTCCGGTCGACCAGGTGCGTGACCTGGCCATCTGGGGCAACCACTCCTCGACCCAGTTTCCCGATGCCTGGCACGCCACCATCGGCGGCCGGCTCGCGCCCGAAGTGATCGACGACGAGGACTGGATGCGCGGGGAGTTCATCGGCAGCGTGCAGCAACGTGGCGCGGCCATCATCAAGGCCCGCGGCCAGAGCTCTGCGGCCAGCGCGGCCAACGCGGTCATCGAGACGGTCCGTAACGTCAGCCGGCCGACCGGCCAGATCTTCTCGTCGGCCATCCCGGCGCCCGCCGACGGCGGCTACGACGTCCCGGAGGGGCTCGTCTTCGGGTACCCGCTGCGTGCCAGCGCGCCAGGCACCGTCGAGATCGTCCAGGGCATCGAGCATGGCGACTTCGCGCGGTCGCGGATCGAGGCGACCACCGCCGAGCTGCTGGAGGAGCGTGCCGCCGTAGAGGAGCTGCTCGCGTGACGGCCGACTCGCCCGCGCGCTCGGGCGCCGCCGATCTCCGCATCGGCGACCGCGAGCTCGAGCTTCCGGTCGTCCACGGCACCGAGGGCGACGACGCGCTCGACATCAGCAAGCTGCGCTCGGAGACCGGTCTGATCACCCTGGATCCCGGATACGGCAACACCGGCGCAGCCACCAGCGCCATCACCTTCCTCGACGGCGAGAACGGCGTCCTTCGCTACCGCGGCTATCCCATCGAGCAACTGGCGGAGCGTTCGACCTTCCTGGAGGTCGCGTACCTGCTCATCTGGGGCGAGCTGCCGACCCGCGAGCAGCTGGACGGCTTCGTGACGGAGGTGACGCACCACACCCTCATCCGCGAGGAGATGCGCCACTTCTTCGACTCGTTCCCGGCCGACGCACACCCCATGGCGGTCCTCGCCTCGGGCGTGGTGGGCATGAGCAACTTCTACCCCGACAGCCAGAACATCTTCGACCCGGACGCGGTCGAGATCACCATCAACCGGCTGATCGCCAAGCTGCCCACGCTGGCGGCATGGTCGTTCAAGAAGGCGATCGGCCAGCCGTACGTCTACCCACGCAACGACCTCGGTTACTCGGCCAACCTGCTGCACATGATGTTCGCGGTGCCGAGCGAGCGCTACGAGGTCGACCCGCGCATCGCCGAGGCGCTGGACCTGCTGCTCATCCTCCATGCCGATCATGAGCAGAACGCGTCGACCTCGACCGTGCGGCTCGTCGGCAGCACCCACGCCAACCTGTACGCCTCCATCAGCGCCGGCATCAGCGCGCTGTGGGGACCCCTGCACGGTGGCGCCAACGAGGCCGTCATCAACACCCTCGAGCGGATCGTGGCGGACGGCGGTGACGTGCAGCGCTGGGTCGACAAGGCGAAGGATCCCAACGACACCTTCCGGCTCGCCGGCTTCGGCCACCGGGTCTACAAGAACTTCGATCCGCGAGCCACGATCATCAAGGCGGCCGCCGAGCGGGTGCTGGTCGCAACAGGCGCGGATGACGCGCTCTTCGACGTGGCGCAGCGCCTCGAGGAAGTCGCCTTGAACGACGACTACTTCGTGAGCCGCAGGCTGTATCCGAATGTCGATTTCTATTCCGGCTTGATCTACCGTGCCATCGGCTTCCCGAAGAACATGTTCACCAACTGCTTCGCCATCGGCCGGCTGCCTGGCTGGATCGCGCAGTGGAAGGAGATGATCGAGTCCAAGGAGACGAAGATCGGACGGCCACGGCAGGTCTACATCGGCCCCGCGACCCGGGAGTACACACCGATCGAGCAGCGCTGAGTGAGCCGGCGCTGATGCGGCTCACAGTCCTCGGACGCTCCCCCGCCTCGCCCAACCCGGGCGAGGCGTGCGCCGGCTACCTCGTCGAAGCCGGCGGCTCGCGCGTGCTGGTCGACATCGGCCCGGGCGTGGTCGCCCAGTTGGTGCGCCGCCATCATCCCGATGAGCTCGACGCCGTCGTGATCAGCCACATGCACGCCGACCACATGCTCGACCTCGTCACCCTCCGCTACGTGTATCCCTGGCGGGCGCGACCGAAGGACCAGCGACTGCGCGTCATCGCCCCGCCGGGATCCGCGGACCAGCTGCTCGAGCTCGCGCGCGGGGTCGGCAGCGCTCGGCACTTCGAGGATTGCTTCCGCATCTCGGAGCACGACGGCTCCAGCGCCTTCACCGCGGGGTCGCTCTCACTGACGCCGGTTCGCACGCAGCACTACATCCCGTGCTGGGGCTTCCGCATCGAAGGCGATGGCCGCCGCCTGGCCTATACCGCCGACACCGCTCCGTGCGGCGGCCTCGAGGACCTTGCCGACGGGCCGGACCTGCTGCTCAGCGAGGCCACCCTGCGCTCCCTCGACGAGGATGCCCAGCCTCCCGAGCCCCGGGGACACTTGCTTCCGGCGGAGGCCGGTGCCGCCGCCCGCGATGGACGCGCCAGCCGCCTCATCTTGACCCACCTGCCGGTCAACGGCGACGGATCCTGGGCGACCTCGCTGGCGGCCGAGGCCTTCGGAGCCGACGTGGCCATCGCAGAGCCTTCGGCGACCTACGACATCTGAACGGGGCCGTTACGACGCGTCCGACCCGTCGCGCGCCCGTCCCACATCAGTCGACCGCCGGTGAGCCGGAACGGGTCCAGCTTGAGCGGATGCGGGTCGAGGCGTTCGGCTTCCGCGGTCATGAGCTTGACGACCTCCGGCGGCGTATCGCCCGCGAAGGCGAGCAGCATCGGACGTGCGGGCGCCGTGAAGATCTGATCGACGTCGCCGAAGATCCGCGTCAGCGCATCCGGGACGAGCAGGACGGACGTCGCGAAGCCCTGCGGCGTGCTCAGCGCGCGAACGACGAGCGCGTCATCCGCCTCCCGGGGCACCTCGAACCCGGGGGCGTCGTCGGCCAGTCGACGACGCAGGTTCGCGAGCGCCACGTCCCGGATCGTGTCGTCGCTCCGCTCCCATCCGTCGGCCATCTGACGCGTGACTCGCGCGAACATCGGCCCGATCTCCAGGCCGAACCCGTACCCGATTCCGCAGTCGGCGATGGCGCGGAGATATGGGTCATCTGGCATCCGGTCCGATCCCGGCCGCTCCAGGACGGGCATGAGGCGCGGCTGTGACCAGTCCCAGCCCATGTCGGCGGGAATCGTGTCCATCGCCTTCGCGATGTCTCGACGGCCCGGGCTGATGACGCCCTTGGGCGCCTTCCAGGATCGATACGCCTCGGTGACTGCGTAGTCGTAGCCGGCCCTGGTGCGCCCGCGGCCCCCGCGGCCACCGCGGCGAATCTTCGGTCTCCACATGCCGTCAGCATGCGCGTCGCCGATTACCAGCCGCTTACTGGCGGCTTACGGGAACGTCCTCCCCGTTTGGGTTCCCAATCAAACGTTCGTTTGGTAAGGTTGAGCCGATGACGACGCCGATTCCCGCCCGCCCGCGCGAGGCGGAGCTCCTCGCCGCTGCGACGCGGCTCTTCCGCCAGCGTGGCTACCACGCCACGAGCATGCAGGACCTGGGCGAGGCGCTCGGCATGAACCGCGGAAGCCTGTACCACTACATCAACGGCAAGGACGAGCTGCTGTGGGCCATCCTCAATCGGGCGCTCGACGTGCTCGAGGTCCGGGTCCTCCCCATCCTCGAGGCCGATGCGCCCGCCGTCGAGCGGCTCGCCGATGCCATTCGCGAGCACCTGCGCGTCGCGTCGGATCACGCCGACGAACTTTCGCTGATCCAGATCGAGCTCCGCGCGCTCGACCGCGACCGCCAGCGGGACATCATCGCCCGCCGCAACGCGTACGAGAACCGCTGGCGTTCGGCGATCGAGGCGGGCATCGCCGATGGCAGCCTGCGGCAATTCGATGTGCGCCTGGCGGGCATCGGGATCCTCAGTGCCTGCAACTGGTTCACGCAGTGGTACCGGCCGGATGGCCGCCTCGGCGTCGACGAGATCGCGGACGCCTTCGCCGAGCTCTTCCTGGGCGGGTTGCGAGCATGACGCCGCGCATCGGATCGACCGTGGTGGTCGGTGCCGGGACGATGGGCGCGCAGATCGCCGCCCTGCTGGCCGGCGCAGGCGTTCGGGTTCGTCTCTTCGACATGACGGCCGCCGTCGCACAGGGCGGTCTTGATCGTGTTGCGAAGCTCAAGCCGGCACCGCTGTACACGCCGGCTCACCTGTCTCGGATCCGCGTCGGCGGCCTGGACCAGGATGGCGCGCTCGAGTCGGCGGTCGCCGATGCCGATTGGGTGCTCGAGGCGATCGTCGAGCAGCTGGAGCCCAAGCAAGCGCTGTTCGAGCGCATCGACGCCGCGCTCACCGACCGGACCCGCTACGTCACGACCAACACCAGCGGGCTGTCCATCGGCGCGCTTGCCGGCGGGCGCTCCAAGGCGTTCCGACGACGGTTCTTCGGGACCCACTTCTTCAACCCGCCGCGCTACACGCGCCTGGTGGAGCTCATCCCGCTGGCCGACACCGATCCGTCCGCGGTCCAGGCACTGTCCGGCTTCGCGTCCCTGCTCCTCGGCAAGGGAACCGTGGTCGCGCGAGACACGCCGGCGTTCATCGCCAACCGCCTCGGCGTGCACGGGCTGATGGTCGCCCTTCGACTTGCGCAGGAGCTGGGCCTCGGTCCGGATGAGGTTGACGAGCTGACGGGCTCCCTCATCGGCCGACCGAAGAGCGCGACCTTCCGGACGCTCGACCTGGTCGGGATCGACGTTGCCGCCGCGGTCGCGGACCACTGCCACGCCGACCTGGTCGACGACCCGGAGCGCGAGACGTTCGTGGTGCCGCCGGTGATGCGGGCGCTGCTGGAGAAGGGCGCTCTCGGCGAGAAGACCGGCGCAGGCTTCTACCGCAAGGACGGCGGGGAGATCCTCGCGCTGGACCTCGGAAGCGGCGACTACCGGCCGCGGCGCAAGGTCGCCTCGTCCGCGGTCAGCATGGCGCGCAACGAGACCGATCTCGCCAAGCGCCTGCGGATGCTCATCGGAGCCGACGACACTGCCGGCGAGTTCCTGCGGCGTGCGCTGGCGTCCAACCTCGGCTATGCGGCACGCATCGGTCCCGAGATCGCCGATGGCGTGGCCGACATCGACGCGGCCATGCGCCTGGGCTTCGGCTGGGAGCTCGGGCCGTTCCAGGTCATCGCCGCGGTTGGAGACGCGGCCACGACGCTGCTTCCGGAGACCGAGCTGCCGCCGCGGCTCTACGACAATGGGTCTGCCTGGCGGTTCGACACCGGCTCACTGGCAGCCGTCACCCCACCGGCCGGCTCCATCGACCTCGCCCGGTTGCGCACGCCCGAGCTACCGTCGAACTCGGCAGCCAGCGTGGTCGAGCTCGAGGGCAACATCCTGGGCCTCGAGCTCCACGGCAAGCTCAACGTCATCGGCCTCGACACGATCTCGATGATCGAGAAGGCGGTGGCGCTGGCCGAGGAGCGCCATGACGGCCTCCTCATCGGCACCGCGTCGCCCGACTTCAGCGCGGGGGCCAACCTGGCCCTGATGCTGATCGAGGCCGAGGAGGGCGAGTGGGACGAGCTCGATCGGGTCGTCCGCCGCTTCCAGGGCGCCACCCAGGCCATTCGCCACTCGGCCGTCCCGGTCGTCGTGGCGCCGCGCGGCCGCACGCTGGGCGGCGGCGCTGAGCTCGTGCTGGCCGCGGCCCGGGCGCAGCCGTTGGCAGAGACGTACATCGGCCTGGTGGAGCTGGGCGTCGGGCTGATCCCGGCTGGGGGCGGCTCGACGGCGATGGCGCGACGCGTGGCCGAGCGGCTTCCCGCCGGTGCGCGCGACGATCTCTTCCCGCTCTACAGCCACGTCTTCATGGCGATCGCCACCGCCACGGTCGCCACCGGCGCGTGGGAGGCGCGCGAGTACCTGTTCCTATCGGAGGCCGATCCGATCACCGCCAACCCCGACCGCCAGTGGACCGATGCGGCGCGCACGGCCCGCACCTTGGCGGATTGCGGCTACCGACCGCCGGGAGACGTCCGCTTCCCGGTGCTGGGTCGCCGCGGGATCGCCGCGGCCGAGTCGCTGTCCTACAACCAGCTGGCCGGTCGCCACATCAGCGAGCACGACCGGCGCCTGGTGCTCGAGCTGGCGACCGTGATGAGCGGTGGCGACGTCGCCGAGGGCACCCTGGTGAGCGAGCAGCACCTGCTCGACCTCGAGCGCGAGGCGTTCCTGCGCCTGCTCGGCGAGAAGCTCACCCGTGACCGAATCCGCCACGTCCTCAAGACCGGCAAGCCCCTGCGGAACTGATGGAGGAAAGGACCGATGCAGATGCGTGATGCCGTCATTGTCTCGGCCGCCCGCACGGCGGTCGGCAAGGCGCCGCGCGGCAGCCTGCGAGAGACGCCACCCTCCGAGCTGGCCATGACGGCCGTGCGGGCGGCGCTCGAGCGCGCCCCCGGTCTCGACCCGGGCGAGGTGGAGGACCTCGTCCTCGGCTGCGCGATGCCCGAGGGCGCCCAGGGCCTCAACATGGCGCGCCAGGTTGGCCTCGGGGCAGGGCTGCCGGACAGCGCATCGGCCATGACCATCAACCGCTTCTGTGCCTCCGGCCTGCAGGCGCTGGCGCTCGCCACGCAGGCCGTCCAGACCGGCGTCCACGACGTCGTCGTCGCCGGCGGCATGGAGTCGATGAGCTACGTGCCGATGATCGGCCACCGCTTCGCGCCCGATCCGACGCTGGCCGACACGCGGCCGCAGGTCTACCTGTCCATGGGGCTCACCGCCGAGAACGTCGCGGAGCGCTTCGACGTGACGCGCGACGACCAGGACGCATGGGGCCTGCGCTCACACCTGCGCGCGTCGGCGGCCCAGCGAGAGGGCCGCTTCACCGACGAGGTCGTGCCGGTTCGCGCCAACGTGACCGACGTCGACGCCGATGGCCGCCCTTCCACCCGCGAGGTGGCGTTCGACGCCGACGAGGGTATCCGCCACGACGCCGATGCCGCCCAGATGGCGAGGCTCAAGCCCGTGTTCGCCGCCGGCGGGAGCGTCACCGCCGGCAACTCGTCGCAGATGAGCGACGGCGCGGCCGCCATGGTCGTCATGACCGGCGAGCGCGCCGCCGCCCTGGGACTGAGTCCGCTCGGTCGGCTGGTGAGCTTCGCCACCGCCGGCGTGGACCCCGCGATCATGGGAATCGGCCCCGTCGACGCCGTTCCCAAGGCCCTCGCCAAAGCGGGACTCACGCTGGACGACATCGCCCTGACCGAGCTGAACGAGGCGTTCGCCGCCCAGGTGGTGGCGGTCGTCCGGCAGCTCGGCTTGAACGAGGACACGACGAACGTGAACGGCGGGGCAATCGCGCTCGGCCATCCGCTCGGCGCCACGGGCGCCAAGCTCACGACCCAGATCCTGTCCGAGCTGGCGCGCCGCGACGCGAAGTACGGCCTGGTGACGATGTGCGTCGGCGGTGGCCAGGGCGCGGCCGGCGTCATCGAATGGCTGGGCGGACGGCAGCCGGCGCGGACCGCATCGGTTCAGGAGGAGCAGGCGGCATGACGGTCGAGACGCGGAAGCAGACGGCGCCAGGCGGCAGCTTCATGATCGGGCCGGTCGAGGCGGGATCGGTCTTCACGCCGGAGCAGCTCTCCGACGAGCACCGCGCCATCCGTGAGGCGGTGACGGCCTTCGTCGACAAGGAGGTTGCGCCCCGACGCGACCAGGTCGAGGGCAAGGACTACGCGACGCACCGGGCGCTCCTCGAGAAGCTCGGGGCCGATGGCTTCCTCGGCATCGATGTTCCCGAGCAGTACGGTGGTGCTGGCCTGGACCGCATCAGCAGCCTGGTCGTCAACGAGGCGATCTCGACCGCCGGCTCCTTCGCCGTGACGTACGCGGCGCACACCGGGATCGGCACGCTGCCGGTCGTCTTCTTCGGCACCGATGCGCAGAAGCAGCGCTACCTGCCGGGCCTGGCCGATGGCACCCGTGTCGGCGCCTACTGCCTCACCGAGCCGGCAGCGGGGTCCGATGCGATGAGCATCCGCACCCGCGCCACCAGGCTCCCAGACGGGCGCTGGCAGCTCGACGGCACCAAGCAGTTCATCACCAACGCCGGCTTCGCCGACCTGTTCACGGTGTACGCCAAGATCGACGGCGAAGCATTCAGCGCCTTCCTCGTCGAGCGTGACACGCCCGGGCTGAGCATCGGCCCGGAGGAGGAGAAGATGGGCCTCCACGGCGCCTCGACCTGCCCGGTCACGCTGGACGGCGTGGTCGTGCCGGAGGACGCGCTGCTCGGCGAGCCGGGCAAGGGCCATCGGATCGCCTTCAACGTCCTCAACGTCGGACGCTTCAAGCTCGGGGCCGCGACGCTCGGCGGCATGCGGCCAGCGCTCGCCATCGCAACGCGGTACGCGGGCGAGCGCATGGCGTTCGGCCGCAAGCTGGCCGACTTCCCGCTCATCGGCGCCAAGCTCGCCACCATCGCCGCTCGCACCTACGCGGTCGAGTCGAGCGTCTACCGCATCGGCGGCCTGCTGGAGGGCAGCCTTGCGGCGGCCGAGGATGCGAGCAGCCCGGACGCCATTCGCGCAGCGCTCGAGGAGTACGCCGTCGAGTGCTCGATCGCCAAGGTGCTGGCCAGCGAGGAGCTCGGCTACGTGGTCGACGAGCTGGTTCAGATCCACGGCGGCTACGGGTACATCGAGGAGTACCCGGCAGCGGGCTACTACCGCGACGCGCGCATCCATCGGATCTGGGAGGGCACGAACGAGATCAACCGCCTGCTCATCCCCGGCACGCTGCTCAAGCGCGCCATGACCGGGCGCCTCGACCTGCTGGGTCCCGCGCAGCGCGCCACCGACGCGCTCATGGGCGGCGACCTGCCGGAGTTCGACGGCCCGTTCGGAGTCGAGCAGTCGGCCGTCGCGAACGCCCGGACCGCGACCCTGCTGCTTGCGGGAGCCGCGGTCCAGCGCCACGGCACCTCGCTCGAGAACGAGCAGGAGATCCTGGCCGGGCTGGCCGACCTCGCGATCGACCTGTTCGCCATGGAGTCGTCGCTCGAGCGGGCCATGCTCGCCTCCAGCGCGCCGTCCCCATCGGTCCATGCCGACCTGGCTCGGCTGGTGGTTGCCGAGCGCTCGGCGGCCGTGGAGACGCGCGCCAAGGCGCTCGGGGCGAGCCTGGCCGAGGGTGACGAGGCCCGGACGCTCGTGGCCGGCCTGCGCCGCGTCCTGCGCGGCGAGCCCATCGATCGAATTGCCATTGGACGCCGGGTGGCGGCGTCCGTCATCAACCGCGGCGGGTATCCCGCCTGACGCCGTAGGGAGGTGCAGACGCCATGACGACGCTCGAACGATCGGCCCAGCCGGCGCTGGCCGCGGATCGACCATGGCTTGCGAGCTACGAGGCCGGCGTGCCGGCCGAGATCGAGATCCCCGACATCCCGGTTGACGCGATCCTTCGGCAGACGGCCGGCAGGCACCCCGAGCGCACCGCGACGATCTTCTTCGGCAAGAAGACATCCTTCGCGCAGCTCGACCGTGCCGCGGATCGCTTCGCGCACGCGCTCCGCAGCATGGGCGTCGAGACCGGCGACCGGGTGAGCCTGCACCTGCCCACCAGTCCCGCCTTCGTGATCGCGTTCATGGGCACCATGCGAGCCGGAGCCATCGCGGTGCCGATGAACCCCCTGTACGTCGAGCGCGAGCTGGCCGAGCTGTTCCGCCTCGCCCGGCCGAAGGTGTCCGTCACGGTTGACCTGCTGGTGCCGCGGCTGGATCGCGTCGCGGAGGCCGCCGACGGCGTTCCGGGTCGCTACATCGTGACCGGCATCCACGACTCGCTGCCGATCCCCATCCGCTGGCTGTATCCGCTCAAGGCCAGGCGCGAGGGTCGGTGGAACCCGGCGCCACACACCGAGCGGACGCCGAACCTGTTCAAGCTCCTGGCCGATGCACCGGCCAGCGCCTTCGGCTCACTGGCCTCACCCGACGACACCGCCGTGCTGCAGCCGACCGGTGGCACGACCGGCACACCCAAGTTCGCGATGCTCACGCACCGAAACCTCGTCGCCAACGCGATCCAGGTTGCGTCGTGGTTCCCCGGGATGCTCGACGGCGACGGTGCGGGCGTCCTGTGCCCGCTGCCGCTCTTCCACATCTACGGCCTCACCGTCGACATGAACTTCGCGATGCTCATCGGCGGCACGCTGATCCTCATCCCGCGCTTCGACCCGGAGATGGTGCTCAAGGCGACGAAGCATCGTCCGCGGCTCTTCCCCGGCGCGCCGATCATGTACCAGACGCTTGCCCACCATCCCGACGTCGGCAAGTACGACCTGTCGAGCATCGAGGCCTGCATCAGCGGGGCGGCGCCGCTCGCGCCCGAGATCCAGCGTGACTTCGAAGCGGTCACCGGCGGTCGTGTCGTCGAGGGCTACGGCCTGACCGAAGCGTCTCCGGTCACGCACTGCAACCCGGTCCACGGCGAGCGCCGCAACGGAACGATCGGTCTGCCCTTCCCGTCCACCGATGCGCGCGTCGTCGATCCGGCGTCCGGGGAAGCGGTGCCGATCGGTGAGGTGGGGGAGCTGATCGTGCGCGGGCCGCAGGTCATGGCCGGCTACTGGGAGCGGCCCGACGAGACGGCCTCGGTCCTCGCCGACGGCTGGCTGCGCACCGGCGACATGGCCACCATGAGCGAGGATGGCTTCTTCACCATCGTCGATCGGGCCAAGGACCTCATCATCGTGGGGGGCATCAACGTCTATCCGCGCGAGGTCGAGGAGGTGCTCCTGACGCATGCCGCCGTCGAGGAAGCGTGCGTCATCGGCTCGCCAGAGGAGCGGCACGGCGAGGTGCCGTACGCATTCGTGGTCCTCAAGCAGGGAGCGACGGCGAGCGAGCAGGAGCTGATCGAGTACTGCCGCGCAAACCTGTCGCGCTACAAGGTGCCGGCCACGGTCGAGATTCGCGACGAGCTGCCCAAGACCATGATCGGCAAGGCGCTGCGCAAGGATCTGCGCGCCGAGCTCGAGGCTCGGAGGAAGGCCTAGGGCTCGTCCAGTCGAGCCCGCGCGATCCAGCGGTCGGCGCCCCACGTGGCGACCGCCCAGACCTGGCTCAGGATCACGGCCATCGCGACCATGACGCCGGCGGCGACCAGCGTGCCTCCGACCGGGATCGCGCCGCCCATGATCAGCGCCGCGCCCAGGATCATCAGCGCGATGACGACGACCATGACCAGCGCGATCTTCGCCGCGGTCAGCATGAACCAGCCCAGCGTGTGCCCCTGAGCGCGGCCGGCCAGCCACAGGACGCACGGCCCCGCAGCGCCAGCCAGCGCGGTGTAGATCCCAAAGCCTCCGAACAAGGCGTCGAGGCCGAGCCGCTGGCCACTGACCATCCAGACGAAGATCCACGCCGCCAGCAGGGTCGAGAGCGCGCCGATGCCGATCAACCACACCAACAGGAGCGTCGCCGTCCCACCGGACAGCCGCTCGATGAGCTCGCCCTCCTCGGTCTCGACGACCTCCGTCGGACCGTCCTCGCGCGGCTTCTCGTCCTTCACGAGCCCGCGCTGCGGAAGGCCGCCTCGAGATCCGACTGGAGGTCGTCGGCGTTTTCGATGCCGACCGACAGCCTCACCAGTGAAGGCGACACGGCCAGGGCGGACTCGGCGACCGATGCGTGCGTCATTGGCGCTGGCAGCTCAATCAGCGACTCGACCGCGCCAAGCGATTCGGCCAGCGTGAAGAGGCGGGTGGCGGCGGCGAATCGGCGCGCCGCCTCCTCCCCCCCGCTCATCTCGAAGCTGAGCATGGCGCCGGGCAGGCGCATCTGCCGCCCGACCAGCTCGGCCGCCGGATGGTCCGGCAGACCGGGGTAATGCACCGCCGCGACGTCGGGCCGCTCGCTGAGCCACAGGGCCAGCACCAGCGCGTTGGCGCACGCCCGCTCCATGCGAACCGCGAGCGTGCGGATGCCGCGCATGACGAGGAAGCAGTCGAAGGGACTCGGTACCGCGCCGGCCGCGTTCTGGTGGAAGCGAAGCTTCTCGGCCAGCTCGTCGGAGCGGGTGACCACCAGCCCGCCGATGACGTCGGAGTGGCCGCCCAGGTACTTCGTTGCCGAATGCAGGACCAGGTCGGCACCGAGCTCCAGCGGCCGCTGCAGATACGGGGTGGCGAAGGTGTTGTCGACCACCGTGATGGCGCCCGCCACGGCCGCCAGGCGCGCGACGGCGCTGATGTCGATGACCTTCAGCAGCGGGTTCGACGGCGTCTCGATCCACACCATGCGTGGCGGCTTCGCGCTCGACAGCGCGGTCGCCACGGCGTCCAGGTCGCGGAGGTCGATCGTATCGGTCTCGATCCCGTACCGGCGCCAGACCTTGTCGGCAAGGCGCCAGGTGCCGCCGTAGACGTCGTCGCTCATGAGCAGCCGATCGCCCGGCTCGAGCAGGTACAGGATGTTCTGCGTGGCCGCCAGCCCGGATGCATAGGCCAGCCCGTGTCCGCCGCTCTCGAGGACGCAGATGGCCTCCTCCAGCGCCTTGCGCGTCGGGTTTCCAGAGCGTCCATATTCGAAGCCGCCACGCAGGCCGCCGACGCCGTCCTGCTTGAAGGTGGTGCTCATCTGGATCGGCGGCACCACCGCGCCGGTCTCCGGATCGGGCGCGGCGCCGGCGTGAACGGCCAGGGTCTCGAATCGGTCGGTCATCGGCGGCCATTCTGCCACCGATGGCTGGAGAGGGCCTCAGATCGCGGCTTCGCTCCCCTCGGCCCGGCGTCCAGACGAACCGTGCTGCCGATCAGCGCGTTCGTGGGAACCCGAGGTCGACCGATGACGTTCCCGGGTCAGGCCAACGGGCCGTGACCACCTTGGCGCGCGTGTAGAACTGGATGCCCTCTGGCCCGTACATGTGCAGATCACCGAACAGGGACGCCTTCCAGCCGCCGAAGCTGTAGTAGGCGACCGGGACCGGGATCGGCACGTTGATGCCGACCATCCCGACCTCGACGTCGAACTGGTACTGGCGAGCGGCGCCGCCGTCGCGGGTGTAGATCGCCGTCCCGTTGCCGTACTGGTTGTCGTTGACGATGTTCAGCGCCGAGGGGTAATCCGGCACGCGGATGATCTCGAGGACCGGCCCGAAGATCTCGTTGCGGTAGCACTCCATCTCGGGCGAGACGTTGTCGAGCAGCGAGACGCCGAGGAAGAAGCCGCCGCGGTCCTGGTCGTACAGGACGTGCTCACGGCCGTCGACGCGCAGCGTCGCGCCCTGGTGCTTGCCCTCGTCCAGGTAGGACGCGACCTTGTCACGGTGCTCCTTGGTGATGAGCGGACCCATCTCGGAGCCTTCCTCGTGACCGGGGCCGACCTTGATTCTCGGCAGCCGCTCCTCGATCGCCTCGACCAGCGGGTCCGCCACGTCGCCGACCGCCACCACGACGCTGATCGCCATGCAGCGCTCGCCGGCGGAGCCGTAGGCGGCGGAGACGGCGGCATCGGCTGCCATGCCGATGTCGGCATCCGGCAGCACGACCATGTGGTTCTTGGCGCCACCCAGCGCCTGGACCCGCTTGCCGGCCTTCGTGCCGGTCTCGTAGATGTAGCGCGCGATCGGCGTGCTGCCCACGAACGAGACGGCCGCGACGTCGGGGTGCTCGAGGATGCGGTCGACCGCGACCTTGTCACCGTGGACGACGTTGAAGACGCCATCCGGCAGTCCCGCTTCCTTCCACAGCTCGGCCAGGTAGACCGATGCGGACGGGTCCTTCTCGCTGGGCTTGAGGATGAAGGTGTTGCCGCATGCGATGGCGTTGGCGAACATCCACATCGGCACCATCGCGGGGAAGTTGAACGGGGTGATGCCCGCCACCACGCCAAGCGGCTGTCGGATCTGGTAGACGTCGATGCCGGTCGATACCTGCTCGCTGAAGCTGCCCTTCAGCAGATGCGGGATGCCGGTCGCGAACTCGATGTTCTCCAGGCCTCGCGCGACCTCGCCCAGCGCATCGGTCCGGACCTTGCCGTGCTCGCGCGTCAGGAGCGCCGCGATCTCCTCGCGATGCTGGTCGACCAGGTTCCGCATCCGGAACAGGATCTCGGTCCGTCGGCTGATGCTCGTCGCACGCCAACCTGGAAGGGCCGCCTGCGCGGCAGCAACCGCCGCGTCGACCTCCTCGACCGATGCGAAGTCGACCTCTCGGGCCGTCTCGCCCGTGGCGGGGTTATAGACGGGGCCCTTGCGGCCGCTCGTGCCCGCCACCCGGGCACCGTTGATCCAGTGATTGACCCGCTCCAGCTCGGTCGCGTCGCGCTCCCCGGCGACCGGCGGCTCTGCGACGTGCGTCATGACGCTCCTCGTGTGCGCTCGGTGTATCTCGTACGCCCTCAACCATACTCCGCGCGCCCGAACCCGTCAGAACGGTGGCCCACCCTCGCGCGGCGAATGCCAAACGCGGCCGCCCCCAGGGCGTAGGCCCCGGCGATGCCGATCAGCGAGGCCAGCGCCCAGCTCCCGGGTCCGATTCCGTCGGTGAGCCCGGGCACGTTCGAAACAACGATGAAGAGCACGCCGGCAACGGCCAGCACCAGCCCGACGAGCGGCGCCGCGATGGCCCCGCGGGGCGCAACCAGGACGCCGAACGAGGCAACGGCAGTCAGGATCACCAGCGGCGAAAGGCCGGCCGTCAACCGGATCAGCTCGCTGTCGTAGTAGCCGAAGCGGGCCTCGGCCCACGCGTGCAAAGCCAGCTCGACGGCGATCGCCAGCGCGATGCCAACCACGGGGACCGCCAGGCCGATACCCGGGCGCCGCAACGGTCGGCGCATGACCGCTCGACCGAGAAGCCAGACGCCAGCCAGGCTCTCAGCGCCGTTGACCGCCAGCACGAGGGCGAGGTCCCAGCGCGGCCCACCGCCCAGAGCCGGCACGAAGGACGCGAGCGGCAGGGACAGGCCCAACGACGCGAACCACCAGATCAGGGACAGGAGGGCCCAAACCCACGCGGCCGCCGGATGGGTTGAACGCTCGACGCTGGTCATCGAGGCCTCGGACGCATGCCGCCCGGATCATGTCGCATCGACGCGCCCCCTCGCGCGCCCCCTCGCGCCGACGAGCAGCGGACCGAGCGCTTGTGCCGCACGCGTATCGTGACGGCGTGGAACCGATCACAGCAACCTGCGAGATGTGCGGCGATCCCATCGACGCGGACCAGGCCTGGATGCAGGCCGACGATGGCGCCGTGGCGCATTCCGGCTGCGTGTACTCGAGCACGGACGTCGGGCAGCGCGACCGATGGATGCCATCGGAGGCGGAAGCCGGAGCCTAGCTCAGCCCCGGGGGACCGCGTCGCCAGCCAGGACGACCGCCGGCGACGTCTGGCGCCAGTCGTAGGCCGCCACCTCCTCGTCCGCGCCCAGCAGCCCGTTCTCACGTAGCCACGCATCGTTGTAGAGCTTGCCGACGTAGTTGCGACCGGAGTCCGGCAGCAGGACCACGAACAGGGCATCGGGATCGTCGACCGCCCGGGCATGCTGCAGCGCGGCCCACAGCGCCGTCCCCGAGGACTCCCCCATCAGGATCCCCTCGCGCGCCGTCGCAACCCGCGCCATCAGCATCGAATCGCGATCGCTGACGCGGATCACCACGTCGCAGATCGAGGCGTCGTAGGTCGTCGGCCAGAAGTCCTCGCCGATGCCCTCAGTGAGATACGGGTGCGGCGCGGCACCGGAATACACCGAGCCGTCCGGATCGGCCCCGACGACGACGACCGACGCATTGCGCTCCTTGAGGTAGCCACCGACCCCCGACACCGTCCCGCCGGTGCCGAGCGCCACGACCAGGTGGGTGATGCGCCCCTCGGACGCCTCCCAGATCTCGGGGCCGGTCGTCTCGTAATGGGCGCGTGGGTTGGCGGGGTTGGAGTACTGGTCCGGCTTCCAGGCGCCCGGAATCTCGCGCGCCAGCCGATCGGAGACGCGGTAGTAGGAGCGCTCGTCATCGGGGTCGACATCGGTGGGGCAGACGATGACCTCGGCGCCATATGCGCGCAGCAGCGCCCGCTTCTCCTCCGACTGCTTGTCCGCCATCACGAAGATGCACCGATAGCCTCGCGCGGCGGCCGCCTGCGCGAGCCCCACGCCGGTATTGCCGGACGTCGGCTCGACGATCGTGCCGCCCGGCCTCAGCAGACCGGCGCGCTCGGCGGCCTCGATCATCGGCACCGCGATCCGGTCCTTCACGGACCCACCGGGGTTCATGTGCTCGAGCTTCGCCACGATGCGCGGCCGGACGTCGACAGCCAGCCGGTCAAGGGCAACCAGCGGCGTGGCGCCGACCGCGGCGGTCACATCGGGCAGGATGCCCGGCCGTTCAGCCAGCGGAGGCCTCGACGTGCGGCTGCGAACCCAATCCGGCCGAGAGCTCGGGATCGGGTCGAAGCATCGGCGAGCCCCAGCCTCGGCGATGACGGTAGATCAGCCAGCCGCCCGCGAGGATGAAGCCGGTGATCCCGACCCACATCGCCGTCGGCACACCGATGATCGTCCAGTTGTTGACTCGATACGTCTCGAGCAGGGTTCGCACGGCGCCGTACCACATGATGTAGATCAAGGCCGCGTCCCCGGCGAGGAGGCGGGGTGCGAAGCGTCGAATGACGTACAGCAGGACCGCCATGCCGATGAGGTTCAGGACCATCTCGTACGCGAACATCGGCACGAACTGGGTGGTCTCCACCGGGTAGGTCGCCGCATCCCAGGGAGTCCCGGCCCGGTGAGCCGCGTCGATCGGGATGCCGAATGGCAGGCACGGTGGGAAGCCGTTGCCGCACTCGCTGATCGGCGGCCCGTACAGCTCCTGGTTGACGAAGTTGCCCAGGCGGCCGATCACCTGGCCCAGCAGCAGGGCGGGCGCGAAGATGTCCAGCCAGCGGGCGGTGTTCAGGCCCTTCGAGCGCGTGTAGAGGAAGATCCCGAGCGCCCCGGCGGCGACCGCTCCCGGAATGCCGATGCCGCCGTTCCACACCTGCGGAATCAGGATCGGATTCTCGCGGTAGAAGTCCCACATGTGGATCACGTGGTACACGCGCGCTCCGATGACGGCCAGGATGATGACGAGCAGGAGCATCGACCAGCCCTCGTCTGGGTCCTCGCCGAGCCACGCCGCCACGCGGGAGCCGACGAGCGCGGCGACGAGCACCGCGGTGGCGATGATGATCCCGTACCAGTGCAGCTGGATCGGGCCGATTTCGAGAGCGATGGGGTCGATCACCGGCCGATTCTAGCGCCGATCCACGGATCGGCCGATCACTCCAAAGGCGCTAGGGCATTTCCTCCGGCTCGGGGAAACGGTCGAGGCGTCGCAGGACGGGGAAGACGCGCGTCCAGGTCGCGGCGACCGCCAGCGTCGCCGCTCCGCCCACGACCACGGCCGGCACGATCCCCCACCACGACGCAGTGATGCCCGATTCGAACTCGCCCAGCTCGTTGGATGCGCCGATGAAGACGGAGTTGACCGCGCTCACACGACCCCGGATCGCATCGGGCGTCTCGAGCTGGACGAGCAGGTGGCGGATGTACACGCTGACCATGTCGCCGGCGCCCATCACGATCAGCGCAGCCACGCTCAGCGGGAAGCTGGTCGACACGCCGAAGAGCATCGTGGCGATCCCGAACACGATGACGCCCCCGAACATCCAGCGGCCCACGTTGCGCCGGATCGGGCGCACGGCGACGACTGCCGCCAGGACGCCGGCACCGACCGCCGGAGCGGCTCGCATGATGCCGAGGCCAACCGGACCGACGTCGAGAATCTCACCGGCATAGATGGGCAGCAGCGCCTCCGCCCCGCCGAACAGGACCGCGAACAGGTCGAGCGAGATCGAGCCAAGCACGATCGGACGGCTGCGCACGAAGTTGACGCCGGTGAGCAATGCCGCCCACGACACCGGCTCGGTCGAGGCTTCCGTGCGACCACCTCCCCGCAGGCCCGCCACCAGGATCACTGCGGCCACCAGCAAGAGGAGCGAGAGTCCGAACGCCACCTGCTCTCCGAACAGGACCAGCGCGCCGCCGATCGCCGGTCCGGCGATGGTGGCGACCTGACCGAGCGACGAGTTGACGGCAACGGCGCGAGGAAACAGCTCGATGGGGGCGAGGTTCGGCAGCAGCGCCTGGCCCACCGGGTGATTGAATGCGCGGGCGATGCCGAACAGCACCATCACGGCGAAGACCGGCCCGGTATCGATGTTCCCGGCCAGCGCGAGACCGAGCAGCGCGGCGGCGCAGACAGCCAGCAGCACGTAGGTCACGAGCTGGATGCGGCGACGGTCGTATCGGTCGGCGACATGTCCGGCCGGCAGGATGAGCAGCACGAACGGCAGGAACTGCGACAGCGCCACCAGACCCAGGTCGAAGGGGTCGCCGGTGGCGCGGAAGACCTGCCAGCCAACGGCGACGGTCTGGACCTGGGTGGCGATCGACGCGATGAACCGAGCCGTCAGGTAGCGACGCAGGTCGGGATGGCGCAGGACGATGAGCCGGCCTTCCGCCGGATCGGTCGACATGAGCGCTCAGGGTACGCGGCCGAGAGGGGCCGATAAGCGGCCAGTAAGCGGCCGGTAAGCGGCCGGTAAGCGGCCGGTAAGCGCCGAGGTGGTATCACAGTGTTCAAGAGTCTTGGACACTCGCGGCACGGCGCTGCCCAGGAGCCGACAGAAAGCCTCAGCAAGCCGTCCGCATTCGCGCCGCAGTGCCGCTGACCCATGGTGCTCGCCAACGCGCGGCCGTAGGCTGCGCACCACATCACGACGAGGGCGACGGCATGCTCGAATCGGCGGCACCTGCCACTGCGGCCGACGACCGCGACGAGTTCGGCCGGCCGAAGGCCGAGCTGTCGACCGGCCGGCTGCTGGCGGTCACCGCCTACTGGCTGGCCATCACAACCCTGATGGGAGCGCTCACCTTCAGCGTCATCCCGCGCCTGGTGGAGTCGGTGCTCGGAAACTCGAACCATCCGCTGGCCGGACTCGCCGTCGGCGCCATCACCACGGCCGGAGTGCTGATCGCCATCGTCGTGCAGCCGACCATGGGGGCCATCAGCGACCGCACCCAGCATCGGCTCGGGCGGCGCAAGCCCTTCATCGTGGCCGGCACGGCGATGGACCTCGTGTTCCTGGCGTTCCTCGCCTGGGCCTTCTGGAACGAGCTGTACTGGCCGTTCCTCATCGCGGTCGCGTGCCTCCAGTTCAGCAGCAACTTCGCGCAGGGTCCGTACCAGGGCTACGTCCCGGACCTCGTCCCGTCGCACCAGGTCGGGCTCGCATCAGGCCTGCTAGGCGGCGCCAACATCGCCGGCAACCTGCTCGGGCCTGGCCTGGCGATCCTGTTCATCACGGTCCTGCCGGGCGTCCTCGGCTTCCCGGAAATCACGCTCGGGCTGTTCGTGACCATCGGCCTCATCGAGGTGGTGACCATGCTCATCACCGTCATCTGGGTCCCCGACCGGCCGGCGCCGCCCAACGAGATGAGCCTCCTCGAGCGCGCGAGGTCGGCATGGGGCACGGACATCCTGGCCGAGAAGGACTTCGTGTGGGTGATGGTCAGCCGGCTGCTGGTGCTCACCGGCCTCGTGACCCTCCAGGCGTTCGCGGTCTTCTACCTCGAGAACGCTCATCGCATGGGCCCGGACGAGGCGCAGGGCGCCAGCTTCCCGGTGCTCGTCCTGATGCTCGTGGCCGCGCTCATCAGCTCCGTGCCAGGCGGGCGGATCTCGAACCGCATCGGCCGCAAGCCGGTCCTGTATGTCGCCATCGGCTTCGGCGCCCTGGGCGGACTGATGCTGGCGTTCGCGCCCGCGTATTGGATGGTGCTCGCGGCGGCGGTGCCCATCGGGCTCTGCACCGGCGTCTTCCTCGGCGTCGACTGGGCGCTGATGACGGACATCATCCCCAAGGCGGCATCGGGCCGATACATGGGCATCAGCAACATCGCCGTCGCCAGCGCAGGGCCGATCGGCTCAACCATCGGCGGACTGATCACCTTCGCAGTGGCGCTCTTCATCGCCGATCGGACCGTGGCGGCCGAGCTGGGCTTCCGCGCGCTGTTCGTCGTCATGGCGCTCGAGCTCGGGCTGGGGGCGCTGGCGCTGCGCCGCGTTCGGGAGCCGATCCGTGCCGGAGGCCGGTCCCACGCGGACGAACGACGGGCGGTGGCGGTGTGAACGCCGTCACCGACCGCGCCCGGCGCACCGGACCGCGCGAGCTGAGCGTGGGGGTCACGCCGCGCTACCGCGTCATGCGATGGCTCGTCCGCGCCCTGGTCCGGCCGCTGTTCGACGTCCGCGTCAGCGGGCTCGAGAACTGGCCCGCCCCACCGTTTCAGCTCGTCGCCAGCCACCACAATGGCTGGGACCCGCTGCTCGTGATCGCGGTCACGCCGATGCAGCCGCGCATCACCTGGTTCGGACCGCGCGAGGCTGACTTCGGCCGCGGCTTCAAGAACCGGATCATGGCCATCTTCGGCGGGATGATTCCGTACGACCCCGCCGGGACCACCCTGACGTCGGCCGTTCGGGCAGTCCGGCGAGTCTTCGACGCCGATGGTGTGCTCGGCATCTTCGCCGAGGGGCGCATCGGCTTCGACGAGACCTCGCTGCTGCCGTTCGAGGAGGGTGCGACCGCGTTCGCCGTCGCGTCCGCGGTCCCGGTCGTTCCGTGCGCGATCGTCGGCAGCACGGACCTCTGGTTCCGCAAGCGCGTCGACATCCGGTTCGGTGCGCCGATCGAGGCGGGTGCGACCCGGGGCCGCGAGGCGAGAGCTGCGCTCGAGCGGTCCGTGCGGGACGGGATCCTGGAGCTGCTTCCGCCCCAGCAGCCCACCCTTCCGCGCTGGCGACCGTTGGCGTTCGTGAGCGACCTCCTCAACGGCGCCGATGACGTCGCGCGACGGCGAGGCGTGCGCTGACGACGCGTCCGCGCGGGTAGCATCTGGACATGCTTCCGGTGATCTGGGCGATCTTCGCGGTGCTTGCCGTCGGCGGCTTCCTCATGATCGCCGCCTACTGGCTGGACGTGCAGGACCGGCCCGACCTCAGCGTCCGCGGCCGCATCGCCTGGTCGGCTGCGGCATTCGTCTTCCCGCTTGCCATTCCGATCTACGCGTTCGCGGGAGGCGCCGGATGGCCCCGATTCCTGCGGGCGGCGAGCATCGTGCCACTGCTGGCGGTCGCGCTCTTCCTTGGCTTCGTCTTCGGCGCCTTCAGCTGATCGGGCGCCGCGGCTCCGATCGGAATGCGAACCACGACGCGGCGAGGACGATCGCGACCGCGCCAAGCACGCCGAGCGCGGTCCATGGGATCTGCATCGGCGCATCAGGGACGGCGCCCTCGGCGCCTGGCGCTGACATCGGCAGCGGCGGCGCCTCGTCCGGCGCGAGCATGAGGTTGCCGGCGCACAGGTCGGTGGTGTGCACCGCGCCATCCCAGGCGGCGAAGATCAGCCACCGCTCACCGATGCCGAAGCTCATGCCGCACGACGCGCCATCGCCACCGCCGAGCAGCTCGACCTGCGCGCCGACCTCGCCCTTGGCAACGCCGTCGACCTTGAAGGCGTAGATCACCTGGCCGAGCGGCCCGGGCATTGGCGCCGTGGCCGCGACCGCGCGGAGCGGACCGTCGTCGCGGCCGACCGGGCGCTGGTCGACGACCGTCCCGGCGAACACGGCCTGCGCATTCGCGGCCGCCTCCTCGACGGTCGTCTGTGCGCACGAGCAGGCGGCGACGTGGTCGGCGGGCAGCGCGGCGAGAGCGAAGGCGGCGGCCAGCGCCAGCAGGAGCCTCATTGGCGCGGGAGACGCTCGGGCGTGGCCATCGGTTGCATCGGCCCAACCAGCCTATCATCGGCGTATGACGAGCCAGACCGATACCGTCCGCATGACCGATGCGGCCCTCGACTACCTGCGCGAGCACCAGGACCAGCATCTCGCCCAGCTCGACGCCTTCCTGTCGATTCCGAGCGTCAGCGCGGATCCGGAGCGTGCCGCCGACGTGCGCCGCACGGCGGAGTGGATCGTCGCCGAGCTCACACGGCTCGGCGTCGAGCGCGCCACGCTGCACGAGACCTCGCATCACCCCATCGTCACCGGCGAGTGGTTGAAGGCCGGCGAGGGGGTCCCGACCGTGCTCGTCTATTGCCACTACGACGTCCAGCCGGCCGACCCGCTCGAGGAGTGGATCCGTCCCCCCTTCGAGCCGCGCCACGAGAACGACCGCGTGTACGCGCGCGGAGCCGGCGACGACAAGGGGCAGTTGTTCATGCATCTCAAGGCGGTCGAGGCGTGGATGAAGACCGCCGGCAGCCTGCCCGTCAACCTGCGCTTCTTCTTCGAGGGTGACGAGGAGGTCGGCTCCGAGCCGATCGAGCAGTTCATCGCGGACCACGCTGAGCTGCTCCAGGCCGATGTCTGCGTCGTCAGCGACGGCGACACCTTCGACGACGAGGGCACCCCGGCCATCGGCCACGGCCTGCGTGGCATCGCGTACTGGGAGGTGAAGGTCCATGGCCCGCGCCAGGACGTGCACTCCGGCCAATACGGCGGTGGCGTCGACAACCCGGCCAACGTCCTGGTCCGCATGCTCGCCTCGCTCACCGATGCGGACGGCCGCTTCACCGTCCCCGGCTTCTACGATGACGTCCGCGAGCTCACCGACGACGAGCGCGCCGCCTATGCCTCGCTACCCTTCGACGAGCGCACCTGGGCCGACGAGACCGGCGTGCCGCAGCCGATGCAGGGCGAGGCCGGCTACACGCTCCGCGAACGCCTCTCCGCTCGACCGACGTTCGACATCAATGGGCTGTGGGGCGGCTACTCAGGCGAGGGTTCGAAGACGATCATCCCCGCGTGGGCAGCGGCCAAGATCTCGACGCGCCTGGTCCCCGACCAGGACCATCGCAAGATCGAGCGCCAGGTGGTCGATCACCTCAAGGCCATCGCCCCACCGACCGTCCGGGTCGAGGTCAAGGTGATCCACGGCGGGGCGCCCGCAGTGACACCGCTCGACCACCCCGGCGTTGCCGCTGCGGCCCGGGCGCTCGAGGCCGGCTTCGGGACCGCGCCCCTGTTCCAGCGGTCGGGTGGATCGGTTCCGGTCGTGGCGGCGCTCGATGCCCACCTCGGCATCAAGACCCTGATGGTCGGCTTCGCCAACCCGACCGGCAACTTCCACGCCCCCAACGAGTGGATGAGCCTGCGCAACATCCGCGACGGCATGGCCTCGCTCGTCCATCTCTGGTCAGAGCTGGGTGCCATGACCGCCTCCGACCTGCGTGGCGCGGATTCAGGCGGTTGAGCAGGAGGAGCTCCTGACGGGACTCTCGATGGTATGGCGTCCAGACCGGTACGATCAGGCGACATAGGTCTCCATAGTGCCCTCAAACCCGGACTCGATCGATCCCGACGATCCCTGGCTACCGCTCGGCGCGGCCTCGCGCCTGGTCGGCGTCGGTCCGGACACGCTGAGGCGGTGGGCTGACACCGGCAAGGTCCAGAGCTATCACACGCCCGGCGGCCATCGGCGCTTCCTGCGCTCCAGCCTCGAGGCGATGATCAACGCGCCGCGCCGCCAGCGGTACGGCATCGACCGCCTGCCCGACTCGCGACGGACGATGGCCGGCGAGCTGCATCGGCGCATGCAACGCACGGGCTACGCCAGCCAGCCGTGGCAGGCGCGACTGTCGGCGGAGCAGCGCGACGAGTTCCGCCGATGGGGGCAGCGCACCTTTCAGCTGGTGATCGAGTACGTCGCGGCCTCGAAGAAGGCCGAGCGCCAGCTCCTGCTGGAGGAGGCCGAGAAGATGGGCGCGCTGTACGGGGGAGAGGCCTCGCGCGCCGGGCTGTCGCTGGCCGAGACGGTCGAGGCATTCCTGTTCTTCCGCTCGCCGGTCCTCGACGCGATCGTGGGCCACCTGCGACGGCGCGCCGCGGACGTGGCCGAGGTCACGGCCGCCTTTCACGAGGCCAACGCGGCGATCGACCAGGTGCTGACCGCCCTGGTCAGCTCACACCGTGGCCGAGACTAGCCAGTCAGGAGACGAGGTAGAGCTGCGTCGAGGTGGTGTTGAGACGCTCGCCGCCGGACTCGCTGCAGACCACGATGTCCTCGATGCGCGCGCCCCACGTGTCACGGACGTAGATGCCCGGCTCGACGCTGAAGGCATTGCCGGCAACCAGCGGTTCGGCGTTGGACGAGACGATGTACGGCTCTTCGTGGGTCTCCATGCCGATGCCATGGCCGGTCCGGTGCAGGAATGCGTCGCCGTAGCCGGCATCGGTGATGATGTCGCGCGCCACGCGGTCGATCTCCGCCGCAGGGACGCCCGGGCGGACGGCGTCGCACGCGGCGGACTGGGCGTGGCGCAGCACCTCGTAGAGCGCGGCAAAGTCGGGCGGCGGCTCGCCGACGAACGCCGTGCGTGACGTGTCGCTGCCATAGCCGGCGCGGAAGCCGCCGATGTCGAGCACGATCGCATCACCGGCCCCGATGTGCCGATCGCCGGCCGCGTGATGCGGGCTCGCCGCGTTCGGCCCGGATGCCACGATGGCGAAGCCCGCCTCGTCGTGGCCGGCCTCGACCAGCAGCTCACGGATGCGTGCGCTCACATCGCGCTCGGTGCGCCCAGAGAGGCGCTCGCCGGTGATGGCGAGCATCGCCTGGTCGGCCGCCGCGGCCGCGGCGCGGAGGCGATCGACCTCATCGGTGTCCTTCACCCGCCGCAGCGAGCTCAGGATCGGGCCGGCTGCCACCAGCTGGGCCGGGTCGAGCGCGGCCTGCAGCGCCAGGGCGAAGCGCGCCCACATCTGGTCCTGCACGGCCACCCGGCCGGCCGATCCAACCAAGGTCTGGACCGTGCGGATGGGGTCCTCGGTCTCCGCCCACGGCACGATCTCGAGCTCATCGGCGAGGTCGCCGAGCTCGTGGCGGGCAAGCGGCTCCTCCAGTCGGGGCAGGACCAGCGTCGCGTTGCCATCCGCGGGAACGACCAGGCAGGTCAGGCGCTCCATGGCCGGCGCCGCGTAGCCCAGCAGATAGGCGTAGTCCTTCGATGGCGTGACGAGCATGACGTCCACGCCCGCCTCGCGCGCCTGCGCGGCGGCGCGTCGCAGCCGCTCGCGATGGCCCGCTGCAACGGAGCCCCCTACGTCAAACGCCGGAGTGGTCATGGATGAAGGCTACACCGATTGCCCATTGCCGCCGACGTGCGCCGAGCCGATGCTGAGGATTGCCGCTATGCGAGACTGTCATACGGCGTCATACGAACGAGAGAGGCCGAAGGTGCGCAGTCGCCGACCGCGCGCGCTCGCCCGTGGGGGGGCGCTCGTGATTTCGCTGGTCGTGGGTGGGACGGTACTCGTCCCCGGCGGGACGGCGCGTGCCGCAGAGCCGCCGGCCGCGGCCGCGGCCCGTCATCTCGCCGAAACGCGCGGCGGATCGCCGAACGACTTCGAGCTGCTCTACGAACGCGACGCCGCGGTCGAGCACTCCGACGCGATGCTCTGGGCGGGGAAGTTCCTGGATCGGACCACCGGTGAGATCGTCGCGGTCGACACCGATCCTGCGGCCGGCGTCACGGCCGGGCCGGGGCTGCGCGAGGAGCGCTCGGCGGCCGCCGCCAAGGACCTCCCCGCGCTGGAACGGAAGGCCGATGTCGCACTCCAGGCGGCCGTCGCCGGCGGCACTCCCGACTCGCTGCGCGTCGCCGTCTGGCTCGACGCCGATACGGCAGCGGCGGAGGCCGCGGTGCGCGACGCACATCCTGAGATCACCTGGGTCGCCGGCCGCCCGTTGGCCGAGTCGATCGAGCAGGTCCGCGCGCTGCGCTCGGAGCTGTGGGAGGCGCGGCGAGCGACGTACGAAGCGGCGGCCAACGCCTTCCGTCCGGCGGTGGAGGCCGCCGGCGGCGGCATCGGCTACGCCAGCACCTCGGCGCCGCTCGTGTTCCTGGACGTGCCCGCCCCGGCGGTTGCGGGGCTCGCCGCTCGCGCCGACGTCCTGAGCCTGGGTCTCGAGGAGCAATGGGAGGCGCAGATGTCGTCCGCCGGCCCGGCGATCGGCGCCGATTGGACCGGCGACGGCGGCGACCAGGGCAGCGGCGTCCGCGTCGGCATCGTGGAGTACCACAACGTCTCGAACTCGGGCGACCTGGCGGGCAGGGTCGCCGCCAGCTATTCGACCAGCGGAACGACGGTCGTCGGAGGGCACCCGACCTGGGTCGCCGGTGCGATCGCCAGCCAGGACGGGACGTACCGCGGCGTCGCTCCCGGCGCGGTCATCGTGTCGGCCGGCACCGGTGGCTACACGCCGAGCCTGGCCTACGATCGGGCCATCATCGCCGCCGCGGACTGGGCCGTGGCGCCCGGAGGCGGGAACGCCGACATCCTCAACGCCAGCATCGGCCAGGACACCGCGCAGGGCGCGGAGGAGGCGCGTCGCTACTTCGACTCGATCGGCTGGGAGGGCAACCGGCTCGTCGTCGCCTCGTCCGGAAACTTCACCACCTTCGGCAACTGGAACGTCGTCTCGCCGGGCACCGGATACAACGTGCTGACCGTGGGCGGCATCGACGACCGCAACTCCGCCGGCACCGCCGACGACATCCTCTGGTATCGGCCCGGCGTCAACGGGGCGAACTACGTCGACCTGGGCGGCACGGCCTGGAACCCTCACGGCGACTACAACAAGCCCAACCTCTCGGCTCCAGCGGTGAGCGTCCGAACCGCCAATGGCATCTCGGGCGATGGCACCAGCGTGGCCAGCCCGATCGTCGCCGGGCTCGCGGCGCAGCTGCTGGCTCGTGCGCCATCGCTGGCGGTGTGGCCGGAAGGGACGCGCGCGATCCTCATGGCCGGTGCGCTGCGCCGGACGCCGATGCCCGACGGCGGCGCGAACAACGATCACGAGGGCGTCGGAACGGCGTCCGCGGTGTGGTCGAACCGGATCCTGGTGAACGGCAACGGTCCATGGGGCGGGTACCGCATCGGCGCCGCTCATGCCGGTGAGTCGATCGTGCAGGAGGTCCCGGTCGTGGCCGGCCAGCAGGTTCGGGTCGCCCTCGCGTGGAGCAGCCACACCTCGGGCAGCACGAACCTGGGGAAGGCGGACGTGCTCACCGCCGATCTCGACCTGCGCGTGACCATGCCGAGCGGCGCACCGGGCCTCTCGATCAGCTACGACAACCCGTACGAGGTCGTTGACATCTCGGCGGCAGCCACGGGGGTGATGCGGATCGAG
>DASVDT010000163.1:0-7554 GCA_036380955.1 Candidatus Limnocylindria bacterium | reverse complement strand
GAGACGAGCGAGCACATACCATCCCGGCACGATCACCAGCAGAGGCCACACCAGCAGCGGCGCGGTGGGCGGCGCCAGCCACGCCACCAGCAAGGCGGCCGCGACGATCCCCGTCGCCACGATGGCTCGGCCGGCCGCGGTTCTCATCGGCTGCGGATCATGTCGAGCCAACCCTAGACTGGCCGCCCATGTCCTCGCTTCGACGTCGCTCGAGCATCGAGCTCGCCCTCGCCGCGGGCGGCGTGCTGCTGGTCATCGGGCTTGCCGTCCTCGTCAGCGCGGACCTCACCGACTCGTTCGACGCATCGGTCATCGCGCTCGTTCGCGCGCCGGAGCTGGCGACGCTGCTCTCGCCGTTGCGGCCGATCACCGAGCTCGGGTCGACCGCTGCGGTGACCGCCGTCGCCATCGTCGTCGCCGCGGTGGGCCTGCTGCTGCGGACGTGGCGCAGCGGACTGGCCGGTGCGCTGGCGATCACGCTGGCGTCCCTCGGCAACAGCGCGTTCAAGATCGGGATCGCGCGCGACCGTCCGGACCTCCTGGAACCGGTGATCGTCGAGCATGGCTTCAGCTTCCCGTCCGGCCATTCGGCGCTCGGCATGGTCGCGTACGGGGTGCTGGCCGTGGTGGTCAGCCGCTCGGCCCTGCCACGTGCGGCCCGGAGCGCCATCGTCGTCGCGCTCGGCCTGCTGGTGGGGCTCATCGGCCTATCGCGCATCTGGCTCGGGGTCCACTATCCGACCGACGTCCTGGCCGGCTGGAGCGCCGGCGCCGTCGTCGTGCTGGTCTATGCGGCCCTCACCCGCCCGGAGTCGCCTGGGCCAGCCGAGGCAGTGGCTGCCGAGGATCCAGCAGCGCCACGATCCGATCCACCTGCGCCAGCGTCAGGCGCTCCTCCCGGCTGACGAGGGCGCCGAGCCGATCGGGGTCGGCCTCCACCCTCAGGCCGATATCGTCGCCCCGCGGGATCTCGACCGACATGTCGGGTGGCGCCACCAGGACCCCATCGACCGTGCCATCTACCCCGGCGCGCTCGAGCACCAGGGCGAGGCTGCGAGCGGCCAACCGCGCGGCGGTGATCGGCGCCGGATCCCACGGAACCCACGACTCGGTCGAGCGGTTGAATCGGTACCAATGGCCCGTGTTGCGGCGCGTGAAACGGCCGCGCTCGCCGGCCAGCGTCAGCGTCCAGACGCCGCCAAGGCCTACCACCACGGCGTCGATCGGCCCCGCGCTGCCGGAAACCACATGGCTGAACCAGTGATAGTCGTCGTCCAGGCGGCGGGCCAGGGCGCTCGAGAGGCGATCGGTGGCCGACAGCCCCGGGATCGCCAGGCGTCGCGGACGCGAGGGCGGGTGGAGGATCATTCCGGCGTCGAACCTCCTCTCGTCAAGGCGTCGGATGGGCGCTTCGAGTGTACCGAAGGCCGGGCGCGCCGAACAGGTCCGAATCGGCTCCCAAACCACCCGGGGTCCTATGATGCGGCGCATGGTGGAGACCAGGGCATCGCTCGAGGATGCCGTTCGCACGTTGCTGTCCGAGATCGGCGAGGACGCCGGCCGCGAGGGGCTGCTCCGAACGCCCGAGCGGGTGCGGCGCATGTACGACGAGCTGACGGCCGGCTACCACGTCGACCCCGACCGTCTCATCAACGGGGCGACGTTCGCGGTCGAGTACGACGAGATGGTCGTCGTGCGCGACATCGAGTTCTTCAGCCTGTGCGAGCACCACCTGCTGCCGTTCATCGGCAAGGCGCATGTCGGCTACCTGCCGCGCGGCCGGGTCATCGGCCTGTCGAAAATCCCGCGCATCGTCGACATGTACGCGCAGCGCCTCCAGGTCCAGGAGCGGCTGACCGTCCAGGTCGCCGACTTTCTGATGGAGAAGCTCGAGCCGAAGGGCGTCGCGTGCGTGATCGAGGCAACGCATCTGTGCACGATGATGCGTGGCGTGAAGAAGCAGGAGGCGACGATGGTCACTTCCAGCATGACCGGAACGTTCCGGCGCGACGCCAGGACCCGGGCCGAGTTCATGGGCCTCATCGGAAAGGGCGGCGCACAATAGACCGATGCCGTACGCCGAACCATTGACCGAAGACCAGCTGACCGATGCGCTCTCGCGCCTGCCCGAGTGGAGCCGCGACGGGGCCTCGCTGACCCGGACCGTCGAGGTGGGCGGCTTCACCGCCGCGGTCCGGCTCGTGAACCAGGTGGCGGAGGCCGCCGAGGCGGCCAATCACCACCCCGACGTCTGCATCCACGACTACAAGAAGGTCACCTTCACCCTGTCGACGCACGCGGCGGGCGCCATCACCGCGCGCGATACGGAGCTCGCCGAGCAGATCGACCGACTGGCCCCTTGACGTCGTCCGCGACTTGAAATCTGCTCCGCATCGGCACGTTATGCCGGTCACGGCGCGCGACTCGAAATCTGCGCGCTCGGCGGGACGTCATGCGGCCGTTGAGACGCGTTCGCGGGCGATTCACGCTCGGATCGGCGCCCGCTGCGGCGCATTCGCCGGATACCGCTCTCTCAGCCGCACAGATTTCCAGTCGCGACGGCGGGCACCCACGCGGAGCCGGGTAGAATCGGCGCGCCGATGACGAACGACCGCTCGACCGACGCGCCCATCCGCGTCCTCATCGCGAAGCCCGGCCTGGACGGGCACGATCGCGGCGCCAAGGTGCTCGCGCGCGGACTGCGCGACGAGGGCTTCGAGGTGATCTACACCGGCCTGCGCCAGACGCCGGAGATGATCGCCGATGCCGCCGAGCAGGAGGACGTCGACGTCGTCGGGCTGTCGATCCTGTCCGGCGCCCACATGGCGCTGCTGCCGCGGACCGTCGAGCTCCTCCGCCACCGGGGCATGGACGACGTCCTGGTCGCCGCGGGCGGGATCATCCCCGATGCCGACGTCACCAGGCTCAAGGCGGCGGGCGTCGCGGAGATCTTCGGGCCGGGCACGAGCATCGGGCAGATCGCGCGCTACTTCCGCGAGAACGCCCGGCGCTCATGACCCCCGGCGGCGCCCTGGGCAGCGGCCCGTTGCCGTCACGGCAACGATCGGTTGCACGCCCGGCAACGGTCCGGACAAGTACATCCCTCGCCGATGCTCGATGAGCTCAGGACGGGCGAGCGCCGGCCACTCGCCCGGCTGCTGACCCGGATCGAGGGCGGCGATCCATCGGTTCGGGCCTTGCTGCCGGCCCTGTTCGCCGCCGGCCACGGTGGCCACCTGGTCGGCATCACCGGGCCGCCGGGCAGCGGCAAGTCGACGCTCGTCAACGCGCTCATCGGTGAGTGGCGGAAGCGGGGGAGACGAGTCGGCGTGCTGGCGGTCGATCCCAGCTCGCCGTACACCCGCGGGGCGATCCTGGGCGACCGGATCCGGATGATGGAGCACGCCGCCGATCGTGACGTCTTCATGCGTTCCATGGCGTCGCGTGGCGAGCTCGGCGGGCTGGCAGCCACGACCTGGATCGCCGCTGCCGCGCTCGATGCGGCGGGCTTCGATCCGATCCTGATCGAGACGGTCGGGGCGGGGCAGTCGGAGGTCGAGATCGCCCGGCTCGCGGAGACGACCGTCGTGGTCGAGGTGCCCGAGATGGGCGACGAGGTCCAGGCCATCAAGGCAGGGCTGCTCGAGGTGGCCGACATCATCGCCGTGAACAAGGGCGACCGACCCGGTGCCGATCGGGCGGCGAGGCAGCTGCGCGCCATGCTCTCGACCGCCGGCGGCCGCATCGAGCGAAAGCCACCGCCCGTCCTCACGACCACGGCGACGACCGGGGAGGGCGTCGCCGCGCTCGCCGATGCGATCGAGGCGCATCGTGTCGAAGCACGAACGACGGTCGCCGCCCGCCAGCGCGCCGAGCACCAGCTCCGACGTGCGCTGGCCGACCTCGCGACGCGAGAAGCGGAGGAAAGCCCTGCGTGGGCCGAGCTCGTGCGCGCCGTGGCCGAACGAGAGCTGGACCCGCTGACCGCCGCCGGCCGCCTGCGCGATCGGTGAGCGCGAGCGACGGATCAGCGCCGAAGGTCGCGGCGGCGGTAGCCCCACGTTCCGATGGCCATGCCCGCGACGGCAATGACGAGCGCGGCGACGATGCCGCTCGCATCCCACCGGCCGACCATCGGCTGCCCGAAGTGGCTCGTCAGAGCAAGATCCTGGACGAGCTCGGGCAGGCCGACGAGCGGCCCCAGGAGCTGGATGAACCAGGTCACCACCACGACCACGACGACCGCACTCGCCGCGAAGCGGGTGCCGATCGCCCCACCCACGGCATGGCCGATGCCGACGAGCGCCACGGCGTAGAGGCCGAGCACCAGCGACCCGACCAGCGGCGTGCCCACGTCGCCACCGGTCATCGCGACGCCGATCGCGATGCCTCCCGCGGTAAGAGCCATGAAGACGCCGACGTCCACGAGCATCCCGACGCCGCTCGCCACCGCCCAGCGGGAGCGGCCGAGAGGCGTCGAGAAAACCATCTCGAGCCGGCCTGAATTCTCGTCGGAGGCCCACGCCGAGACGAACGACGCGGCCGCGAGTCCTGCCAGGATCACGCCGAACTCGACGAAGAGCAGCTGGAGGAAGCCGCCTGCCGACGCATAGTCGACGCCGGGGAAGACGGTCGACAACAGCTCGACAAATGCAGGGGAATCGGCCAGCTGGTCCATGAAGTCGGCCGCCGAACCGCCGAGCACCAGGCCGAAGAAGCCGACGCCCACGCCCCACGCCATCGCCGCGCCAATCCCGTGGCTTGCAGTGCGGCCCGCAGGCCCGCGGAGCCCGAGCAGCGGGCGCGGCAGCGACGGCATCGGCACGGCGCTCGTGACGCCGATGTCGCGCCGCGTGAACGCCTCGATGCCGACGAGCAGGAGTCCGACGCACACGAGCCCAACGAGGGCGACGGACGGCCAGTCGTACATGCCTGCCAGCGCGACGTGGTCCTGCGTCCAGCCCCACCAGGTCAGATTCGCGAACGGCGCCAGTTCGGGGATCGGCGCCTGGTAGCCGTTGAGGATGAACCCGCCGAAGGTCACCGCGCCGGCGATGCCGGCCGCGGCGCCGCGGCCGACGAAGGGACCCAGCGCGAACGCGAGCGAACCGCCGGCCAGCGCGATGAGGCCGAGCCAGGCCGCGTACGCGAAGGCCGATCCGATGCTGATCTCGTCGCCCGGCAGGACGGCGAAAGAACTTCCCGCGATCGCGATGGCGCCGAACGTGACCAGACACGCCAGGCCGAGGCCCAGGAGGTGCCCGGCCAGCTTCTCGAGCGCAACCCGGCGCCGCGAGCGTCCGGTGGCCAGCACGAACTCGAGGCTGCCGCGCTGCGCCTCACCGGCGAGCGTTCCCGACAGGGCGAGGATCGACCAGAGACTGACGACGAGCGGGAAGAAGACGCCGTACTTGTACTGGAGGTAGCCGCCCAAGGTGTCGACGTTGACGACCTTGCCCGCCATGCCCTGGAGGATCGGCGGCACCGCGTTGATGAGGTTCTCGAGCTCGACGCGCGACGCCGGCGTGTCGAACTCGCTCGAGATCGCCGCGCTCACGCCGAGCAGCAGCAGCGCGAGCATCGACGCTGTGACGAGGGTCGCCCGACGCGAGTCTCGCACCGTCTTCGCGAACACGCTGCCCAGGCCGTACAGGCGGCTCCACGCCGATGGTCGCGCCGTGATCCGACCAGCCGCGGCGCTCACTGCGCGGCCACCTCTGCCGTCCCGCGACCGTATGCCGCCAGGAACGTCTCCTCGAGCGACGGCTCACGGCTCACGAAATCGGCCAGGTCGAAGCGCGAGGCGGTCTGCACCACCGGCGTGATGCTGCCGGTGACCCTCATGCGCAGGGTGTGGTCGTCGGCCACGACGTCCGACACGCCGGGCAACGCGCTGAACGCCTCGAGCGGAACGCGGTCGGTGAACACGAGCTCGACGGTGTGATGCGCGAGGTCTCGCAGCGCGCTGGTGCGGTCGACGCGCGCCAGCTGGCCGTCGCGGATGATGGCAACCCGGTCGCAGGTGCGCTCGACCTCCGACAGGATGTGCGACGACAGGAAGACGGTCCGCCCTTCGGCCTTCGCCTCGCGGATGACGGCGTAGAACTCCTGCTGCACCAGCGGGTCGAGACCAGAGGTCGGTTCGTCGAGCAGCAACAGGTCGGGCCGATGCTGGAGCGCGATGATGAGGCCGATCTTCTGCTTGTTGCCCTTCGAGTACTCGCGGAAGCGGCGTGAGGGGTCCACGTCGAGCCGTTCGATGAGCCGGCGCTGGTATTCGGCGTCGACGCCGCCGCGCAGGTTGGCGAAGTATTCGATGGTCTGCCCGCCCGTGAGCTTGTCGTACAGCGCAAACTCGCCGGGCAAATATCCGACTCGTCGATGGATGGCGACCGGATCGAACGTCGTGTCGATGCCGAAGATCGTGGCGCGGCCGCGCGTCGGCCGGATGTGATCGAGCAGCGTGCGGATCATCGTGGTCTTGCCTGCGCCGTTGGGGCCCAGGAAGCCGAACGCCTCTCCCTCGTTCACGTCGAGATCGACGTCGATGATGCCGCGATGGCTGCCGTAGGACTTCGTGAGCTTCGCGGTGTGGATGACCGTGGTCATTGCATTCCTTCCTGGCGACGCCCCGCTCCGCGCGGTCGCTCCTCGAGGTAACGGTCGAGCACCGCGGGGATCTCGCGCTCGACGTAGGCGACGAACTCGTGGGCCTCTTCGAGACGCGTGCGGCGTGCCGGCGGCTCGGTCCTGATCGCGTCGAGGCCCTGCTCGATGACGAGGCGAAGGCGGCGGTAGATGGCGCCGGCGTTGCCGACGAAGGCCATGAAGGTCTCCGGCGGCGCGGAGAGGTACTCACGCCGGTCGCCGCGGCGCCGCGTCCTGCGCAGGAAGCCGATCGGCTCCAACAGGCGGACGGTTCCGCTGATCGCACCACGGCTCGCATGGAGTGTCTTGGCGATCTCTTCGGCGGTCTGCTCCGCGGGATCGCAGATCAGCAGGTAGCCCCACAGGCGTCCCGCCATCGGGGTCATTCCGTACCCCGCCAACAGCTGGCCCATCGCCTCGACGAACTCGTGCTGCTCGTCATTCATAGCAGAAATGTAGAACGTTCTGAACTGTCAGTCAATACTGAACGTAAGCGGACGAATGATGAGTGACACCTGTCGAGCGTGCCGCTGGTACGCTTCTGTTCCTCATGAGCATCGATCGCGTTTTCGTCATCGGCGCCGGGCTGATGGGCCACGGCATCGCCCAGGTCACCGCTGCCGCCGGCAAGCGGGTGACGCTTTCGGACCGCACGGCGGAGCTGGCCGAGAAGGGCAAGGCCCGCATCGACTCCAACCTGAAGCGACAGGTGGACAAGGGCAAGCTCGAGCAGTCGGCCACGGAGGAGATCCTCCAACGCATCGCCACCAGCGAAGGGACCGATGGCGCCGCCGGCCACGACATCGTCATCGAGGCCGTGTTCGAGGACGAATCGGTCAAGCGGCATACCTGGGAGGCGCTGACGAAGGCGGCGGATCCGACCGCGATCTTCGCCTCGAATACCAG
>DASVDT010000162.1:0-3665 GCA_036380955.1 Candidatus Limnocylindria bacterium | reverse complement strand
TCCGACTCGATGATGTCGAGCGTGGCGAGGCCGGCGGCCGCGCAGATCGGATTGCCGGCGAAGGTCGATCCATGTGCGCCCGGCGGCCAGGTCCAGACCGAGTCGCGAGCGATGAAGGCGCCGATGGGCATGCCCGACGCGATGCCCTTCGCGCTGGTGATGATGTCGGGCTCGACGCCGGTGTGCTGGATCGCCCACCACGTGCCGGTGCGGCCCATGCCGGACTGGATCTCATCGGCGATGAGCAAAATGCCGTGCTCGTCGCAGATCTCGCGCAGCCCCTCCATGAAGGCCTTCGGCGCGGGGAAGTAGCCGCCCTCGCCCTGGATCGGCTCCACCACGATGGCAGCCACGTCCGACGGTGCGATCAGCCGGCCGAGGATCGATCGTCGCAGCACCTCGAGCTCCGCGCTGCCGTCGCCGCCGGAGCCCTCATGCCAGGCGCGGACGCGGGGGAAGGGCGAGTGATGGACCATCGGGATGAGCGGGCCGAATCCGGCGCGCTGCTTGATCTTCGAGTTGGTCAGGCTGAGCGCGCCCATGGTCCGACCGTGGAAGGCGCCCTCGAAGGCGATGATCCCGGGCCGATGGGTGTGATAGCGCGCCAGCTTGATGGCGCCCTCGACCGCCTCGGTCCCGGAATTGGTGAGGAAGACGCGCGCCTTCTCCTCGAACGGCGCGATTGCCGCCAGGCGCTCCATGAACTCGGTGTAGCGCGGCTCGTAGAAATCGGTCGCGGCGATATGGATCAGCCGATCCGCCTGCTCCTTGATGGCGGCCACCACCTTGGGGTGGGAGTGGCCGGTCGAGGCGACCGCGATGCCGGCCGCGAAGTCGAGGAAGCGGTTGCCGTCGACATCGGTGACGACGACACCCGAGCCGGACTCCGCGACGAGTGGGTAGGCGCGCGTGAGGGACGGGCTGGCGACGGCCTCGTCGCGAGCGATCAGCTCGCGGGCGCGCGGCCCGGGGAGCTCGGTCTGGATGTGCGGCGCTGCCTGCTTCGGCGCAGCCGCAGTCGAGGAGGTGTCCTCCGCGATGGTCATGGGTGTAGCACTCCGGTTCCGGAGCGGCGCGTCCTGCCCGCGCACCTTGGCTAGATCGACCCATCCTAGCAGGGCCTAGGGCACAGCCCGAGACAGGCCTCTCGTCATTCGGTCCAGATCGTGAAGAGAAATTCAGCGGTCCTGGCGTCGACGAAAACATACGCATTGCGAAGCGTATGGATCTCACCGACATGGCCGTCCTCGCCCACCGGGCCCGCTTGTTCCTGCGTCATACCCGTCATGCGAACGATCCATACACTCCGATCGCGCAGCGGCGCATCGGTGCGGAAGGTGCCTTCCACGGTCACGGATTCGAGGAACACGTCGACGGTTCGGGCGCCAAGCGCCTCTGGATCGTAGTATTCGCGCACTACGGATAGTGCTTGAGATGCAGCGATGGCTGCCTCTGGCGTCTGGCCAAAGGCCATATCGAGTCGACTCCGATCCTGATCAGGGAGCCGCAGCGCGGCCGTATCGATCGGCCCATTCGAATCCGTACCCGCATTGCGATCCATCAATGCCTGCGACGACAAGAGACCTGCTACCGCCGCAATGGCAGTCACAACGACGACCGCAATGAACGCCTTCGCGCGGCTGAGGCCATCAGTGTGCATTTGTCCAGACCCGTAGCTGCCCGACGCCCGGTTCGTCGGCGCCATAAGGCCCACCCGACACTCGTGGAACGATGTCCATGGCTGGCCACGACGCGTCGGACACCTTGCGATACTGAAGGTTTGCGAACAGCAGTTTGGCGGGTGCCATGCGACCGATCTGCACGTGAGCCTGGTGGTTCTCACCTTGCGCAACGACGTAGGTTCCCAGCGAAAAGCCCGCGTTCGCAAGTGACCATGAGAACTTGACGGCGCCATCCAACGTGCAGTCCCACTCACTACTTGCGGCGTCGAACCGCTGCTGGTAGGTGTGCGTTGCGGCGGACAGCGCGAAGTCCATGAGCTTGTATGTACCCCCACCCCATTCGCAGTACATGAGTGGATTCGCCCAGCCGCTGTAATAGCGCCAGCCAGCTTGTGCCCACTTGGTGCAAGAGCCCGCAGAACACACCGACACCGAGTGGGAGACGCCGCTCGTGCAGACATTGCCCTTGGTCCAGCTGATCTGCGCATTCACGCCGTTGACGTTGAATCCAAGTCCTTGGTTTCCATACGCGTAATCGTGAGCTGCCGTGCCAGGACAGTGCGCGTCGGCTGGGGCCGGACTTATCAACGTAAGCGCTAGCACCAGCACGGAAACTACGACGGGCACTAGTCCTCCCCGAATTCCGCCGTCGATTCTCAGTAGCGGGAGCCTCACCATTGCCAGACGACGGATCAGTTCGACGCGCAGGTCAATAGTTATCTAGTAGGTGATTCGGTGGCCCGGAGAGAGTCGCCGATGAGGCCCGGTCCGGCATAGATCATCCCGGTCCAGAGCTGGACGACATCGGCGCCGGCATCCAGCAGCCGCCGCGCATCCTCCCCGGAGCCGATGCCGCCCGAGGCGATCACCGCCAGGCCACGGCCTGCGACGGCTTCGACCGACGCCAGGGTGCGATTCAGCAGCGGATGGCCCGAAAGGCCGCCGGTCTGCGAAGCGGCGGCCGATCGGAGGCCCGTCCGATCCGTCGTCGTGTTCGAGACGATCACGCCCGCAGCGCTGGCCGCAGCCACCGCATCGGCCAGGGTGAGGCGCACCGACGGCTCCAGGTCCGAGGACAGCTTCACGAGGAGTGGCGGTCGCGGAGCGGCCTTTCGCACAACCGACAGCAGCTCGGTCAATCGCTCGGGATCCTGGAGCCCGCGCAGACCGGGTGTGTTCGGCGAGCTGACGTTGAGGACGAGGTAGTCGGCGACGTTCGCAACGGCAGCCGCTGCAGCAACGTAGTCATCGGCGGCTCGCTCATCGGGTGTGTCGCGATTGCGGCCGATGTTCACGCCGACGACGAAGCCATCGGGCAGATGCGGGCGCGCATCGGCGATGCGGCGCGCGAGCGCATCGGCTCCGGCGTTGTTGAAGCCCATGCGGTTGACGAGCGCCTCGTCGTCCGTGAGGCGAAAGAGACGGGGGCGTGGGTTCCCGGCTTGCGCGCGCGGTGTGACGGTGCCGAGCTCGATGAAGCCGAAGCCGAGGGCCGCCCAGCCGCGAATGGCGACACCGTCCTTGTCGAATCCGGCAGCCAGGCCAACGCGGTTGCGGAAGTGGAGCCCCATGAGCTCCCGCGGCGAGGCCGTGTGCGCGGAAGCACCCGAGGCGAATGGCGCGAGCCCGCGGCCCATCGGTGAGCCGAGCAGACGCAGCGTCAGGTGGTGGATCGCCTCCGCATCGGCCAGGAACAGGAGCGGACGGACGGCTCGATATGCCGCCACGCGCCAGCTCGACATCGGTCAGTCGTCGCGAGCGCGCGGGAAGGCCATCTCCTCGGGATAGACCGGTGGCAGACGCTCGGCGTCGTCGTCGGCGGTGACCGGGCGATCCGGGTCCGGATCCATGAACTCGTGCCAGACCTCGGCGCCGGCGGCCGGAGGGTCGTCCAGCTCCTTGATCGCCACGATCCCCTCGAAGCGGATCACGCCGGCCGCGCCGTCATCGGTCTCGTAGTCGTCCTCGTAGTCCGGCGCCATC
>DASVDT010000161.1:0-12307 GCA_036380955.1 Candidatus Limnocylindria bacterium | reverse complement strand
CAAGGGCGAGGAGATCCAGTCGCCCGGCGTGCCGGAGTCGTTCAAGGTGCTCATCAAGGAGCTCCAGGCGCTCGGGCTGTCGGTCGAGATCCTGAACGAGAACGAAGAGGAGATCCGCTTCATCGAGGACACCGGCAGCTATCCGCTGCCTGATCTCGGCGGAATCAATCTCCAGGGCTTTGAGGAATAGCCACGGCCGCACGGCGTCGGGGACGGCGCCGTCGCGGCTCACCCATCGGTCCATCCTGAGCCGGGGTCTGGTCCACCCCGGCAACGAGCGCAGCGACGGTATGCAGCCGTCGCAGGAGACGCACGCCGCTCATGCTTGAAGTCAACAATTTCGATGCGATCCGGATCAGCCTGGCCAGCCCGGAGCAGATCAAGGGCTGGTCGTCGGGCGAGGTCACCAAGCCCGAGACGATCAACTACCGCACCCTCAAGCCGGAGAAGGACGGCCTCTTCGACGAGCGCATCTTCGGGCCGACCAAGGACTGGGAGTGCTACTGCGGCAAGTACAAGCGCATCCGCTACAAGGGCATCATCTGCGACAAGTGTGGCGTCGAGGTCACGCGCTCGAAGGTCCGCCGTGAGCGCATGGGCCACATCAAGCTGGCCAGCCCCGTCAGCCACATCTGGTACTTCAAGGGCACGCCGAGCCGCCTCGGGATCCTGCTCGACATCAGCCCGCGCAACCTCGAGCGCATCCTCTACTTCGCGCTGTACGTCGTCACCCGCGTCGACGAGTCGCAGCGCGAGAAGGCGCTGGCCCGCATCGACGAGGAGGCCCAGGAGCGCATCGACCGCGCCCAGGCCGTCGTCGACGAGAAGAAGGCGGAGCTCGAGGCCGCCGTCGCCGACAAGCGGACCGAGGTCGAATCGGCCCACGAGTCGGAGAAGAAGCGGATCAGCGACCAGCAGGCGGCCCGCACCGAGGAGCTGATGACGGCCGCCCAGGCGGTCGAGGCCTCCATCAAGGAGGCCGGCAAGAGCCTGACGGAGGACGTCGTCTTCGCCGCCACCGGCGAGGTGATCGGCCGAGCCGGTGAGACCGCCAAGGAGGCGCTCGCCAAGCTGCGCGACGTCGTCAAGGGCGAGGTCGCCGCAGTGGAGACCGATGCCAAGGAGGCCCTCGCCGGCGCCGAGGAGAAGTATCAGACTGCGATCGCCGACCTCACGTCAGGCATCGACGAGGCGACCGGCTCCGAGCGCGAGCAGGTCGCGCGAGAGACCGATGAGGCGAAGCTGTGGGCCCGCACCGAGCGCGCCCGGCTGGCCGACATCCAGGTCCTCAAGATCCTGACCGAGGGCGAATACCGCCAGCTGACCGAGATGCACGGCCGTCTGTTCGACGCCGGCATGGGCGCCGAGGCGGTCAAGAAGATCATCGAGCAGATCGACCTCGATGAGCTCAGCCAGAAGCTGCACGTCGAGATGCGCCAGACGTCCGGCCAGCGCCGCAAGAAGGCGATCAAGCGGCTGCGCCTGATCGAGGCCTTCCGCAAGTCCGGCGCGCGACCGGAGTGGATGATCCTGTCCACCCTCCCGGTCATCCCGCCCGACCTGCGCCCCATGGTGCAGCTCGACGGCGGCCGCTTCGCGACCTCCGACCTCAACGACCTGTATCGGCGCGTCATCAACCGCAACAACCGCCTCAGCCGGCTCCTCGACCTGGAGGCGCCGGAGATCATCATCCGCAACGAGAAGCGGATGCTGCAGGAGGCGTGCGACGCGCTGATCGACAACGGCCGTCGCGGTCGGGCCATCGCGGGCACCGGCAACCATCGGCTCAAGAGCCTGTCCGACATGCTGAAGGGCAAGCAGGGCCGCTTCCGGCAGAACCTGCTCGGCAAGCGCGTCGACTACTCGGGCCGCTCGGTCATCGTGGTCGGTCCCGAGCTGAAGCTGCACCAGTGCGGCCTGCCCAAGAAGATGGCGCTCGAGCTGTTCAAGCCGTTCGTCATGCGCCAGCTGGTCGAGAAGGGCTTCGCCCACAACATCAAGAGCGCCAAGCGCATCGTCGAGCGCGTGCGTCCCGAGGTGTGGGACGTGCTCGAGGACGTCATCAAGGACCACCCGGTCCTGCTGAACCGCGCCCCGACCCTCCATCGGCTGGGCATCCAGGCCTTCATGCCGACGCTGGTCGAGGGCTCGGCCATCCAGATCCACCCGCTGGTGTGCTTCGCCTTCAACGCCGACTTCGACGGCGACCAGATGGCGGTCCACGTGCCGCTCTCGACTGCGGCGCAGCAGGAGGCCAAGGACCTCATGCTGTCGACCCGCAACCTCCTGTCGGCCGCGGACGGCTCGCCGGTGGTCAGCCCGACGCACGACATGGTGCTGGGTTGCTACTACCTGACCGCCCAGGTCGACGACGAGAAGGGCGCCGGCAGTGCCTTCTCCAGCGCCGACGAGGTGATGATGGCCGCCCAGCTCGGGCACGTCCACGTCCAGGCGCCGGTGAAGGTCGAGCTGGAGCTGTACGACGGGACGGATGAGGACGGCACGGTGCGCACGCACGCCGAGGTGGTCGACACCACCCCGGGCCGGGTCATCTTCAACACGGTCCTGCCCCGCGAGATGGGCTACAGCAACCAGGCCATGGATCGCAAGGCGCTGAAGGCGATCATCGCCCGCTGCTACCGCGATCTGGGCCCCGAGGCCACGGCCAAGCTGGTCGACGGCATCAAGGCGGTCGGCTTCCGCTACGCGACGGCGGCCGGCATCACGATCGGCGTCGAGGACCTCGCGGTTCCGAAGGAGAAGGCGAAGCTCCTGGGCGACGCGGAGGGTCGCGTCGCCGATATCGACCGCGAGTTCCGCCGCGGGTTCATCACCGAGGACGAGCGCTACACGCAGACCGTCGAGGTCTGGCGCGAGACCACCGATGACGTGACCAAGGCCATGCTGGCCGGGCTCGACGAGCGCGGCTCGATCATGCTCATCACGAACTCGGGCGCCCGCGGCTCGGTCACCCAGGTGCACCAGCTCGCCGGCATGCGCGGCCTGATGGCCGACCCGTCCGGCCGGATCATCGACCTGCCGATCCGCTCGAACCTGCGCGAGGGGATGAGCGTGCTCGAGTACTTCATCTCCAGCCATGGCGCCCGCAAGGGCCTCGCCGACACCGCGCTGCGCACCGCCGACTCCGGGTACCTGACCCGGCGCCTGGTGGACGTGGCCCAGGACGTCATCACCCGCGAGGACGACTGCGGCACGGACCTCGGCACGTGGATCACGCGCGAGGAGTCGGAGCAGATCCCCGAGCCGTTCGTCGAGCGGTTGATCGGCCGCATGGCGGCCATCGACGTGGTCGACGAGAAGAGCGGAGAGGTGATCGTCGCCCGCAACGCCGAGATCGACGAGGCAGCGATCGAGAAGATCGACGCCGCCGGACTCGATCGGGTCAGCGTGCGCTCACCGCTGACCTGCGCCGCGCGACATGGCGTGTGCCGCATGTGCTACGGCCGCAACCTCGCCACCGGCGAGCTGGTCGAGCTCGGCCAGGCGGTCGGCATCATCGCCGCGCAGTCGATCGGTGAGCCGGGCACGCAGCTCACGATGCGGACGTTCCACACCGGCGGCGTCGCCGGCGAGGACATCACGCAGGGCCTGCCGCGCGTCGAGGAGCTGTTCGAGGCGCGCATCCCCAAGGGCCAGGCGACCATGACCGAGATCGACGGCACCGTCGAGGTGCCGCCCGCCGCGGGCGATCAGCCGATCACGGTCCGGGTCACCCATCGCGAGGCGTACGACACGAGCTTCAAGCTCACGCCGCAGCACGAGATCCTGGTCGCCAACGGCGACGAGGTCACCGAGGGCCAGCTCATGGCCCGCTCCGGCGAGGGCGACGACCTGGTCGAGGTCAAGGCCCCGACGGCAGGGCGCGTCACGAAGAAGGGCTCGACCCTGACCCTGCACACCGAAGAGGTCGACGTCCGGGAGTACCCGGTGCCGCACTCGGCGCGCCTGCGCGTCGCCGACGGCGACACGGTCGAGGCCGGCGACTCGCTGACCGAGGGATCGCTCAACCCGAAGGAGCTGCTCGAGATCAAGGGCGTGGACACCGTCCAGCGCTTCCTGGTCGCCGAGGTCCAGAAGGTGTACCGATCACAGGGCGTGACGATCGCCGACAAGCACATCGAGATCATCGTGCGCCAGATGCTGCGCAAGGTGACCGTCGACAATCCCGGCGATACCGAGCTGCTGCCGTCGGAGCTCATCGACCGCTTCGAGTTCGAGGAGACGAACAACCGGATCCTGGCCGAGGGCGGCGAGCCGGCCACGGCACAGACCGTCCTGCTGGGCGTGACCAAGGCATCGCTCAACACCTCGTCCTTCCTCGCGGCGGCCTCCTTCCAGGAGACGACGCGGGTGCTGACCGAGGCTGCCATCAACGGCGCCAAGGACCACCTCATCGGCCTCAAGGAGAACGTCATCATCGGAAAGCTGATCCCTGCCGGGACCGGCGCCGAGGCGCGACGCCTCCAGGCCGAGCGGGCCGCGCAGATCTCCCCCGCGGAGGAGGAGCAGCAGCGCGAGGTCGCGGCGGCGCGGGCGTTCCTGTCGGGCGATCCCGACGCGGACGGCGATGGCGATGTCGACACGTCGGAAGCCGAGGCCGCTGCCGAGGCCGAGGGCGAGGCGATCGCCGAGCTGATGGGCGCGGGCGACAACCCCGACATCGAGGCGACCGTCGAGGAAGAGACGTTCGAGGAGCTCAAGGAAGAGGAGCCGGCCAAGAGCTGAGCCTCCGATTCCACGCACGACAGGGGAGCGGGTCCGCGAGGGCCTGCTCCCTTCGTGTTCCGGGCACCGCGCTCGACCGATAGATCGTTCAGACCTCGCGCGGCACCCTTGTCGGGCCGGGTTTCGCCGATGTATCGGCTGACGGGGAGCCTGAACCGCGCCGCGGGGCGCGACTCGTGCGCGCGGTCCGCCGATACATCGGCGTAACCGAGCCCGAGAGGAGCTCTGGCCCGATCCGGCCGATGAATCGGTCGCAGCTGGGGCGGAACGCGCTCGAGTCCGCGCTCCGTCGAACGCTGGCCAGGGGCGTGGACGGGTGGCCCTCGGGTGCTCCCCCGCGCATGCTGCGCGCACACTGCGCGCACGGTTGACGCTCGAACCGACGTTCCGTATACTCCACCGTCGGTGTCCCGCGTGCGGGACGCCTTCGTGTGTGGCCCGCTGACGAGCTGAAGACGCTCGTCGGGGCAGCCCAATATCGGCCTCCCGGGCCATGTCGCATGGGATCGCCGTGGGCGCCGGCTCGGACGCCACGATCGCAGAAAGCACTCAACGCGATACGAACGCGAGGTTCTCGTTGCCAACCATCAGCCAGCTGGTCCGCAAGGGTCGCAAGCCGGCCATCAAGAAGGTCAAGGCCCCGGCGCTGCGCCGGACGCTGAACACCCTCAAGCAGACGACCAGCGAGGGGCGTGGCGCGCCGCAGCGACGCGGCGTCTGCCTGCAGGTCATGACGCGCACTCCGAAGAAGCCGAACTCGGCACTTCGGAAGGTCGCCCGTGTCCGGCTGACGAACGGGATGGAGGTCACCGCCTACATCCCCGGCATCGGTCACAACCTCCAGGAGCACTCGATGGTGCTCGTGCGCGGTGGTCGCGTGAAGGACCTTCCCGCGGTCAAGTACCACATCATCCGCGGCACCCTCGATGCGGCCGGCGTCCGCGACCGCAAGCAGGGCCGCAGCAAGTACGGCGCGAAGGCGCCCGGGAAGTCCTAGACCATGCCTCGTCGTCCCACGGTCGCGCGCAAGACGAAGTACGCGGAGCAGCTCACCGGCACCGCGCTCACGCTCGACCAGTTCACCAACAAGCTCATGTACGGCGGCAAGCGCCACCTCGCGCATCGCATCCTCGAGGATGCCCTGGCGCGCTGCGAGGCGCAGGCCGGTCGCGCCGGCGTCGAGGTCCTGGAACAGGCCCTCCGCAACGCCATGCCGCTCATCGAGGTCAAGCCCAAGCGCGTGGGTGGCTCGACCTACCAGATCCCGGTCGAGGTTCGCGCCGATCGGCGCGTCAGCCTCGGCATGCGCTGGCTCATCGACTCGGCGCGCAAGCGCAACGGCAAGAGCATGTCCGACAAGCTCGCCGCCGAGCTCATGGACGCCAGCAACGGCATCGGTGCCGCGGTCAAGCGCCGCGAGGACACCCATCGCATGGCCGACGCCAACAAGGCCTTCAGCCACTTCAAGTGGTAGGCCGATGACCACCACCGCCGCCACCAGGACCGACCGCGCAGGCACCAGCGTGCCGCTCGAGCGCACCCGGAATATCGGGATCATCGCGCACATCGACGCCGGCAAGACGACGGTGACCGAGCGGATCCTGTTCTACACCAAGAAGATCTACAAGATCGGCGAGACGCACGAAGGTGCGGCCACGATGGACTGGATGGAGCAGGAGCAGGAGCGGGGGATCACGATCACCGCTGCCGCAACGACCTGCTTCTGGCATGACCATCGCATCAACCTGATCGACACGCCCGGGCACGTGGACTTTACGGTCGAGGTCGAGCGCAGCCTGCGCGTGCTCGATGGCGCGGTCGTCGTCTTCGACGGCGTCGCCGGCGTCGAGCCCCAGTCGGAGACGGTCTGGCGCCAGGCGGACAAGTACCACGTGCCGCGCTTCTGCTTCGTCAACAAGCTCGACCGCACCGGCGCCGACTTCTGGCACGTCGTGGAGACGATCAAGAACCGGCTCGGGGTGACCGCGGTGCCGCTCCAGGTCCCGATGGGGATCGAGGACCAGTTCCGCGGCGTGATCGACCTGATCAACATGAAGGCGATCACCTACGGCAACGACCTGGGCGACCAGATCGAGGTCGGCGACATCCCGGCCGAGTTCCAGGCCAGTGCCGACGAGTGGCGCGAGAAGATGATCGAGGCGCTCGCCGATCTCGACGACGACATCGCGCACAAGTACCTCGAGGCCGAGGAGATCGGTGCCGATGAGCTTCGCCGCGCCCTGCGCGCCGGCACCCTCGCCTACCGGATCGTGCCGGTGCTGTGCGGCTCCGCGCTCAAGAACAAAGGCGTCCAGCCGATGCTCGACGCCGTGATCGACTACCTTCCCAGCCCGCTCGACGTGCCGGCGGTCAGTGGCACGGACCCGCGCTCCGGCGAGGAGCTGACGCGCGAGACCGACCCGGGCGCGCCCTTCTCGGCGCTGGCATTCAAGATCGCGGCCGACCCGTTCGTGGGCAAGCTGGCCTTCTTCCGGGTGTACTCCGGCACGCTGAAGACGGGCTCGTACGTGTACAACAGCACGAAGGGCACGAAGGAGCGCGTCGGCCGCATCCTCCAGATGCACGCCAACCACCGCGAGGAGATCGACCAGGTCAGCGCCGGCGACATCGCCGCCGCGGTCGGCCTGAAGAACACCACCACCGGCGACACCCTCACCGAGGAGGGCAAGCCGATCGTGCTGGAGTCGATCACCTTTCCGGAGCCCGTCATCGAGCTGGCGGTCGAGCCCAAGACGAAGGCCGACCAGGACAAGATGGCGGTCGCGCTCCAGCGCCTGGCCGAGGAGGACCCCACCTTCCGCGTCCACACCGACCAGGAGTCCAGCCAGACCCGCATCGCCGGCATGGGCGAGCTGCACCTCGAGGTGCTGGTCGACCGCATGCTGCGCGAGTTCAAGGTCCAGGCCAACGTCGGCCGGCCCCAGGTCAGCTACCGCGAGGCAATCCGGCGCAGCGTGCCGAAGGCCGAGGGTCGCTTCGTGCGCCAGACCGGTGGCAAGGGCCAGTACGGCCACGCCGTGCTGACGCTCGAGCCCCTCGAGCGCGGGACCGGCTTCGAATGGGAGTCGAAGATCGTCGGCGGCACCGTGCCGCGCGAGTACTGGCGCGCCATCGAGGAGGGCGTCAAGGACGCGCTCGCCGGCGGGGTGGTGGCCGGGTACCCGGTCATCGACGTCAAGGCCACGCTGATCGACGGCTCGTTCCACGAGGTGGACTCGTCGGAGATGGCCTTCAAGATCGCCGGCAGCATGGCCGCCAAGGACGGGGTCGCCAAGGCGGACCCGGCCATCCTGGAGCCGGTCATGAAGGTCGAGGTGACGACGCCCGACGAGTTCATGGGCGACGTCATCGGCAATCTCAACGCTCGCCGCGGGCAGATCGACGGCATCGACGAGCGCGGCAGCAGCCGCATGATCCGCGCGCACGTGCCGCTGGCCGAGATGTTCGGCTACGCGACCGAGCTGCGCAGCATGACCCAGGGTCGTGCCACCTACTCGATGGAGTTCGGCCGCTATGCCGAAGTGCCATCGAACCTCGCCAGCGAGCTCATCGCCAAGTCAAAGACGTAAGCACCGGCGGGAACGCCCGCCGACCCATCTTTCGAGTGGGACCAGAACAGAGGAGCGACGAAGGACCAACATGGCCAAGCAGAAGTTCGACCGCAGCAAGCCGCACGTCAACGTCGGCACGATCGGTCACGTCGACCACGGCAAGACGACCCTGACCGCCGCGATCACGAAGTACCTGTCGCTGTCCGGTCTCGCCGACTTCAGCGCGTTCGACCAGATCGACAACGCGCCGGAGGAGCGCCAGCGCGGCATCACGATCGCGATCAGCCACGTCGAGTACCAGACCGCGAATCGCCACTACGCGCACGTCGACTGCCCCGGGCACGCCGACTACATCAAGAACATGATCACCGGCGCCGCCCAGATGGACGGCGCGATCCTGGTCGTGTCCGCCGCCGACGGCCCGATGCCGCAGACGCGCGAGCACATCCTCCTGGCCCGCCAGGTGGAGGTGCCGAGCCTGGTCGTCTTCCTCAATAAGGTCGACATGGTCGACGACGAGATGCTCATCGACCTGGTCGAGATGGAGGTGCGCGAGCTCCTCAGCAAGTACGAGTTCCCCGGCGACGATATCCCGGTCGTTCGCGGCTCGGCCCTCAAGGCCCTCGAGTCGACCAGCGACGACCCGGAGAACGCCGACTACGCCTCCATCAAGGAGCTGATGGACGCAGTCGACTCGTACATCCCGACCCCGGCCCGCGAGACCGAGAAGCCGTTCCTGATGCCGATCGAGGACGTGTTCGGCATCAAGGGTCGCGGCACCGTGGCCACCGGCCGCATCGAGCGCGGTGTGGTCAACACCGGCGACACGGTCGAGCTGGTCGGCATCCACGAGAAGACCCGCGACCTGGTCGTGACCGGCGTCGAGATGTTCAAGAAGACGCTCGACCAGGGCCAGGCCGGCGACAACGTGGGGCTGCTCCTGCGCGGCATCGAGCGCGACGAGCTCGAGCGCGGCCAGGTGCTGGCCAAGAAGGGCAGCGTGAAGCCCGGCACGAAGTTCAAGGCCGAGGTGTACGTCCTCTCCAAGGAGGAGGGCGGCCGCCACACGCCGTTCTACGCGGGCTATCGGCCGCAGTTCTACCTGCGCACCACGGACGTGACCGGCGCGATCATCCTGCCCCAGGGCGTCGAGATGATCATGCCCGGCGACAACGTCAACATCGACGTCGAGCTGATCACGCCGATCGCCATCGAGCAGGGCCAGCGGTTCGCCATCCGCGAGGGCGGCCACACCGTCGGCGCCGGCGTCATCACCGAGGTCACCGGCTAGCCATCATGGCCAAGCAGCGCATCCGCATCCGGCTCAAGGCGTACGACCACAAGCTGCTCGACCAGTCGGCCGAGCAGATCGTGGAGACCGCGCAGCGCACCGGCGCCGACGTCGCCGGCCCGGTGCCGCTGCCGACTCGGATCGAGAAGTACACCGTCATTCGCGGCCCGTTCGTCCACAAGGATGGGCGGGAGCAGTTCGAGATCCGGACGCACAAGCGCCTCATCGACATCATCGACCCGTCCACCAAGACGGTCGATGCGCTGATGCGGCTGTCGCTGGCGGCCGGCGTCGATATCGAAATCAAGATGTGAACCGCCTGCGACGGGTGACCCGTCGCAGGAAGTTCCGCCATCAGACCAGAAGGGAAACCACCAACAGTGCCGGCAGGATTGATCGGGAGGAAGCTCGGAATGACGCGCATCTTCGCGGACGACGGAAGCGTCGTCCCGGTGAGCGTCATCGAGGCTGCCCCGAACACCGTCACGCGACTTCGCACCGTCGAGACCGACGGCTATGCGGCCGTGCAGCTCGGCAGCGGGACCGCGAGGCGCTCGACGAAGCCGGTTGCCGGCCAGTTCAAGCACCTTGACAAGGACCAGCAGCGCCCGAAGGACGTGCGCGAGTTCCGGCTCGACGCGACCGATGGCTACGAGGTCGGGCAGCAGCTCGGCGTCGACGTCTTCGCCGCGGGCGAGCTGGTGGACGTCATCGGCGTCAGCAAGGGCCATGGCTTCACGGGTGTCATCGCGCGCCACAACTTCCGGCGCGGACCGAAGTCGCACGGCTCCGACCACCATCGCGCGCCAGGATCCATCGGCGCGGGAACCTATCCCGGCCGGGTCTGGAAGGGCACGCGCATGGCCGGCCACATGGGCAACGAGCGCGTGACCGTGAAGAAGCTGAAGGTCGTCAAGGTCGATCCCGAGCGCAACCTGATCCTCGTCAAGGGGGCGGTGCCGGGAGCGCGCAACGGCCTCCTGCTGGTGCAGAAGGCGAAGTGACGATGCCGCAGACGACGACGATCCTCAAGGCCGATGGCGCCGAGGCGGGCAAGCTCGAGCTTGCCGACAGCCTCTTCGGCGCGCCGGTCAACGAGTCCCTCATCCACCAGGCCGTGGTCCGCCAGCTGGCGGGACGCCGCCTCGGCACCTCCGACACGCTGACGCGTGGACAGGTGCGCGGCCGCGGCGCCAAGCCGTGGCGGCAGAAGGGGACCGGCCGCGCGCGGCAGGGCACCAAGTCGGCGCCACACTGGGCCGGCGGCGGCGTGGTCTTCGGGCCGCATCCGCGCAGCTACGACCAGAAGATGCCGGCCAAGATGCGGCGCAGCGCACTGCGCGGCGTCCTCTCCGCCAAGCGCGCCGACGACGAGCTGCGCGTGGTCGAGGGCTTCGGCATCGACGAGATCAAGACGAAGACGATGCTCGAGCGGCTCGCCGCCTGGAAGGCGGGCGGCAAGGTGCTGCTCGTCCTGCCCGGGCGCGACGAGAAGGTCGAGCTGTCGTGCCGCAACCTGCGCGAGGTCCGCGTGGTGCTGGCCGACAGCCTGAACGTGGTCGACCTGCTGGAGGCCGATACGGTCGTCTTCACCCGCGACGCGCTCGAACGCGCACAGGAGGTGTACGGATGACCGCCAGCAGCGTGCACGACGTGCTCCTGCGCCCCGTGATCAGCGAGAAGAGCACGCTCGAGGCCGAGCGCAACAACTACACCTTCGCCGTCGCGCGCGACGCGAACAAGTTCGTCATCAAGGCCGCCGTCGAGACCGAGTTCAAGGTCACCGTCCTCGACGTGCGGGTCGTCAGCGTCCGTCCCAAGCAGAAGCGGCGTGGCCGCCGAACGATGGGGATGGTGCCGGGCTGGAAGAAGGCCATCGTGACGATCGCGCCGGGTGACAAGATCGAGCTCTTCGAGGCCGTCTGACATGCCACTTCGCAACTATCGACCCACGTCGCCGGGCCTTCGGGAGATGACCCGCTCGACGTTCGAGGAGGTCACCACCGATACGCCGCACAAGCCGCTCACCGAGCGGCTGGTCCGGCGCGCCGGCCGCAACAGCCAGGGCAAGCTCACCGTCCGCCACCAGGGCTCGGGCCACAAGCGCCTGTACCGGGTGATCGACTGGAAGCGCGACAAGTTCGGCGTGCCTGCTCGCGTCGCGACCATCGAGTACGACCCGAACCGCTCGGCGCGCATCGGCCTGCTGCACTACGCGGACGGCGACAAGCGCTACATGCTGCTGCCGCACGGCATCAAGGTCGGCGACACCGTCGCCTCCGGCCCGGACGTCGAGGCGCGGGTCGGCAACGCCCTGCCGCTGTCGCGCATCCCGCTGGGCACCCAGGTGCACAACGTCGAGCTGTCGCGGGGCCGCGGCGGCCAGATCGTCCGCTCCGCGGGGAGCAGCGCGCAGCTGCTGGCCAAGGAGGGCGAGTTCGCCACCCTGCGCCTCCCGTCCGGCGAGGTGCGCCGCGTGCGCGTGGAGTGCATGGCGACCATCGGCCAGGTCAGCAACCTCGACCACGAGAACCAGAAGATCGGCAAGGCCGGTCGCTCGCGCCACATGGGCAAGCGGCCGACCGTGCGCGGCTCGGCCATGAACCCGAACGACCATCCGCACGGTGGTGGCGAGGGCAAGCAGCCGACCGGCATGCCGCCGAAGACCAAGTGGGGCAAGCCGGCCATGGGCCTGCGG
>DASVDT010000160.1:0-30252 GCA_036380955.1 Candidatus Limnocylindria bacterium | reverse complement strand
GCGGAGGTGATCAGCACCGGCCTCGACCCGGCAGTCGCCGACGGCACCCGGCTACGTCATTCGACGGTGGTCGCGTCCTCCGTGCGCCTGTACGATCGATGGTGCCTGCTGCCCGCATCAGCGATGCCGGGGTACCGGGGCAGCAAGAGAATGGCGCGCTTCGAAGCCACAGTCCGCAGGGGGATCGGATCGAGCTTAGGCGGTGGCCAGGCTGCCGGCCACCCGACGGCCGACCCAATCGTCGTGCGCGTCTTGATGGCGCACCTGCTTGCGCTTGCTGCTGTCGCGGCCGCCTCCTCCTTCGATCCGAGCGAGCGTGACGACGCTGTTCTCACCACCGTCATCTCCGCCGCCTTCTCCTTCCTCCACGTCGCATCGGCCGGGCGCCGGCTGTCACTCAGCACGCTGGCCCTGGACGCGAGCGGCATGGCCCTGTTCGTTGCTGGGACCGGAGGGGCAAGCTCGGCGTTCCTCTTCCTCGCCATGGCCACGACCTGCTGGGCCGCCACGGTGCCGCATCGGCACGGCGGCAGCCTGTGGGCCGCCACCTTCGCCATCGGCTACGCGACGCTGACCCTTCCAGGCGCGACCGATGGCGCGGGCTTGCTCGCCACGTTCGAGCACGTCGTAACCATGGTCGTCATCGGCGTTCTGGCTGACTGGATCGGACACGTCGACGCGAGGGCGATCGCCCTCAGCGAAGCCCTGGCGTCCGCCCCGGCCGGCGCGGACGAGGTCGCCATCCGAGACGGGTTGTCACGCGCGCTGGCGCCGATGGAGATCTCGCTCGACGTCCTGCTCGCGGCGTCGCGACAGGGGCTGACGATCATTCAGGCCGAGCTCCTCGCATACCTCGTCCTCGGTCTCACCAACCAGGAGATCGCGGACGCAACGCAGGTGAGCGTGGCGACGGTCCGATACCGCCTGACCCGCCTCTATCGTGCGCTTGGTGTCCAGGGCCGAATGGCTGCGACGGCGCGAGCTCACGCAATCGGTCTGTCGGCTTCCGGCCTCGCGTCCTGACCACCGCCCCACACCGCACCGTTTCGCACTTTTCTAGCACGACAAGCGACGCGCGCAGGGCTACCGTGCCACTCCGCTTCGGGCAGCCGTGTCAGGTCCGAGCCCTTGGAAGCGGGTTGTTCACGGCCACGCTCGGGGGATCGAGTGCGGGGATTCGAAGAGCTGCCCAACCGAGTCAGGCGCTTCGAGCCGTCAGTCGCGGCCACTGTAGATCGGCATCAGCCGAAAAGGAGTGGTGTGCCCATGACACGAAAGACCGGGATCGTCCTTGCTGTGCTGAGCGCGCTCGTCATTTCTGCGAGCAGCGTCTTTGCCGTCGCGGCGAAGTTCCACTCGGTGAGCGGATCCGTCGACAACAGCGGTGCCCTCGTGGTCTCCTTCGACGAGCGCGGCCTCGGCGAGGGAAACATCGACTACACGCTGACGGCGGACGCCACCTCGCTGTGGGCGTGTATCAACGGCGGCGGCAAGAATCCCAGTGCGGCGAACAAGCGAACCGAGGCCGGTCAGGTCTCGGGCGGAGGCTCCTTCGAGTCCAAGAATGGGCGCGTTCTGGCCAGCGTGACAGCCGGTCCGCTTGGGCCTGGAGACTTCACCTGCCCGAACGGGCAGAGGCTCGTGCTGGCCGCCGTGACGTACACCAACATCGTGCTGTGCGACACGACGAACAACTCCTGCACCGGGGTCCCGAACGTTTCGAGGACGTTCTTGAACGTCTGATTTCAGGCGATTGAGAGCGTGCCAGGAGGGCCGGGCGACCGGCCCTCCATTCACGTACGCCGGACCGTCGTCTCCTGGCCTTCGGCGGTATCGCGAACCTCGACCCCGAGGGCGGCGAGCTCGTCGCGCAGCGCGTCGGAGGCGGCGAAGTCACGTGCCGCACGGGCGGTCGCACGACGCTCCAGCAGCTCGGCTGCCCCCTCGGGCAGTGGCGCCTCGGCGGCACCCGGCGCGTCCAGCGACAGCCCGAGCACCCGGTCGAAGTCGAGCAACAGCGCACGGCGCTGCGGATCGGTCAGGTCCGAGGCAGATGCGACCTCGTGCGCGACCGCGAGCGCGCGCGGCAGCCCCAGGTCGTCGGCGATTGCATCGGTGAAGCGCTGGCGATAGCCAGCCATCGGTGACGCCGACAGGTCGACCGCCTCCGATACGCCGGACGCAACGGCGCGGCGCAGGCGCGCGAGGCCGGAGGTGGCGGCATGCATCGCATCGGCGGTGAAGTCGAGCTTGGAGCGGTAATGCGCCGTCAGCGCCAGATAGCGGAAGGCGAGCGGCTCGTAGCCGAGGTCGGGCAGGTCGGCGACGCGAATGATGTTGCCCGCGCTCTTCGCCATCTTGGCGTCGCCCATGGTCAGGAACTCGCCATGCATCCAAATGCTGACGACCTCGTGGCCCAGGGCGCCCTCGGACTGGCCGATCTCGTCCTCGTGGTGGGGGAACTTCAGGTCGATCCCGCCGGTGTGGATGTCGAACCGCTCACCCAGATGCTTGAGGCTCATGGCGGAGCACTCGATGTGCCACCCGGGGAACCCGTCGCCCCACGGGGACGGCCACTTCATGAGCCGACCGGGCTCGGCGTGCTTCCACAGCGCGAAGTCCGCGGGGTCGTGCTTGTCCGTCTCGACCTCGACCCGGTGGCCGGCGTGCGTCTCGGTGACCTTCTGGCCGGACAGCTTTCCGTAGCCGGGGAACTCGGAGACGTCGTAGTAGATCGTGCCGTCGACCTCGTAGGCGAGGCCCTTCTCGACCAGGCGTTCCGTCAGCGAGAGCATCTCGCCGATGTGCTCGGTCGCCCGAGGCATGACGTCCGCCGGCAGGATGTTCAGGAGCGCCTCGTCCTCCAGCCATGCGGCGGTGTAGAAGTCGGCGATCTGCATCGGCGTCTTTCCCTCCAGGGCCGCCGCCTCCTCGACCTTGTCCGGGCCGGTCAGCGACTCCAGCTGGTCGTCGCGCATGTGCCCGACGTCGGTGATGTTCTTGACGTAGCGAACCTCGTAGCCGAGGTACTCCAGCGTCCGATGCAGGAGGTCGCCGAACAGGTAGGTGCGCAGGTTGCCGATGTGCGCGTACTTGTAGACCGTGCTGCCGCAGGTGTAGATCCCGACGCGGCCCGGCTCGAGCGGCTCGAGCGGTCGGGTGGTGCGAGTCAGCGAGTCGTGCAGGCGCACCTGCGGGAGGGTTCCGGCCATGGGGTTCGCATTGTACCGATGCGTTCTTCCTCCGCCGCGACAGGCCTCATTCCGACCATCGCTGACCGCGTAGAGTGGACCGATGCCTGACTCCGCCTCCGCCGACTCACTGCCGCTGACGATCGGCGATGAACCGCGCTTCTGCCCGATCTGCGGCCGGCCGGTCGAAGCCCGCACGCTCGAGGCCGACCACCGGCCGCGGCTCGTGTGCTCCGAGGGCCACGTCACCTGGCGCAACCCCCGGATGGTGGTCGGGACGCTGCCGATTGCCGATGGCAAGGTGTACCTCGCGCGACGCGCCATCGAGCCGTCGCTGGGCATGTGGGGCAACCCGAGCGGCTTCCTGGAGCTCGGCGAATCGGCGCAGGAGGGCGCGCGGCGCGAGACCGAGGAGGAGACCGAGCTTCGCGTCGAGGTCGGCAGGCTCATCGGCGTGTATTCGCGGCCGGCGGTCGGGATCGTGACGATTGCGTTCGAGGCCAGCGTGGTGGGCGGACGGCCGGAGCCGGCGGCCGAGACGAGTGAGGTCCGCGCGTTCGGCCCCGACGAGATCCCGTGGGACGAGATCGCCTTCACGACCGCGGAGTCGGCGCTGCGCGACTGGGTCGCGTCGCTGCCGGGGCGAGGCCCGCGCTTCGAGCCCGAGCTCTACGTGGAGGGCGATCCCGCCTGACGGACCACCTCGCCGCGCACCGGGACCCAGGCGCCGAGCAGGACGGCGTACCCGAGCGTGGCCACCAACGGAATGACCTGCGCCGGCCACGCGGAAGAGGGGACGGTCGGCGCGACCCTCGCCGCCGCGGCGATCAGCGCCCATGCCAGCAGCGCGACCGCGGGCGCCGCGATGCGCAGGGTCGCCGCCACCGTGAAGAAGCGCGCGAAGAAGTAGGCGAAGCAGATCCCCACCAGCGCGCCTCCAGCCTGCACGGCCATGAGACCGATGACGAAGGCGAGTTCCGACGACCCGGCCAGCGGCGTGACGGCCAGCGCAAACGGACGCAGGGGCAACAGCGGGTCGGCGTGCACGATCGCCGAGAGCGTCATCGCGATCGCCACCCAGACATACCCGCCGGCCAGCCCCGCGACGAAGCCGCGGTAGGCGAGGCGCAGGCCGTTGACCTCGGTCATGCCTGCAGCGTAGGCGTGCGCGAGACCGATCCAGACCCGCTCGAAGGTCCGGTGGGTGACCGTACCGCGGGGAGGCTATCCGGCGTAGCGCGAGTAGACGCTTACCGCGTTCTGGCCACCGAATCCGAAGCCGTTGACGATTGCCACGTCCACCGCAACGTGCCGGGCCGCGTTGGGGACGTAGTCGAGATCGCAGGCCGGATCCGGGTGCTGGTAGTTGATCGTGGGCGGGATCACCCCGTCGCGGATGGCCAGCACGGCGGCGAGACCGGAGATGGCGCCGGCCGCACCCAGCGTGTGTCCGACCATGCTCTTGTTGCTCGTGACCGCCAGGTTGTCGGCGTGCGCACCGAAGGCGGCGCGAATGGCCTTCGTCTCGGTGGCGTCGTTGAGCGCGGTCGAGGTGCCGTGCGCCATGACGACCTGCACCTGCTCAAGATCCAGGTGCGCGTCGCGTACGCCGCGCTGCATGGCCAGCGTCGCTCCGTACCCCGAGGGCTCCGGCGCGGAGATGTGGAACGCGTCCGCGGTCAGCGCGCCGCCGGCGATCTCGGCCAGGATCGTTGCACCACGCGCCTCGGCATGCTCGGCCGCCTCGACCACGAGGACGCCGGCGGCCTCGCCGAACACGAATCCGTCGCGGTCGGCGTCGAACGGGCGCGATGCGCGCTCGGGCTCGTCGTTGCGTTTCGACAGGGCGCCCATGTTGGCCAGCGCCGCGAAGCTGACCGGCATGATCGCGCTCTCGGTGCCGCCGGCGACGACCACGTCCACGTCGCCATGCTCGATGAGCCGCTGCGCCTCGACGAAGGCCTGGACCCCCGACGCGCAGGCGGCGACCGATGTGATCACCGGGCCACGGATGCCGTTCTGGATGCTGATCTGGCAGGCCGCCATCGACGGCGACATCATCGGCACCATGAAGGGGCTGACCCGGTCCGGCCCGCGCGTGGCCAGCGTCATCTCGCCGACCGCAACCTCCTGCAGTCCACCACCGCCCGTGTTGATCACCACGGCGACGTCGTCGCGGTTGTGGTCGCCGATCTCGAGGCGCGCGTCATCGATCGCCTGCCGCGCCGCGGCGACGGCCAGCTGCGAGAAGCGGCTCATGCGGCGCGCCTGCTTGAAGTCGATCCAGTCGCGCGGGTCGAAGCCCTTGACCTCGGCCGCGATTCGGACCTCCAGGTCAGAGGCGTCGAAGAGGCTGATCGTGCCGACGCCCGAGACACCGTTGGTCAGGTTCGACCAGAAGGTGGCGACATCGTTCCCGAGCGGTGTGATCGCGCCGAGGCCGGTCACCACGGCCCGGCGCGCCGGGTCGCGCGCCGGCGGTGTGCGGGTCACTGGACGGGTTACTCCTCGAAGCGGCGCAGGATGACGGTCGAGTTGTGCCCGCCCAGGCCCATCGAGTTGGACAGCGCGACGCGCACATCGGCGGCGCGGGCCTCATTGGGGACGTAGTCGAGCGTCAGCTCGGGATCGGGATGGCGGTAGTTGATCGTGGGCGGAATGCAGCCGGTCGAGACGACCTTGGCGCACACGAACGCCTCGATCGCACCGGCCGCGCCCATGGCGTGGCCAGTCATCGACTTCGTGCTCGACACCGCCAGGCGATCCGCATGCTCGCCGAACACGTCGCGGATGGCCATGGTCTCGAACTTGTCGTTGAGCGGCGTGCTCGTGCCGTGGGCGTTGATGTAGTCGACCCCATCCGGACCGATGCCGGCGCGGGCCAATGCCGCGCGCATGGCGCGCTGGTTGCCCTCGCCGCGCTCGGCCGGTGCGGCCATGTCGAACGCATCGGCGGATGACCCGTAGCCGATCACCTCGGCGATCGGTCGTGCTCCGCGCGCGAGCGCGTGCGACAGCTCCTCCAGGACCAGCACCGCCGACCCTTCGGACACGACGAAGCCGTTGCGGGTCGCGTCGAACGGCCGGGAAGCCATCGCCGCGTCGTACTCACCGGTGTCGGGGTCGCGCGGCGTCCCCAGCGCGCGCATCTGGCCGAAGCCCGCGAAGGCCAGCGGCACCAGCGGAGCCTCCGTTCCGGCGCCGAGCATGATGTCGGCCTGCCCGCGGACGATCGCCTCCATCGCCTCGCCGACGGCATGGCCACCGGTGGCACAGGCGCTCACCACCGCCATGTTCGGACCGCGGATGCCGTACTGGATCGCAACCTGGCCGGAGGCGGAGTCGGGGAGCATGTGCGGCAGGAGGAACGGCGAGACCCGCCGCGGGCCGCGCTCGTCGAGCGTCTTCTGTCCATCGAGCAGCATCCCGATCCCGCCGATGCCGGTCCCGAAGACCATCCCGAAGCGGTCCGCATTCACATCGCCGTTGACGTGGCCGTCATCGCCCAGCAGCCCTGCGTCACGGAGTGCCTCGCCGGTGGCGGCGACCGCGAAATGGGTATTGCGGTCGTGGCGACGAACGTCCTTGGGCTCCATGAACTGCGTCGCGTCGAAGCCCTTGACCTCACCGGCAACGTCGACCTCGAAGGGCGAGGTGTCGAACAGGGTGATGCGGTCGATGCCCGACCGTCCAGAGACGAGCGCGTCCCAGGTGGCATCGGCTCCGATTCCGACCGGCGACACGATTCCGAGGCCGGTCACCACCGCCCGGCGAGGCGTCACGCGGTCTCCTCGCGCAGCGCCGCGATCCAGGTCCGCGGGCCTGGGATGTCGAGCGCATGGGTCACGGCCTCGGGGCTGATGCGGCGGATGAGGCCGGACAGGACGCGACCCGGGCCGACCTCGACGAAGTCGGTGATGCCGTTGCCCGCCATGCGCCGCACGGTGGCGGTCCACTGGACGCCGTGCACGAGGTGCTCACTGAGCTCGAGCCGCAGGCCCTCGGCGGTGTGGATGACCGAGGCGTGCACGTTCCCGAGCATCGGCACCTTCGGGTCGCGGAACGGAACCTTGGTCAGGATGCGGCCGAACTCGTCGCGGGCGCGGCGCATGAGCGGCGAGTGGCTGGCCACGCTGACGGTGAGGCGGACCGCCTTGCGGGCGCCGACCGTCTTGCTCATCTCGAGCGCGAAGACGAGCGCCGGGATGACGCCCGACAGGACGATCTGGCCCGGCGCGTTGGCATTGGCGACGCTGATCTCGCCGTGCTCGCGCGCCGCCTCGACGATCTCGTCGACCTGTTCGTCGGAGAGGCCGATGACCGCGCCCATGCCGCCGTCGATGCCGCGCTCCTGCATGATCCGCCCGCGCTCTCGAACCAGCCGCAGCGCGTCGGCATAGTCGATGGCGTCGGCCGCGACCGCGGCTGCGTACTGGCCGGCGGAGTGGCCGGCCACCGCGCGCGGCACGATCTCGATGCCGGCCTCGCGCGCCTCCTCGCGCATCGCCTCCAGGAAGGCGACGCTGGTGGCGAGGATCGCGGGCTGGGCGTTGATCGTCTGGTCCAGCTCCTCCGCCGGGCCCTCCAGGATCATGCGGGACAGGGGAATGCCGAGCGCCGCATCGGCGCGCTCGAAGGCAGCGGCTGCGGCGGGGGATCGCGCGACCAGGTCGGCGCCCATGCCGACGTACTGGGAGCCCTGGCCGGGGAAGACGAAAGCGACGGTGCGCGCGGTCGGCGCGTCACCCGCATCGGTGGTCTGAGTCAATTCGTGGCTGATGGCGGAGTCGTCGCGCGAGTATAGCCGAGCGTGCCGAAATGGCCGAATTCCGCCCGCTCAGCCGCGCGTGGCGTACCGAGCGACGACATCGGCCAGCACGGGCAGCCCGAAGGCAAGCGCGCTCACCGGGAGTCGCTCGTCATGACCATGAAAGACCGATAGGAACGGCACGCCCGGATCCAGGCGGAGCGGAGCGAAGCCGTAGCAGGGAATGCCGATCTGGGCGAGTGCCTTCGCATCGGTCCCGGGCGTGATCATCATCGGTACCGACGTCGCCTCGGGGTCTGCGGCACGCAGCGCCTCGTGCATGAGGCCGACGATCTCGGCGTCGGCTGGCCACTCCACGGCCGGCAGACTCACGACCGACTCGACCGTCGCATCGGCCCCGACGACCGCCTGGAGGTGGGCCAGCAGTGCGGCCTGATCGGTGCCCGGCAGCGTCCGGACGTCGATCTCGGCCTCGCCCGCTCCGGGGATGACGTTCACCTTCTTGCCGGCGTGCACGACGTTCGGCGTGACCGTGTCGCGCAGCATGGCGTCGATCGATCGGCGCAGGACGGGGTCGTCAACCGCGGTCTCGAGAGCGGCGGAGGCGGCGCGCGGGTCGCTTTCGGCGAGCTCGGCAACGTCGGCGAGGCCGATGCCGGCCAGGAAGTCGTACACGACCGGGATGATGCGCATCGGCCGTTTCGCCTGGTCGGTGGCGATGGCCGCCACCGCGTTGGCGAGCTTGATGGCCGCGTTGTCGGGGTGCGGCATCGAGCCGTGGCCCGGTGTGCCGGTGGTCCGGACCCGGGTCCAGGCGATGCCCTTCTCGGCCACCTGGACGGTGTAGAAGCGATGGTCGCCGATGGTCATCGAGTAGCCGCCGACCTCGTTGATGGCCGCCGCGGCCGGGCGCCCGTCACCGTCATGGAACAGCTCCGGGCGCTGCTCGACGAGGCCGCGGGCGCCGTGCTCGCCACCGGCCTCCTCGTCGGCAACGGCGGCGAAGATGACGTCACGCCGCAGCTCGGCGCCGGAGCGCTTCAATGCCAGCATCACGCCGAGCTCCATGGCCACCATGTTCTTCATGTCGACCGCCCCGCGGCCCCAGACCACGCCGTCGACGAGTTCGCCACCGAATGGGTCGCGGGTCCACGACTCGGCGTCGACCGGCACGACGTCGATGTGGCTCAGCAGGATGAGCGGCGGGTCCGTGGCAGGGCCGTTGGCCCGGAGCCGTGCGAAGACCGAGCCGCGGCCCTCGGTCAGCTCGATGACCTCGGCCTCGATGCCGTCACCGGAGAGCACGTCGGCGCAGTACTGGGCGGCCGCCGTCTCGCCACCCCGCGGATCGCGGCCGGCGGCCACATCCGGGCCACCTCCCGGCGGGTTGACGGAGGGGATGCGGATGAGGCCGCGCAGGTGCTCGACGCAGGCGTCGAGATCGAGCGACGGCCGGATGTCAGCGCTCACGCCGCTACGGTAGCGCGGCGGGTTCGCTGCCGGCGACGTTCGCCCGCGCCCCGGCCGGATCGGCCGCCCGCTCCCAGTCGCGCTTGCGCCGATGCACCAGCACGCTCAGCGGCGCCTCCGTGCCCAGCATCACCAGCGCCACGACCAGCAGCATCGGCTCGCGCACGGCGATGCCCGTCGCGACGAGGGCGCCGAGGAAGAAGAGGTGGATCGCGAGCCGCGTCAGAAACGTCAGGCGCAGATCGAGGATGGCGACGCCTGCACCGTTCGGGCGGATGCGGTCCGGTCCCCAGATCGCCCACGCGCCGAGCGCCACGAACGCGCCCAGGGTGAGCGCGAAGAGCGCGAGCCCACCGCCGGGATCGGAGTCGACGAGTGGCTTGACGATCGCGAACGGGACGATGCTCGTCAGCAGGATGGCAAAGGCTGGGATCGGGACGAGCAGCTGGAGCCACTCGAGGCCTGGGCGGCGCTGTGCGGCATCGCGCAGCCGTCGCGTGACGAGGCTGAAGCCGAACGTGACGAACAGCCACGCGTAGAAGTTGCCACCCGGAACGCCGAACCAGCCCATTTCCGGACCGATGTCCCGCCACGTCCACAGGCCCATGCGAATCGCGACCGCGTCGAAGGCGAGGTCGAGCATGATGGCGAGGACGCTGTCGACCACCGGCGCGTATCGGCGGCGCACGCCGAGCGCATCGGTGATGCGCATGGCGCCCGCGATGATCACCGCCCAGGTCAGGCCGATGACGACCGGTGCCCGGTCGATGGTCAGCATGAAGTCGGGCGAGTAGTGGTATGTCTCGAAGATGAGCTGGTCGCCCTCCTCGAGCAGCAGCCCGAACGTCGCGGCGCTGACGAGCTCGAGGAACGGGAGCCGGCCGCGCCGGAACGCGAGCCAGCCGGCGATGACGAAGAACGCGGCAGCACCAAGCTCCAGCGCGATGTAGAGGGGGTTCATGCCCCCCGATGGTAGCAAGTTGTTTCGGCGAAGGCGGATCAGCCCTCGACGACCACCGCCATCTCCTGATCGGGTGGGGCTCGCAGGTGATGTGGTAGCCCCCCAGGGCCGATGCCTGAGTCGGGCGAGATTCGGACGTAGAATGCCGATCATGACGACCGAGGTCCGAGCGCCCTCCATCCCCATCTACCTGGCGGGCGAATTCGTCGAAGCGGGCACCCCGCTCGAGGTGCGCAATCCAGCCGATGGAGCGGTCGTCGCCACCACCTTCCAGGCCGGAGCCGACGAGCTCGAGCGCGCGACGAGTGCGGCCGTGGACGCGTTCGAGGAGACGAAGCGGCTCCCGTCCTACGCCCGGCGCGATGCGCTCATGCACGTCGCCGGCTGCATCGAGCGCGACGCCGACGAGCTCGCGGTGCTCCTCTCACGCGAGTCCGGCAAGCCAATCAAGGATGCCCGCGGCGAGGTGGCCCGCGGCGCGCTCACCTTCCGGATCGCGGCCGAGGAGTCGACCCGCATCAACGGCGAGTGGCTGCCGCTCGATTGGGCGCCGGCCAACAAGGGGCGGCATGGGATCGTGCGACGCTATCCCATCGGCCCGGTCGCCGGCATCAGCCCCTTCAATTTCCCGCTGAACCTGGCCGCGCACAAGGTCGCGCCGGCAATCGCGGCGGGATGCAGCATCGTCCTCAAGCCGCCGTCGAAGGACCCGCTCTCGATGCTGCGCGTGGCGGGATACCTCGCCGAGACCGACCTGCCGAAGGGAGCGGTCAGCATCCTGCCCATGGACCGGCCCACCGGCGACGCCATGGTCGGTGACGACCGCTTCAAGCTCCTCTCGTTCACCGGATCGCCGAGCGTCGGCTGGAAGATGAAGGCAGAGGCCGGCAAGAAGAAGGTCGTGCTGGAGCTCGGGGGCAACGCCGGGGCCGTCGTCGACGAGACCGCGGACCTGGACTGGGCGGTCGAGCGCCTGGTGTACGGCTCCTTCGCGTATGCCGGCCAGGTGTGCATCAGCGTCCAGCGCATCTACGTCGTGCGCGACATCTACGACGAGTTCGAGCGTCGCTTCATCGAGCGGACGCGGCGCGTGAAGGTGGGCGATCCACTCGATCCGGAAACCGAGCTCGGGCCGATGGTCGACGAGAAGGCCGTGCAGCGCACCGATGGCTGGGTTGCCGATGCCCTCGCATCCGGTGCCCGGGCGCTGGTGCGCGGCGACGCCGACGGCCGATGGTTCGGCCCGACCGTCCTCGCCGACGTCCCGCGTGACGCGATGATCTGCTCGGAGGAGGCCTTCGCACCGGTCGTCAACCTCTTCGCGGTCGACTCCTTTGCCGATGCGCTGCGCGATATCAACGACAGCCGATTCGGCCTCCAATGCGGCATCTTCACGTCGTCGCTCGACCACACGCTGCTCGCCCACGACGAGCTCGACATGGGCGGGATCATCGTCAACGACATCCCGACCTGGCGCACGGACGCGATGCCGTACGGCGGCGTCAAGGACTCGGGGCTTGGCCGCGAGGGCCTGCGCTGGAGCATCGAGGACATGACCGAGCCACGGCTGCTGGCCTTCGCCCGCACACCCGCCTCGCGGTGAGCACGGTGAGTGCCGTGAGAAGCCGCCAAATCGCCGAATTCACGTGGCGGCTGCCCGCGGGCGTGAATCGGGCCGCATCCACGGTCCTGTCGGGTCGCAGTCACCGAAATTCACACCCGGTCAGGCATGTTGGCGATCTGAAGGCATCGGTCCGCGCCGCCTGCAGCCGTCGTGTGAATCCGGCGATGTCGAGGGATGCCCAGCAGCGGCTCGGCGAGCGATGACGCTGGCGGCGACCCGGTACGCCCGGATCCTGCGTGCCGATGAGCTGCGCGACGGCGAGCTCATCCCGGTCGAGATCGATGGCACGCCGGTCGTGCTCGTTCGCCATGCCGGCGAGTTCTTCGCCGTCCAGAACAACTGCTCGCACCGCGACTTCCCGCTGTCCGAGGCAGGCTTCGATCCGCGCGAGGGTGTGCTCATCTGCGCCTGGCACAACGGGTGTTTCGACGTGCGTACCGGCGCGGCCGTCGTGCCGCCGGCCACCGAGCCGGTCGAGACCTTCCCGGTCCGCATCACGGACGGCTGGGTCGAGATCGGCCTCACCGGCTCGCTCGCCCGCGAGCGCGGAGCGGCCTGACGCACTCGTGCAGATCGAGGCCATCCTCTTCGTCAACTGGATCTTCTGGGCCGCCCTCTCGGCGGGGACGCTGCTCGTCGTCGGCCTGACTGAGCGGCTGGGCGGCACGACGCGTGGCTATCGGCTGTTCATGGCCTGGCTGCTGGTCGCCTTCGCCGCCATCCTGGTGGTGAGCGACCTCGCTCTGCCACCGGCCTCGCAGGCATCGGCCACCGAGTCGCTGCGGCGACCGCTGACCCTGGTCTTCGCCGCCGGGTCCGCCGCCTACCTCGTCGCCTCCATCGCGAAATGGCCGCGCAGTGGCCTCGCCATCGGCACCGGTCTCGTCGGCATCGGCGCGCTCGTTGTCCTTGCCGCCGCCGGCGGCAGCGTCAGCCCGCCCCTATTCGCCGGCCAGCTCGTCCTCGCCGCCCTGGCGCTTGGCGCGGTGAACGCGGCCATGCTCCTCGGCCATTGGTACCTGGTCACGCCGAAGCTGTCACCGACACCGCTGCGACGGATGATGTGGCTGCTGATGGTCGCGCTCGGGCTCCAGGCGGTCGCCTTCGTCATCGCCATTGCGTCCGGCGGGACCGATGCGCTCGAGGGTGGTATCGGCATCCTCACCTGGCTTCGCCTCGGCGTCGGGATCGTCCTGCCGATCGGGGCGACCGTGCTGGCGCTCCTCGCCTCGAATGCCTCATCGCTGCAGGCATCGACCGGGCTGCTCTACATCGGCCTGGCGCTGATCATGGCCGGCTCGATCGCCGGTGCCAGCATCACCTACCTGACCGGCGTCCCCGTCTGAGCCGATGCGGGTCACGCTTCGCACCTTCGCCTCGCTGCGCGAGCTCTCGGCCGATCGCTTCGAGGTCGACCTCGGCGATGACGCAACGGTCGCCGACGCGTGGACCGCGCTCCAGAGCCGCTACCCCGCCGTGGAGCCGCACCGGCCGTACGTGCGCGCCGCGCGCAACGGCGTGTACGCACCGTGGGATGTCGCCCTCGCCGATGGCGACGCCGTCGCCTTCCTGCCCCCGGTCAGCGGCGGTGCCGGCAGCCTGACCGACCAGCCGATCGATGTCGAGGCCCTGGAGGCGTCGGCCGCAGGTCCGTCGCACGGCGCGCTCGTCACGTTCGTCGGGCGCGCTCGCGACGTCGCCGATGATGGCCGTCGCGTCATCGAGCTCGAGTACGAGGTCTATCCCGAGATGGCGGCGTCGGTGCTCGACGAGATCGGCGCCGAGGCGGAGACGCGGTTCGGCGCACGCGTGGCGGTCGTCCACCGATTCGGCGTCGTGCCCATCGGCGAGGCGGCCGTCGCCATCGTGACCGCGGCGGTGCACCGGGCCCAGGCATACGAGGCCAATCGGTTCGTCATCGAGGCGATCAAGGAGCGCCTGCCGATCTGGAAGCGCGAGCGCTTCGCCGATGGCAGCGAGTGGAAGCGTCCGGGCGCCTGATCGCTCCGGGTTGATTGAACCCGTGGCGCTGATGCGTGCACGCAACGGCGCGGGCCGTCACAATGCGCAGCGATGGCGACCCCGAAGCCGGGCGAGATCCGCTGCCCGACCTGTCACCGATCCACGCCCCCGGCCGCGTTCTGCACGCAGTGCGGATCGGCCATTCCGCCCGATGCGCGCATTCGGCCGCGCGGCATGGACCGCGACGAGCTCCAGGAGCGCATCCGCGCGCGACGCACCGGCGGTGACCCGTACCGTCGCGGCGGCGCGGTGGACGACGAGCCGGCCGGATACGAGCGCTTCGAGCCCGATCCACAGGACGCGCAGGCGCGGCGCGGGCGAACTGGCGCGACCGATCGGCGTCGCGACTATCTCCAGGAGCCCGAGGAGCCGGCAGTCGCCGCTCCGCCGCCCGACCTGACCCGTGACCGCGACGAGTGGGCTCGGCCGGCCGCGGCGCCCACACCTGCCGCCGCGCCACCGCCAACCGCGGCGTATGCGCCGCCGCCATCGGACGTTCCGGTCACGGACGAGCCGGAGCCGGAACACGTCGACAACTTCGACGATGCCGCATACGAGGGCGAGGAGTACGAGTACGCCTACGACGACTGGGAGGATTCGCGCGAGCGCCGTTCCGGTGGGGGAGCGCTCGCGATCGTCGGCTTCCTGGCGCTCGGGGTGGTGGCCCTGCTGGGCGGTGCTCTCCTGGCGGGCATCTTCAGTGGCAGCCCCGGCACCGGCGAGCTGACCGACACGCCGAGCCCGTCGGCCACTGCCTCCGTGGCCGTCGAACCGTCCGAGAGCGTCGCGCCAAGTGCCAGTGCCGGCCCCAGCGGATCACCGAGCGAGAGCGGGGGTCCCGTCGTCTTCCCGGATGGGTTCAGCGCCGAGGCACAGCCGTGCATCCCGGGCAGCGCCAGCGGCGACGGTTGCGATTCGAACGGCGCGGTCAACAGCGGGTCGGTCTGGATCTGGGTCGGATTCAAGAATGGCACCCAGGCCGATGTGATCGGCGTGACGCTGATCCTGCCCGACGGCTCCACGGAAGACGGCTCGATCGATTTGGCCCAGATCGGGTGCTCACCGACCTGCCCCGGCGGGTGGACCTACTTCCCGTTCAGCGGCCTGCCAACGGGGACGTACCAGGTCGAGATCAACCGCAACGGTGAGCCCGCTGGATCGACCAGCTTCGAGGTCACCTGACCGGGACTGGCCCCGGATCTGCACACCCGCACCACTCAGATGTCCGGCCTGACGTTCGAGCAGCTCCGCATTCCCATCGCCGTCGTCCTGGTCCTTGCGGCGGCCATCATCTTCTGGCCGCGCGGGACCGATGGCGAGCCCGCCGCCGACATCGAGAGTCCGTCGCCTTCGATCGTCGTCGGCCAGCCGGGCGGCGCGGTGCTCCAGTCCAGTGCGCCGGCCGCGACCCCGATCCCCACGGTGGCGCCCACGCCCACGTTGGCAGCCACGCCGACGCCCGCAACGGCGGACCAGCCCGGCTTCTCGGCCGTGGTTCTCGCCTGCGAGTCGATCTCCGGCGACGCGTGCAACGGACAGCTCGGTACCCTGCCGCCCGGCGCTGGCTCGTTCACGGCCCTCGTGCGCTTCACCGATGCGTCCGCCGGCGACACGTTCAATGCGGTGCTCAGCGGCCCACCGGGCACGATCCCCGGCGGTCCGTACACCCTGGGCGGCGGCGGAGACGGCTACTACTACTCGACGTTCACCGCGGGCAATCTGCCGCCCGGTGACTACACCCTGACCGCCGTGCGCAACGGCGAAGCGGTCGCGACGACGACCTTCACCCGGGGCGGCTGAACCTCAGCCGCCGGCCGATGACTCGGTCACGGCGCCGAGCTCGGCGATCCGGCGCGCGCCCGACGCGCGACGCTTTGCCGCCAGTGCGCTGATCGCCTCCAGCACACACCGATGCGCCGCTGCCGCGGTGACCTCGGCGTGGTCGAATGGCGGTGCGACCTCCACGACGTCCATTCCGGCCAGCTCGACTGACGACACGACCTGGCGCACGGCGCGCAACAGCTCCCGCGTCAGCATGCCGCCGGGCTCCGGCGTGCCGGTCCCGGGCGCCATGCCCGGATCGATGACGTCGATGTCGACCGACAGGTAGATCACCTCCGGTCCATCCAGGGCCTGGGCGATGGCGTCCGTGATGACCGCCTCCGCGCCGCGCTCCTCGATCTCGGTCATGAGGTGCCAGCGCATGCCCTGCTCGCGCATCCACTCGAGCGTGTCGGTCCCCGGCCAGTAGCCACGCAGGCCGACCTGCACGAAGTTGCGGCCGTCGACGGCGCCCGACTCGATCAGGCGCCGCATGGGCGTGCCGTGCGAGCGCAGGTTGCCCCAGGTCGAGTTGGCGGCATCGGCGTGGGCGTCGAAGTGGACGATCCCGAGGCGGCGCGGGGCGACCGCGGCGCTGACCGCCGTCGCCGACGGATACGTGATGGAGTGGTCCCCGCCGAGCACGATCGGGATCGCGCCGCTGCGCGTGACGTCCCGCACCTTGCGCTCGATGACCGCGTGGCCGCGCTCGAGATCCATCGGCGTCACCGGCGCGTCGCCGGCGTCGACCACGTTGAGCCAGTCGTACGGCTCGATCCCGAGCTGGAGCGAGTTGATGGCCCCGGCGTGGTAACTGGCCTGGCGGATCGCGCGCGGCCCGAAGCGCGCCCCGGGGCGGTGGCTGACCGCGTCGTCGAAGGGAGCGCCGACGATGGCGACGTCGGGCCGCTCGCGCGCCAGCGCATCGGCATCGGTGATCCACGGCAGCTTCTGGAAGCTGGGAATCCCGACGTAGGCGGGCAGGTTGAAGTCGTCGTAGGCGGTGTACGGGTCGGCTCCGGGCGGAGCCTCGTCGTTGATGCCGCGGGGGCCGCGGCCTCGTTCGTCGGTCATGGCGCCTTCGCGTCACCTCCGGCGTCGGAAGGGCGCCGTCGCGATGCGGAGCAGGCCCATCCCGCTCTCGATGCTAGCACTACCATCCGCCGGCAATGGCCGATGCGGTGACCTACTCCGTCGACGAGGCTCGGGCGCTGCTGCCGGAGATCCGCAGCACGCTGCTGGCGCTCGCCGTCGAGCGTCGGCGGCCGGGCGAGCCAGGTGACGACGTGATGGCCCTGCTCGACCACCTCCGGTCGCTGGGCGTCATGGTCCGCGATCTCGATGCCGGGCTCGTCGACATCCCGACCGTCCGGGATGGCGAGCCGGCGTGGCTGTGCTGGCGCCTCTCCGACCCCGAGCTGGCGTGGTGGCACACGACCAGCGAGGGCTTCGCGTCGCGCCGACCGCTCTGATCGTGGTGCCGCAGGTCCTCGTCCTGGGCGATGCTTTGCTGGACGTGCAGGCGACGCCCGCGCAGCCGATGCGCCCCGGCGCAGACGTGCCGGCCGCGATCCGACTCGAGCCCGGCGGCCAGGGCGCGAACCTGGCGGTGCGCCTCGCACGGCGTGGCGTATCGGTCCGCCTGCGCTGCGCCCTCGGCACCGATCCGGCCGGCGACCTCGTCCGATCCGCGCTGGCGCGCGACGGCGTGACGCTCGACGCGGTCGAGGCATCCGCCACCGGGACGGTGGTGGTGCTCGTCGACGGTCGTGGCCAGCGAACGATGCTCAGCCAGCGCGTGCCGCTCCTTGGCGCGCCACTCGCGGCGACGGATGCGGCGTGGCTGGTGGTGTCGGGCTACGTCCTGACCGAGCCGAACGTGAGCGACCTCCGCACGCACCGGTGGCCGGAACGTCGCGCCGTCGTTGGCTGCGCGCTCGACGAGGCGCAGGTCGAAGCGTGGCGCTCGGCGCTCAGGATGCTGGCGCCCGGACTGCTGGTGCTCAACGCGGACGAAGCGAACGCTCTCTCCGATGCCGCGGCCGACCCGGCCGTCGCCCTGGCGGACGCGTTCGACGCCATCGTCGTCGTCACAGATGCCGACGGTGCACGTGCCGCCGTCGCGGGCAGCACGGTGCGCGTCGGCCACGAGCCGGTCGCGGCACTCGATACGACCGGCGCGGGCGATGCCTTCGCGGCGGCGCTGATCGCCGCGCTCGCCGGCATGAGCTGGCCGCCGGCGGCAGAGGCGCTCGAGCCGGCGCTGGCCGAGGCCCTCTCAGCCGCCCGCGCGGTCACGCAGGTCGCCGGGGCCCAGGCACGGGTCGCCGGCGAGCAGTGACAATGGACGCCATGAACGACGGCTGGCTGCGCATCTCCGACGACGTGCGCGATGCGCTCGACCACGGCCGCGCGGTGGTCGCTCTCGAGTCGAGCCTGATCTCGCAGGGCCTGCCGGTCCCGCACAACCTCGAGACCGCCATGGCTGCCGAGCAGGCGGTCCGCGCGTCGGGGGCGGTTCCGGCCACGATCGCCCTGGAGGCTGGCACGGTCATCGTCGGTGCGGACCGGGAGCTGCTGACGCGGCTCGCCGATCCGGAGCGTGCCATCGCCAAGGCGGCGTCGCGTGACATCGGCCCGCTCCTCGCGCGCAAGGCACTGGCCTCGACCACCGTCAGCGCGACGATGCGCGCGGCTCACGCGGCCGGCATCGGCGTGTTCGCGACCGGCGGCATCGGCGGCGTGCACCGTGGCGCGTCGCACAGCTTCGACGTCTCCAGCGACATCGACGAGCTGGCGGCCACCCCCGTGGCCGTCATCTCATCGGGCGCGAAGTCGATCCTCGACATGCCAGCCACGCTCGAGCTGCTCGAGACGCGCCGCGTGCCGGTCATCGGCTACGGCGTGGACGAGCTGCCCGCCTTCTACAGCGTCTCGTCCGGCCTGCGCCTGGGACATCGCGTGGACGGACCCGACGCCGCCGCGGCCACCATCGCGGCCCACCGCCGCATCCCGGGTGCGGGTGGGATGCTCATCGTCCAGCCGCCGCCCGCGGATCTTGCCATCGATGCCGCGGCGATCGACGCCTGGCTGGCCGAGGCGATGGCGGACGCCCAGGTGCGCGGCATCAGCGGCGGCGCGGTCACCCCGCACCTCCTCGGACATCTCGCGGCCGCATCCGGGGGACGGACGCTCGGCGTCAACATCGGCCTCATCGTCAACAACGCGCGCACCGCCGGCGCGATCGCATCGGCCTTGACCTGACCGATTCGGGCGGTATGCTCGGGCGGCCGGTCGGCAAGTGGAGCGGAGGGACGGCGGAAGCCATGCGCATCTACGACGGGAGCCCGCGCCAGGACTGGGAGGAGGTGCTGCGCAGCATCGGCGCCTTCGCCGACCAGGAGCACCTCAAGGATCTGCTGCTGCTCGAGCTGGAGGGCGGGTTCGTGCTCCAGGGCCTCGGCCTCCAGAGCGGAGGAGCCGATTCCGACAGCTTCGGCGCGACGGTCAAGCGGACGTACGAGCTGACCGACGAGCAGGTCGCGGAGCTCATGGACGCCAGCTCCGCCAAGCGCGGATCGGCCGATCGCGACGTCCCGCACCCGGACCTGACGAATTACAGCGAGCTGGCGATGCGGATCATCGGCGCCTATATCGACAACCAGAAGGCGCATGACGTCTTCCTGTTCGAGCAGGACGGCTCATTCGTGCTGCGCCTGTTCGGCGTCTCAGGATCTCGCTCCGCGCACCAGCTCTCCGAGTTCACTCGGGACGAGATCTTGGCTATGATCCAGGCCGCACCTGAGCAGCGACAGCAGCCCGCGCCGGAGCCCAGCGGCGCCCAGTAACACAGGAGACCTCCATGAAGGCGGTCAAGGTTCTTCTCATCTCCATCGCGGCGCTCGTCGCCGCCATGATCGTGATCCCGCTCACCATCCTTGCCGGCCTCTTCGTCTGGCTGAAGCTGACCGAAGAGACCGATGACGAGGAGATGGAGCTCGACGACGCGATCTGAGTGTCGGTTCTCATGGGGCGTGAACAACGGTCACTGATTGGCCGAATTCTCGCCCCATTGAACGTCTGGCCACGCTGATTCGGCGTAGCCTGGCCAGGCCTCTCGTGGGGCGATACTTCAGCCACTCATCGGCTGTTGTTCACATGGGCCGAGAACCCGCCTGCTTCACGGCTCTCCCAACCCGCACCGTGGTCGGATCAACTGCCCTCGGCCCCTGTGAGCTTTCAGCCCGTGCCGAGCGCCCAGGCAGTCGTCCAGAGCACGGCGGCCACCAGCATCCCGCCCCACAGGCGACGCGGACCCGCAACCCCCTGTCCGATCGCCGCCAATCCGGCCAGGCCGAGCACGGCGGTGACGGCGCCGACCTTCCCGCCGAGCAGGAACGACGCACCGACTCCAATACCGACGGCCATGGCCATCCCGAAGGCAATCGCGAAGGCTCGGCGTCGGCCCAGCACCTGGGCCAGGTTGCGGGAGCCGGTCCGCTGATCGGTCTGGAAGTCGCGCAGGGTGTTGGCCAGGTGCGCTGCCGCGGCGAACGGGCCGACCAGCAGCGGCGCAGCAGCCACCCGGGATAGCGGCACGTCCATGCCGGCCGCGATCCACAGCGGCAGCAGGCCGAAGCTGACGAGGTAGGGCAGCACCGACAGCGGGGTCCGCGACAGCCACAGGTTGTAGGCGATCGCGGAGGCCGATGCGGCGACGCCGATCAGGAGCGCCAGCGCTCCGAGCGGAACCGATGCCGCCAGCTGCAGGGCTCCACCGGCAGCGGCGAGTGCAAGGGCCGCGCGCGGTGTCACCTGCCCTTCGACGATCGGCTTCCTGCGCCGCGCGAGGCGATCGCGGTCGCGATCCGTCCAGTCGTTGAGCGCGCCGGTCAGGACCTGCGAGCCGAGCACCGTGGCCGTCGTCAGTGCCAGGCGCCCGAGCGAGACGGGGCCGGACTGGTCCGCCAGGATGAAGGCGAGCGCCGCGGACAACGCGACAACGGCCACCGTCGGCGCGGGGTGAACGAGGCGCACGATCGCCACCATCGGCGCATCCTACGCTGGCGTCCTTCGTGCAGCCTGTCCCGGTCATGGCCTTCGCAACGGGAGATACACCGAATTGATCAGTGGTACGCATCGGTCCTTGTCGCTCCTTGGCGTTGCGTTGGCCGCCCTCGTGCTGGTGGCGTGCGACAGCAACGATTCGACGCCGACCGCCTCGCCGAGCGTTCTCGCCACCGCCAGTGAGCCGATCGCACCTTCGGCCTCGGCCCTCGCATCGGCGTCGGCCAACCCCGGCGAGGGCGAGGAGACGAGCGTCTTCGACCTCGAGAGCGGCGATTGCTTCGACGCGAGCGGCGATCAGGTCGACACCGTCACCATTCTCGACTGCGACACGCCGCACACCTACGAGGCCTTCGCGATCTTCAATCACGAGGCCGGCATCGATGCGCCGTATCCCGGAGACGATGCGCTCCTCGAATACGCCGACAGCGCCTGCCAGCCGTACTTCGAGGACTACGTCGGCATCGCGTACGCCGACTCGCAGTACTGGATCACATCGGTGACGCCGTCACGCCAGACGTGGGAGGACGCCGATGATCGCGAGATCGTCTGCGCCCTGAAGCTCGGTGAGGACGCCGAGGAGACGACGGGCTCGGCGGAGGGGACCGGACAGTAGCGTGCCGCCCCGCTCAGCGAGGCGGCACGCCCTTCGTCGAGCTTCAGCCCTGGGCATGAAGCTGGCCGCAGGCCACGGGCAGAGACGGGATGTAGGTCCCGTCGACGGTGAGCCCGTGGATGACGACCGCGCGGCTGTCGAGCGGCAGCAGATCGCTGAGGTCGACACCGGTCAGGGTGGTGGTCATGCTCACCACGCCGGTGGGCGTGGAGAACGTCCCCAGGTCCTGCGCCACGCCACCGTAGTCGCTCAGGCCCTCGGCGAACTCGACCAGCCCGTTGTTGTTCGCATCCGCGGCGGGCGTCGGGCACTTCGACATCTGCACGCCGGACGCACCGGCGTTCGACACGCCGTCGCCCTGGCCGTGGATGTGCCGCAGGTGGCTTTGGACCGGCTCGAGGCCCGCTGCCTCGAGCGTGACGGTGAGGGTATCGCCGCTCTGCGTCACCCAGATGGTGCCGCTGACTCCGGAGCCGTTCAGCTCCTTCAGCTGGGCCCGGAAGGTGGCTCCCGAGCGTGCGATGGCGAGTGTCGGGATGGCGAGCGCCAGCACGACGATGAAGGGAATGACGATTCTGCGCATGGGCATCTCCCTGTGGTGCATTCACTCGGGCGGCAGATATCCATACGATCGGAGTGACAACCACGGCCCCCTGCGGGCATGCGTGGCGGTCGAATCGGCTATGATTGCGTCCCGAGCAGACCTAGGCGCTCCTGCTCGCGTGTCGCGCCGCTTCCGCCACGCCCAGCCGCACGCGGAGGACCCTGTCCAGATGCCCAAGTACGTCTTTGTGACGGGCGGCGTCACCAGCTCGCTCGGCAAGGGCATCACGGCGGCCAGCATCGGTCGCATCCTCAAGGCCCGTGGCGTGCCGGTCAGCATCCTGAAGCTCGATCCCTACATCAACATCGATCCCGGCACGATGTCGCCGTACCAGCACGGTGAAGTGTTCGTGACCGATGACGGAGCGGAGACCGACCTCGACCTCGGCCACTACGAGCGGTTCATCGACGAGAACCTGAGCCAGGCGAGCAACGTCACCACCGGGCGGATCTACCAGAGCGTCATCGCCAAGGAGCGGCGCGGTGACTACCTCGGTGGCACGGTCCAGGTCATTCCGCACATCACCAACGAGATCAAGGAGCGCATCGCGCGCGTCGCGCGCGAGGGCACGGGAAGCGTCGCGGCCAGCGGCCTGGCGGCCCACGGCGTGGTCATCGTCGAGGTTGGCGGAACGGTCGGCGACATCGAGTCGCTGCCCTTCCTGGAGGCGATCCGCCAGATGCGCAAGGACGTCGGCCGCAAGAACGTGCTCTACGTCCACGTGACCTGGCTGCCGTCGATCGGCGCAACCGGCGAGCTCAAGACGAAGCCGACGCAGCATTCGGTCTCGACCCTGCGAGGCATCGGCATCCAGCCGGACATCATCATCCTGCGCAGCGACGAGGCGATCGACGACGAGATCCTCGACAAGGTCAGCCTCTTCACCGATGTCGACGTGCACGCCGTCATCCCCTTGAAGACCGCGCGCAGCATCTACGAGGTCCCGATTCAGCTCGAGCGCGCCGGCCTCGGGAAGCTCATCACCCGTGAGCTGGAGCTGCCCGGCGGCGAGCCGGACCTGTCCGAGTGGCAGGAGCTGGTGAACCGCATCCGCGCCCCGCGGCACGAGCTCGAGATCGCGATCGTCGGCAAGTACACCGAGCTGCCCGACGCGTACATCAGCGTCGGCGAGGCCCTCAAGCACGCCGCGCTGCACCACAAGGTCGAGGTCAAGGTTCGATGGATCCGGTCCGAGCACCTGGAGCGCATCGAGCCGGAGCAAGTGGCCGATGAGCTGGCCGGCGTCGCGGGGCTGGTCGTGCCGGGCGGCTTCGGCTACCGTGGCGTGGAGGGAAAGATCCGCGCCATTCGCTGGGCTCGGCGCAACAACGTGCCGTTCCTGGGCCTCTGCCTGGGCCTCCAGTGCGCGGTCATCGAGTTCGCGCGTGAGGCCCTCGGCACGGAGGATGCGAACTCGAGCGAGTTCAACGTGTTCACGGAGCACCCGGTGATCGATCTCATGCCCGACCAGGCCGACGTGACGGACAAGGGGGGGACGATGCGTCTCGGCCTCTATCCCGCGCGGCTGGAGGAGGGCTCGAAGGTCCGAGAGGCGTACGGCACCGAGATTGCCTACGAGCGCCATCGCCATCGGTTCGAGGTCAACAACGCGTACCGGGACCGGCTCAGCGAGGCGGGCATGCGATTCAGCGGCGTGTCGCCGGACGGCCGCCTGGTCGAGTACATCGAGCTGCGTGACCATCCGTGGTTCGTCGCGACGCAGGCCCACCCGGAGCTCAAGAGCCGTCCCAACCGGCCGCATCCGCTGTTCCGCGACTTCGTCGGCGCGGCTGCCGGCTCGCTGCCGGTGCCGACCCGGAAGCGCGGGGCGGCTGCCGTCACCGTCGAGAGCAGCAGATGACGACCCGCGCCCTCGCCCGCCGCAAGTCCGCAACGACCGATACCGCCGCGGCCATTGCCGAGGCGCGATCGCGTGCGATCGTCATGTGGGCCGGCGAGCGCATCGCCTTCGACGACCTCCCCGAGCGCATCGCGCGGACCGAGCAGCGCGCCGCGCGCGATCGCATGTACCTCGCCTACCTCGAGGCCGTCGACCGGCTGAACCCGCTCTACGAGCGACGGCTGGCGGAGTGGACCGCTCCGGGCAACCCGATCGAGGCCGCGGCCAGGGCGGGCGACGATCCGCGCGAGCTGGCGGTCAGCCTGGAGCGCTTCTCGCTCAATTCGGAGACGCCGTACTTCGCCGCGCTCCGACGCTATCTCGCGCTCATCGGCATCGAGCAGGGTGACGCCACCGAGGCCGACCTGTGGCACGTAGTGCGCGGCGGCGAATGGGATGGCTGGTTCGGCGCGCGTGCGGTCACGGCGGGCCTCGCTGCGGCCGGTCGCCCGGCCGCGGATCACGGCGACACGACCGGTTGGCGCGCGGCCGAGCGGCAGCTTGCCGGCGGCGACGCGGCGCTTCAGTCGGTCGGAGCGGTCGCGGTCGGGGGTGCCTTCTCCACGCTGGTCGGCTCGCGGGAGTGGCTGGTGGACGAGCTGAGCGTCGACCCCGACCAGGCGATCGCCTTCGCGGACTTCGCGACCTTCGTCCGGCTCTGGCGGCTCCGCCGCCTCATCGGTCAGCTGATGTACGAGCTTCGCCTGTACTCGACCGACGACGCCGCGCTCCGGCGCGCGTATCACCAGGGCATCCTCTCGGGCGTCACCGGCGTGCTGGTCTCGGAGGCCGAGTACCTCATCGGCCTCGACGGGCCGCTCGCGTCGGCGACGAAGATCAGGTCGACACTGCTGGCCGGCATGCTGGTCGAGGTGCTCGAGCAGCGGAGCGGCACGCATTGGTGGCGCGATCCGGCATCGGCGCAGCTCGTGGATCGCATCGCTCAGGCGACGACTCGCGAGGACGTGCTTGCCGAACTCGGGTATGATGGGCTGGACTGGAGACCCGTCCTGCGTCAGATCCGGACGCGGCTCATCGGTGAGATGAGCGGATACGGCGGGCCCAACATCACCACCCGTGCCGGCACCCGCAAGGTTTGATCATTGGGTCTGACTGTTTGACCCCACGCGAGTCCCGGAACGCACAGCCCGACCGTGAGGCCGAGACCGCCCCAGAGGTCGACCTGTTCAACTGCCAATCCTGCCGGCGCTTCACCCGTAGCCTCATCGAGGGCCGCGGATGGTGCAGCAGGGACGGCTCCCCGAAATTCATCGAGGTCAGGTCCTACATGAAGCACTGCTGGCAGGCGAGGCGATCGTGAACGACGACGCGCGACCACAGCAACAGCGCCGCCGGTCACGACGACGCCAGGACAACGCCCCCCGCCGCCAGAATCAGCGCGGTGGGTTCAGTCAGCGCCGCCGCAACGACTACGCGTCGGGCCAGTACTCGTCGATCTACACCGGTCCGTTTCCGACCGATGCCGACGAGGACGGTGGCCTCAACCTCGCCGATCTGCAGGCGAAGTCCGTCGACGAGCTTCGCGAGCTGGCCGCCGAGCATGACATCGAGGGTCACGAGGAGATGGAGCACTCCGACCTCGTGCTCAAGCTGCTCGACGTCGTCCCGCTGGCTCCGTCGAAGCCCGAGCGCAACGGCCAGCCAGGCGTGGCCGAGGGCATCCTCGAGATCGTCGACGAGGGCTTCGGCTTCATGCGCGTCAACGGCGTCATGCCGTCCGCGAACGACATCTACGTCTCATCCTCGCAGGTGCGCCGATTCGGTCTCCGCACCGGTGATCGAGTCACCGGACAGACGCGCCAGCCGAAGGATCAGGAGAAGTACTGGGGCCTGCTGCGGGTCGACACGGTCAACGGCGTTGAGCCGGAGGTGGCCAAGCGACGCCCGTACTTCGACAACCTCGTGCCGGTCTTCCCGGACGAGATGTTCGACCTCGAGACCGATCAGAAGAACCTCACCCAGCGCCTCATCAACCTGATCAGCCCGATCGGGAAAGGGCAGCGCGGCTTGATCCTCTCGCCGGCCAAGGCCGGCAAGACGACGGTCCTCAAGCAGATCGCCGCCGGCATCACCGAGAACTCGCCGGAGGCGCTCCTGATGGTCGCCCTCATCGGCGAGCGGCCCGAGGAAGTCACCGACATGGAGCGCTCGGTGAACGGCGAGATCTACAGCTCGACCTTCGACGAGCCGACCGAGAATCACACGCGCGTCGCGGAGATGTGCCTCGAGATCGCCAAGCGCCAGGTCGAGACCGGCCGCGACGTGGTGATCCTGCTCGATTCGATCACGCGGCTGGCGCGTGCCTACAACCTGGCGCTGCCGGCCTCCGGCAAGACCCTGTCGGGTGGCGTCGACCCCGTGGCGCTCTATCCGCCGAAGCGCTTCTTCGGCGCGGCGCGCAACATCGAGCACGGCGGCTCGCTCACGATCATCGCGACCTGCCTGGTCGATACCGGCTCACGCATGGACGACGTGATCTACGAGGAGTTCAAGGGCACCGGCAACATGGAGCTGGCCCTGGATCGCAAGCTCAGCGAGAAGCGCATCTTCCCGGCCATCGACGTCCTGCGCTCGGGTACCCGGCGCGAGGAGCTGCTGCTCGACGAGAACGAGCTGCGAATGGTGTGGACCATGCGCCGCATGCTCTCGGCCGTCGGTCCCAACGAGGGCATCGAGCTGCTCATGCAGCGACTCGGCAAGACCAAGAACAACGCCGAGTTCCTGGTCTCGCTGTCGAAGAGCGTCGAAGCCTCAGAACGCGCCTAGCGCCGTCGTTCCTCGCGTTCCGTGCGTCCCGTCAGAGCCGCGCTGGTAGCACATGACGTGGATGGTTCGCCGCGGTCCGCACGGAACTGCGAAGTTGACGAGCGTCCCGATCAGGGTTTGCGCGCGGGCGCAAGGTCTGAGCGAGAAGTGCCCCGCAGAGGCGTGAACCTCGCAGTTCCGTGCGCTCCAGTGCACGTTCGTGCGCTGGGCCTGGCGATCGTCCTGCTCCTGGCCGCCTGCGGCGCCGACCTTCCGATCTCGACTCCGACTCAGGCGCCGAGCGCGCGGCCCATGCCGACCGCTGGGGCGCCGGAGCCAACCACCGGCGCGATCGAGGCAGCCCCCGGCTCCGACAGTGAGATCTATCCTCCGAACCCCGGCGCGATCGTGGTCGCGATCGATGCCGGCCACGGCGGCTGCCTGGACTGGGGCGTGCCGGACCCATCGGCGCGAGGAGTCCAGCTTGCGGAGAAGACGCTGACGCTCGGCATCGCACGGGCGCTGCGTGACCTGCTGGAGGCCGATGGCGTACGCGTCCTCATGATCCGAGACGCGGACGAGGCGCTCGCCGGCGACGACTATCCGCCGCTCGACTGCGAGGGCCCGCCATTCCGCGACGTCAACGGTGACGGCATGTCCGGCTTCGGCAACGACGATCAGCCCGAGGCGACGCGCACCCGCGACGAGCTGCAGGCCCGCCTGGACCTGGCGAACCTGTCCCGGGCGGATGCGCTGGTGAGCATCCACATCAACTCGCCGTTCGATGCCGGCCAGCCAGTGGAGATCGCCTTCAGCGAGACCTTCTACACCGATGAGACGCCGTGGGGCGTGAACGCGACGGCGCGTCTGGCCGATGCGATCGAGAGCGGCGTCGTCGCCCACCTGGGCGAGGTCGCCGACTACGACCGAGGCGACCGGGGCACGACTGCGCACAACTTCTACCTCGTCGCGCCGCCGTTGCTGGTGGAGACCGAGGAGCGTCCGAACCGATGGGCGCAGCCGACGCGCGGCGGCCTGATGCCGGTGGTGCTGTCGGAGGTCGGCTCGATCACCCTGCGCGCCGAGCACGACCTGCTGGCATCGGACACGGGTCAAGCCGCCGTCGCGGCGGGCCTCTTCGACGGCATCGCCGCCTTCTTCGAGGATCGACCGGTGGCCGCGCGTATCGGCCTCGCCGGTGCGGCTGACGGAGTGCCGCCGTCCGCGGTTCCCGGCGATGGCCCGCCCTTCTGGGCCACTTCGGTACCCGATGGACCGGTCCGCCTGACGCTGACGAACAACGGCACCGGGGCCTGGGCGAGCGACCTCGATCTCGTGGCCGGCTGGCAGGAGACGGACCAGCCGTACCTTGCCTTCCCGCCCGACACGCTGGAGCCGCTCACCGTGGCCGTGCCGCCGCTGGCGCCTGGCGAGTCGGTGACGTTCGACGTCATGCTGCCCGCGGCACCCGACGGCAGAAGCGTGGCATGGATCTCGCTTAGAGAGGGGAGCGAGCTCTTCAGCGGTCTCGGATCGCCGGCGCTTCAGCTGTCCAGCGAAGCGCCCTGAACCGGGACGGACCCCTCCGTTCCGCACGAGCCGTTAGTACCGCGCGCCCTGTGCACATTCCGGTTGCCGGGCCAGAACCGCGCTGCTACGATGCCGCAAGCATGAATTCCGGCCATCGGCCGTCGGGGGAGCGATCCAGCGGATCGGACCGACAGGATCATGCGGCAGCGTTGACCCATCAACCCGTGTAGGCGGAGCTCGACTTCCTATTGCCTGATCCGAGCCGGCTCTATCGCCGAGTCACCGAGAGCAACGTTCCCACACGGGTGATCGCCCACCTGTCGGTTGTCACACTCGTCGTCGCCGCATCCTTCGCCGGGTTCAGCAGCACCGGTGGCCATGACGGCGCAGGTCCATCCACCGACCGTAGCTTCCTCTCTCTCGTCTCCAGCGTTCGTGGTGCCGCTGCGCCCACCGAGGAGCTGACAGCCACCGCGTACGACGTCGATGCGATGATCGAGGAGCAGGCCACGCTCCTTGATCGCGGCACGTCAGCGGGTCGCCCGAATGAGCCGATGCCGACCCCGGTGCCGGTGGATCCCGACGCCACGCCGCTGCCAGCCCCGAACGGCGCGTCCGTCGGCACCGTCAGCGTCGGTGTCCCGTCGACTCGCACGGCGCGTCCGGCGGCAACGGGCGCACTCGTGTGGCCCGTTCCGGGCGGCACGATCAGCCAGTACTACCACGCCGGCCACCTTGCGCTCGACATCGCGGCGCCGTATGGATCGCAGATCGTCGCCGCGCAGTCCGGAACGGTGACGTGGGCCGGATGGCGGAACAACGGTGGCGGCTACGTGATCCAGATCGACCACGGCAACGGCATGCAGACCGTGTACAACCACCTGTCCAGCATCTGGGTCCGTGCCGGGCAGTACGTCGGCGCCGGCCAGGGCATCGGCGCCATCGGCATGACGGGCCTCGCGACCGGGCCGCACTGTCACTTCGAGGTGATCGTGAACGGCTTCATCGATAACCCGCTGCGATACTTCTAGTTCCCGGTTCTCCTCGGCCGATGGCACCCACGCCGGCGCTCGTCGCCGGCGTTGCTATGCTCGCGCCAGATGTTCGCTGATCGCGCCCGCATCCTGGTCTCCGGCGGCGACGGTGGTGACGGCGCCAGCACCTTTCGCCGCGAGGCCCACGTGCCGCGCGGCGGTCCCGATGGCGGCGACGGTGGAAAGGGCGGGGACGTCGTGCTGGTTGTCGAGCCCGGGATGACGACCCTCGGCGACTTCAAGCGCAGGCGCCACTTCCGCGCAACGCCGGGCGGACGCGGGCTGGGCCGCAAGGCGCACGGCCGCAACGGCGGCGACCTCGTCGTGCGCGTGCCGCCCGGAACGGTCGTCCGTGCCGATGACGAGTGGGTCGGCGAGCTGATCGAGGCCGATGACCGCCTGGTGGTCGCCCGCGGCGGTCGCGGCGGTCGCGGCAACGCTCGCTTCGCAACGCCGACCAACCGCGCGCCGAAGCACGCCGAGAAGGGCACGCCCGGCGAGGAGCGCTGGATCGAGCTGGAGCTGAAGCTCATCGCCGATATCGGCCTGGTCGGTGCCCCGAACGCCGGGAAGTCAACCCTGCTGGCGGCGTTGACCGAGGCGCGGCCCGAGGTGGGGAACTACCCGTTCACGACCGTCACGCCCAACCTCGGCGTGATCGCGCTCGACGTCGATGGTGAGCGCACCGCGGTCATGGCCGACGTCCCCGGCCTCATCGAGGGCGCGCACGCGGGACGGGGCCTCGGGCACCACTTCCTTCGACACGTCGAGCGCACGCGGGTCCTGGTGGCCGTGGTCGATGGATCGGCTCGTGAGCCGATCGAGGAGTGGGAGGCGGTGGCCGAGGAGCTGCGCCTCCACGACCCCTCACTCCTGGA
>DASVDT010000159.1:0-2668 GCA_036380955.1 Candidatus Limnocylindria bacterium | reverse complement strand
AGCACGAGCCCCGGTGCCCGCCCAATGACACCGGGGCTCGAAGGAGGGAGGGTGGAGGTAGAAACCCGGGTGGATCTCCATCTCGCAGCCTGAAGGCTACGGACCCGTTCTAAACCCCGGGCTTGCCCAACCTTAAGAAACCTGAACCTTGGCCGGACGGCCGAGCCTCCCATGGCAGAATGCGCCGATGTCAGCGCCCCAGCGCATCGTCGCGGTGTTCGTTGCCCTTCTGGTCCTTGCAGGCGTCATCGTCGTGGGGCTCACCGTCGTCGGTGGCGACAACGGGGTTGCGGCCAGCCCATCGGCTTCTCCGACGCCCTCGGCATCCGCGTCGGCTGAAGGGTCGGCAGAGCCGACGGCATCGCCGAATGCCTCGCCGGATGACGAGGACACGCTTGCGGTGCTTCGCGAGATCGAGCAGCAGGTGATCGACATCCGGGGCTTGCCGGCCGCCGATATCGGTCCGCCCGAGATCATCACCCGTGACGAGCTGGCCGATGAGCTGGAGCAGCTCTTCCAAGAGGAGTACCCGCCCGAGGACCAGGAACGCGACAACGTCGCCCTCCGCGCGCTCGGGCTGCTGGAGCCCGGCCAGGACGTCGCGGAGCTCCAGCTCCAGTTGCTGGGCGACCAGGTGCTCGGCTTCTACGACGACGTCGACAAGCGCATGGTCGTCGTGAGCGACGTGGGCCTGGATGCCGAGGCGAGGTTTATCTACGCCCACGAGTACACCCACGCGCTGCAGGACGCCGCCTTCGGCCTCGACTCGCTCCAGACCGATGAGGTGGGCGAGGACGACCGCGCGCTGGCGCGGACGGCGATGATCGAGGGCGACGCCACGGTCACCATGCTGGCCTGGGCGTTCGCCTACCTCACGCCCGAGGAGCTGCTGGAGATCAGCACGGGCGTCGTCCCCGATCCGAGCGGGATCCCGTCGTGGATGGTCGAGCAGCTCCAATTCCCGTACAACGAGGGCGCCCTGTGGGCCGGGGCGCTGACGGTCAATCCGACGCAGCCGGACTTCGACGCCCTTGACGCGGCCTACGACGATCCGCCTGATTCGACGGAGCAGATCATCGACGTCGCCGCGTGGCCCAATGGCGACGAGCCGGTGAGCGTCGAGAGCGCCGACCTGGCGACCGCCCTCGGCGACGGCTGGACGGAAGTCGACTCGACGCCGATCGGCCAGGCGACGATCGAGATCATGCTTGCCTATCTCGGCGTCGAGCGCGCCGTCGCGACCGAGGCGGCCGACGGGTGGGGCGGGGACACCGCGGTCATCGCCTCCGGACCTGACGATGCCTTCGCCGTCGCATGGCGTCTCGCCTGGGACGAGGCCCCAGACGCGGATGAGTTCGTCGACGCATACGAGACGGCCATCGGCGCGCTCGACTTCCCGGCGACGGTGGAGTTGCTGCCGGACGGTGAGGTGCTGGTCGTGCACGCGTCCTCGGAGGAGCTTCTGCGCCAGGTGCTTGCGGCGGCTCGCTGATCGCTACATGGACTCGGGCGCGGAGATCCCCAGCAGGTCGAGGGCATTGGCCAGGACGGAGCGGGCGGCGTCGACGAGCGCGAGGCGCGCGGCGGACAGCGCGGCGTCATCGGTCAGGACCTTGGCGTCGCGATAGAACGCCGAGAAGGCCGTAGCGAGCTCATAGGCGTAGCGCGGAACGTCATGCGTCTCGCGTCGCTCCGCCGCCTGGGCGACCGTGTCGGGAAAGTCGAGCAGGTGGCGGATCAGCTCCTGCTCGGACGGATGTGACAGCAGGTCGCCCGCGCGCCGGGCGTCAGCGGTCACGCCGCCCTCCGCGGCATTGCGCAGGATGGAGCACGCGCGCGCGTGGGCGTACTGGACGTAGTAGACCGGGTTCTCGCTGCTCTGCTTCTTGGCGAGCTCGAGGTCGAAGTCGATGCCGCTGGTGAACGCGCGCGAGCTGAAGAACCATCGCACCGGATCGGCGCCGACCTCCGCCATGAGATCGTCGAGCGTCACGAACTGGCCGGACCGCTTGCTCATCGACACCGCCTCGCCCTCGCGGACGAAGCGAACCCAGGAGTAGAGGAGGATGCGCACCGCATCCGGGTCGTGGCCGAGCGCCTCGGCCGCGTGCAGCAGCCGGGCGACCGCGCCGTGGTGGTTCTCACCCCAGACGTAGATCAGCTCGTCGAAGCCGCGGCTGAACTTCTCGCTGACGTAGCCGAGGTCGGCGGCAAAGTAGGTCGGGGCGCCGTTGGACCGATAGATCACGCGGTCGCGGTCATCGCCGAAGGCTGTGGCCTTGAACCATGTGGCGCCGTCGGCCTCGTACACGTAGCCCGCGTCGCGCAGCTTCGACACGCCGCGCTCGACCCAGCCGTCGTCGTGGATCGAGCTCTCCGTCTTCCAGACGTCGAACGCGACGCCAAGGGAGGCGAGGCTGGCCTCGATTCCGCGGCGCTGCACCTCGGACGCCCAGCGGCCGTAGACCCAATCGGCCTCGTCGCCCTCGGCCGCTTCCGCAGCCTCGATCACTTCGGAGGGCACCGATTCGGCCATCTCCCGAACGTAGTCGCCGCGATAGCCGTCCTCGGGAATCGGATCACCAGCCCGAAGGGCACGAACCGATGCGCCGAGCGCCTTGACCTGGCCGCCGAAGTCATTGAAGTAGTACTCGCGGACGACCTCGTG
>DASVDT010000158.1:0-3009 GCA_036380955.1 Candidatus Limnocylindria bacterium | reverse complement strand
GACGCGCGTGCCCGACCCGATCACCCAGTACAGCACGGCGATGGCGAAGCACACGATGACGATCAGGATGACGCAATACGCCAGCGCGTTGCCGAACCGCGCCGCGTTCGTCTCGTTGAGGATCTGCTGGGTCATGATCCGGGTCGACGGCGTGGTCAGGAACACGATCGCGCTGATGGCCGTCATCGAACGCGCGAACGAGTAGATGAGCCCGGTCAGGAATGCCGGCCGGATCAGCGGGATCACCACGCGGCGGAACGTCGTCGTCTGGGAGGCGCCCAGCGACACGGACGCCTCCTCGATGGTCGGGTCGATCTGCTGAAGCGCCGCCGCACCGGAGCGAAGCCCGCCCGGGACCGAGCGCACGACGTAGACCATGACGATCGCAATCGCCCCGCCCAGCAGCCCTGCCCCGCCGGTCAGCTTCGGGATGAGCGGGATGCCGGCCACATCGGTCGGCGTGTTGAAGGCCAGCAGGTAGCCGATGCCGAACACGGTCCCCGGAACCGCCACGCCGAGCATCGTCCCGAAGTCCAGAGCTCCGCGCCCCCAGAACCGGCCGCGGATGACGAGGAAGGCCACGACCACGCCCAGCAACCCGGCCAGCGGCGTGGCGATGCCGGCCAGCAGGACCGTATCGGACACCGCCTCCAGGCCGTAGCCGAAGAGCACGAACTCGAAGTTCTTGGTGGTCAACGTGTTGTCGACGCCCACGAGGTTGGTGAACGCCCCCCAGAAGATCGTGCCGTACATGAGCAGCACCAGCAGCGACACGACCAGCGTGCCCGCCGTGAGCAGCGCGGCCACCGGCCGGTTCGTCAGCTCGGCCGGACGCCCCGACGGCTTGCCGGTGACCGATACGACCGATGCGCGCTCGGCGTAGTAGCGATGCACGAAGTACACGATCAGGCTCGGCACCAGCAGCAGCAGGCCCAGCACCGCGCCGCCGAGCGTGTCGTACTGGCCGATGATGGCCAGGTACATCCGCGAGGCGAGCACCTGGAAGTTGCCGCCAAGCACGATGGGGTTGCCCAGGTCCGCCAGCGCCTCGACGAACAGGAGCAGGAAGCCTGACGCCAGCCCCGGCAGGAGCAGGGGCAGCGTCACCGTCCGGAACGTCCGCCAGCGCGATGCGCCAAGGTTCGTCGCCGCTTCGTCGAGGGCCGGATCGAGCGCGCGCATCAACCCCGCCAGGCTGATGTACGCCACCGGGAAGAACGAGAGCGACATGACCAGGACCATGCCCTGGAGCCCGTAGATGTTGAAGTCGAGACCCAGCAGGTCGCGGGTGATGAGGCCGGACCGGCCGAACAGGACGATGGCCGACAGCGCCAGCGCGAACGGTGGGCTGACGATCGGCACCAGCGCCATGACGTGCAGGAACTGCTTCAGCCGTCGCGGCAGGGGCACCCGGACCTGGACGTAGGCGAACAGGAAGCCGATGAGGGTGCCGACCGTCGCGACGGTCACGCCCAGGATGACGGTGTTGATCACGATCTGGCCCTGTGGCCCGACCGTGTAGCGCTGGATGACCGGCAGTGCATCGGCGGTCAGGCTGACGCCGACCATGGAGACGATCGGCAGCACGATGGCGACGACGATGAACAGCACCGTCACGATCAGGGCGGCCGCCAGGGCCGGATCGATCGCCGCGCGCCGTCGCCGGGCCGCGGGGGCGCGTGCGTCCGCGGCCGCCTCTGCGGTCATGAGACAGAGGGGGCCGGCATTGCTGCCGGCCCCGCTACCGCTTGGATCAGCAAGGTCCCTACTCGGCCGGAGCCGCCGCGACCTCGTCCTCGAAGCGCTGCGTCAGCGCCTCGCGCGCCTCACCGGCGGCCTGGAAGTCGTACTCGACCAGGTTCACCTCGTCGAGGTTGACCGAGTTCTCGTTGACCGCCGCGTCCGGGTTGGTCGGCAGTTGGAAGCTGGCCGCCTCGTTCGGACCGATCTCCTGGGTCTCGGCCTCGAGCGCCCAGTCGATCCACGCCTTCGCCGCATTCGGCTCCGGCGCGCCGGCCACCAGGGCCACGCCGCCGATCTCGTAGCCGGTGCCCTCCTCGGGGAAGCTCACCACGAGATCGTCGAAGCCGGCCTCGATGTTCCGCACGCAGTCATGGCTGAACACCACCGACACGGCGACCTCGCCGCGACCGGCCATCTCGGCCGGGGCCGCGCCGGAGCTCGTGTACTGGAGGATGTTCGGATGGACTTCCTTGGCGTACTCGATGGCCGCGTCCTCGCTGCCCAGGCGGATGACCTGGGTGTACAGGGCGGTGTACGCGGTGCCGGAGCTGGCCGGATGAGCGATCGCAACCTGGCCGGCCAGCGCCGGATCGGTCAGGTCGTCCCACGAGTCCGGAACGTCAACGCCGAGCTCGTCGAGCACCGTCTGGTTCGAGCAGAACCCGAGCGCGCCGACGTAGACGCCGGTCCAGATGCCACCCTCGCCCTTGCGCTCCGCCGGGATATCGGCGGCGTTCGGCGAGTCGTACGGCTCGATCAGCCCCTCGGCATTGGCGGCGACGAAGCCATCGGCCGGGCCGCCCCACCAGACGCTGAACTCGGGCGCCTCGGCGCCAGCCTGCAGGCGCGCCAGTGCCTCGCCGGAGCTCAGGCGAACGTAGTTGGTATCGACCCCGAACTCCTCCTCGAAGTGCTGGACCATGACCTGGCACCAGTCTTCCTGCGGCGTGCACAGCACGGTCAGGGTGTCCTCGAGGTCGGCCGCCGGGGCCTCGCTCTCGGCTGCGGGCTGGCTCTCCGCCGCGGCCGATTCCTCGGCCGGCTCGGACTCCCCAGCCGACTCGCCGGTGTCGCTCGTACAGGCCGCCAGCAGCAGGCCGATTGACATGAACAGACCGATCGCGCGCATCCGTCGCGACATGGGCGGAACCCCTCCTAAGTGTCTCGGTTGGTCGGTGCCGCACGGTAGCACACGGCACCAGCCCTGCGACACCCCGGCGTCTTCGCACCGTGCCGCGGCTCGATCTATCGAGCCAGGTGCGCCAG
>DASVDT010000157.1:0-2499 GCA_036380955.1 Candidatus Limnocylindria bacterium | reverse complement strand
TCGACCGGGTAGTTCTTGCCGATCTCGCGCTCGTCGATCTCGAGCTGGATGAGCTTCGTCGGCGGGATGGCGAAGGTCACCCCCTTGCGCCACGAGGAGGCCGACCAGTCCACGAACCGGCAGCCCACGCTGAGGATCACGTCCGCCGAGCTGCTGAGCGCATTGCCGATGGTCGAGCCGGTGTCGCCGATGGTCTGGCCCGCCAGCGCATGGGTCTCGTCGATCGCGCCCTTGCCGTTCCAGGTCGTCACCACCGGCGCGCCGAGCCGCTCCGCCAGGGCTCGCAGCTCGGCCGTCGCCTCCGCGCTGATCACCCCTCCGCCGGCGACGATCACCGGCCGCTTCGCCGCCGCCAGCAGCCGTGCGGCGCGTTCGACCATGTCGCGGTCGGGTCGTGGGCGGGTCACGACGGGTGGATCCCGCAGCTCGACGTCGGCAGCCTCGGCCTGGATGTCCATCGGGATGTCGAGGAGGATCGGCCCCGGGCGACCGGTCGTCATCGCGTTCCAGGCGCGGTGCATGACGAACGGCAGGTCGTCGGTGCGTGACGGCTGCCACCACTCCTTGACCACCGGCTCGAAGATGCGCGGGTTATCGGCGACGTGGCGCCGCTCCAGCTCCTGGAGCAGGCCGTGCCCGCGCATGTACGTGTGCGGCGAGCCGGTGAACAGCGCCACCGCCGTCGAGTCGACGTAGGCCGTGGCCATGCCGATCACCGTGTTCGTCGCACCCGGTCCGATGGAGGTGAAGGCGAGCATCGGTTCACCGGAGGCGCGGTAGAAGCCATCGGCAAGGTGGACCGCAGATTGCTCGTGCATGACCTGGATGGTGCGGATCGCATCGGATCGGTCGACCAGCGCATCGGTCAGGGTCCAGGAGCCGTGGCCGGGGATGCCGGCGGCGAGCCGAACGCCGCGCTTGACGAGATACTCGACGATGATCTCGGCGCCGGTGAGGCGCTGGGCTACCATGTAAACGATTACATCGTAAGGGCCGGTCTCGTGTCAATGCTCACCCAGACCGATACGCCCCTCGGCCGAACGATCGCCGAGACGGCCACCGACATCTGGAACGACAGCTGTAACGTCGCCGAGCTCGAGTACGCGATCTCGTTCGGCGCGGTGGGCGCCACGGCCAACCCGACGATCGTGGTGGACAACTGGAAGAAGGACCCGGCCCACTGGTCGTCGCGCGTCCGCGCGCTGGGCGCGGAGCAGCCACTCCTGTCGGAGCGGGAGCTGCTGTGGGGCATCGTGGCCGACATGAGCGTCCGTGCCGCGCCGCTGCTGATGCCGGCCTTCGACGCTTCGGGCGGCCGTGCCGGGCGACTGTCGATCCAGACCGATCCGACCCTCTTCCGCGACGCCCCGGCCATGGTCACGCAGGCCTTCGCCTTCACCGGCCTGGCGCCGAACATCGTCGTCAAGTTCCCGGCCACGGCCGCCGGCATCGAGGCCATGGAGGAGGCGTCGTACCAGGGCATCAGCGTCAACGCCACCGTCTCGTTCAGCGTGGCGCAGGCCTTCGCGGCCGCTGACGCCGTCGAGCGCGGCATGCAGCGTCGCGCGGCAGAGGGCAAGGACACCGAGCACATGGGCCCGGTGATCACGATCATGATGGGCCGCCTCGAGGACTGGCTGCGGGAGGTCGTCGAGCGCGACGGCCTCACCGTGCATCCCTCGGCGCTGCCGTGGGCGGGCGTCGCGGTCTTCAAGCGCGCCTATGCGGAGTGGGCGTCGCGCGGCTTCCACGCCCGGCTGCTCGGCGCGGCGATTCGGCATCACCTCCACTGGTCGGAGCTCATCGGCGGCGACGTGATCATCACCCTGCCATCGGCCTGGCAGCGCCGGTTCAACGCCTCCTCGGTCGAGATTCGACGCCGCATCAAGGACCCGGTCGATCCGGACTACCTGGCCGAGCTTCGCTCCCTGCCCGACTTCGTGGCCGCATACGAGCCGGACGGTCTGGCAGTCGCCGACTTCGATTCCTGGGGGCCATCGGTCAAGACCCTGCGCACCTTCATCGGCTCGTATCACGAGCTGCTGCACCTGGTCGGCGAGGCGCTGCTGGCATGACTCGCCTGGCGCCCGGGGAGCCGGTCACGCCTGAGGTTGCCGGCTGGCGCTTCCTCTCCTTTGCCGTGCACACCCTGACTGCGCCGATGGAGGTCGGCGGCGACGGCATCGAGACCGCGGTGGTCGGCCTGGCGGGCGGCGCCTTCCGCGTTGGCGAGCTGGAGCTGCCCGGGCGCGCGTCCGTCTGGGACGGGCTGCCATCGGCGGCCTATCTGCCCTCCGGCGTCTCCGCGGTCATCAGCGGTGCCGCCACGGTGGCAGTGGCGACCGCGCCATCGGCCGTGCCGACCACCGATGGGCCGGTCGCGATCGGTCCGGCGGATGTGGCGGTCGAGGTCCGAGGCGCCGGCAATGCGACGCGCCAGATCACGCACATCATCACGCCCGACTTTCCGGCCGATCGTCTCGAGGTGGTCGAGGTCTA
>DASVDT010000156.1:0-7783 GCA_036380955.1 Candidatus Limnocylindria bacterium | reverse complement strand
CGGAGAGGTCGGCGGCGCGGGAGGCGAAACGCAGGGTGACGGCGGTGTCCATGGTACGGGCGGCTCCTGAAGACGAGTGCGGGTCGATTTCGTCAACATCCTCGTCGGCCGGTTTCGATGCGCCATCGGCCGGGCGGCGGTGGGAGTCCCGCCGCATCGGTCCAGTCCGAGCTACGTCGAATGCTGGACGTTGGAGGCCGTGGGTATCCTCCGAACATGTCGAAGCGGGCGATGGTGGCTGGCTTCGCGCTGGTGCTGACCGCCTGCGCCGCACCGGCGCAGCCATCGGCTTCGGCGACCATGACCGTCGATGCGTCGCCGGCGGCCATGGCGACGGCGACACCGCCGCACAGCGCGCCTCCCAGCCGGGCGGCTGAACCGCCGACCTGGACGGAGGTCGACGTCGTCGGACCGCCGGCTCGCGAGGACCACACCTGGACCGCAGACGGCGACGGACGCCTGGCGTACCTCTTCGGAGGGCGCGACGGCGCGACCGTGTACGACGACCTCTGGACCTATGACCTCGAGAGCGACCGATGGACCAGGCTCGACGTGCCGCCGGGGCCCGCGGCCCGGTTCGGCCACGAGGCAGTGTGGGTCGAGGGCGTCGGCCTGGTCCTCTTCGCCGGGCAGGCCGGCTCGCGTTTCTACAACGATCTGTGGGCGTTCTCGCCGGAGACGGGCACCTGGCGCCAGCTGCCTGCCGGCGGCGACGTGCCGGTCGCCCGATACGGCACCTGTGCGTCGGTCGGACCGGACGGCCGGCTCTGGATCAGCCATGGATTCACAGCCGATGGCTCCCGCTTCGCCGACACGCGCGCCTACGACTTCGCGACCGAGTCATGGGCCGACGAAACGCCCGACGGCGAGGCACCCATCGAGCGCTGCCTGCACGGCTGCTGGTGGACCGATACTGGCGAGCTCACGCTGTACGCGGGTCAAACGACGGGCGTCACCGCCCTGGGTGACCGGTGGCTGCTCTCCGGCGCAGGCTGGGACCAGCTCGACGGCGCCCTCCCACCAGAGCGCAACCTGTATGCGCGCGCACGCCTCGATGGTGCGACGCTCGTGTTCGGCGGCCAGGCGTCGGACGGCGGCTACGTCGCCGACCTATGGCTCCTGGTCGACGGCGAGGCGGACGCCGTCGCGGTTGAGGCCTCCACGCCGCCGCCGCCGGGGCGGGCCGGTGCCGAGATGGTCCGTGACGAGGCCCGCGGGCGCGTCCTCCTCTTCGGCGGGCGAAATGGCCAGGGGACTCAGGCCGACGTCTGGGAGCTCGCCGGGTACGTCGTCACGGGCCGCTGACTGGCGCGCTACGTGCTAGGAGGCGAGCATGACGCTCACCTTGCCTGCTCCCGATCTTGTCGACGCGCCCGAGTGGACGATCCGCGCTGAGCAGCCGATCGATCTCGACCTCATCCACGACCTCCATCGCGAGGCCTTCCACCGGCGTGACGAGGCCGAACTGGTCGACGCCATCCGCAGCGGCCCCGACTTCGTGCCCGAGCTCTCGCTCGTGGCCGCCACGCGAGACGGCAGCGTTCTGGGTCACATCCTCATCAGCCGAGTCAGCTTCCACCCCGAAGACGGCGAGCCGGCCGGCGACACCGTCCTGGCGCTGGCGCCGCTGGCAGTGCTGCCTCCGTACCAGGGCTGCGGCATCGGCTCGGCGCTGATGCGCGACGCGCTCGCCATTGCAGACACTCATCCGGAGCCCTTCGTGGCGGTCCTCGGCTCACCGCCCTTCTACTCGCGCTTCGGCTTCCAGCCCGCGTCGGATCACGCCATCCGCGGCCCGTACGACGAAGCCGGCGACGCGTTTCAGGTACGTCCGCGGCCCGGCGTCACGGAGCTGCCGGCCGGGATGGTCGTCTACCCGCCGAAGTTCGACGGCGTCTGAGTCCTCAACCGCCTCCGCCCGGGCCGCTGTTGTCGTCACCACCGCCCCCGGGCCCGCTGTGATCCGACTCGCTCGGCTCAGGTGTGTCGACTTCGTCGTCGTCCGATGCGCTCGGGGACGGGCTCACACTCGGCTCGTCGCTCGGACTCGCCGTCGCTGACGGTGACGGGCTGGGGGACGGCGTGGCGCTTGGCGTCGGTGAGGCGGTCGGTGTGACGAGCGGGCTCGGCGTGGACGAAGCGCCGAGGTTGTCCTGACGCGCCCGCTCCGCCAGGTCCCCGAGGGCCAGAGCGCCCACCACCACGGCCACGCCGACGGCTGCCACGGCAACCGCGCGCGCCAGGCCCCGCAGCCCACGGAGGCCGGCCGTGAAGGCCGCCCACCATCCCGCGCGAGGGTCTGGCTCGTCGTCGATCGCCGCCTGGATGCGCGCGGCAAGGTCGAGGGGTGGCTCGCCCGGACGCGACGCCGCGTAGCGCTCGAGCTCCCCGGCAACCCGGTCCAGCTCGGGATCGACGCGATCGAGCTCGTCGGGACCGTACGGATGTCGCGTCATCGGTCCACCTCGGGGGTGAATACGGGGCGCAGTCGCTCGAGACCGCGGCGCAGATGCGTCTTCACGGTGTTGATCGGTCGGCCCGTGGTCTCGGCCACCTCGGCCAGCGACATGTCGCCGAAGAAGCGCAGGGCGACGACCTCGCGGTACGGGTCGTCGAGCGCGGCAACCGCGGCCCGGATCTCGTCGCGCGCCTCGGCGGCGACCGCGACGCGCGCCGGTTCCGCAGACGTGTCGACCAGCAGCCCGTCGCCGATGGCGCCGAGGTCGGCGGCCGGCCGGCGTTGCGCGAGCCGGCGGAAGCACTGGCGGGTGGCGATCCGCAGCAGCCACCCGCGCAGCGAGCCCTCCGATCGAAACTGGCCGATGGCGCGGTAGGCAGCCACGAAGCTCTCCTGGGTCACGTCTTCGGCGTCGTGCGGGCGGCCGAGAATGCGGAGGCAGGCGCGATAGACCGAGCTCGTCTCGCGCTCGACGAGGAGTGCAAATGCATCGCGGTCACCGGCGCGCAGCGCGGCGATGAGGACGGTGTCATCCACGCCCTCATCGTCCCACGCCGCCTGCCACAACCGCGCGGTCACGCGCCGAGTCAGTCGTCGCTGCCGTGCCCGGAGCCATCGTCGTCGGAGCCGTCGGAGGCGGCGGCGTGGCCCGGGCCCGAGTTGTCGTCGCGGTCGTCGTCGTCGGCGTTGCCCGGGCCCGAGTTGTCCTCGTCGTCGTCGTCATCGGCAGATGCGCTCGGCGAGGCCGCGCCGAATGCCGCGGTCTCGGGACCCGCGCTCGGGTCCGCGCCGGCGCTCGCGGTCGGATCGGCGCTGACGCTGGCGCCGAAGGTCGCTACCGCCGAGGCGCTGGGCGAGGCGCCGGCGACGTCATCGGTTCCCCGGTCGCTGGTGGCGAACGCCACGCCCGCCAGGACGAGCAGTCCGCCAAGGGCGAAGGCGGTTCCTCGAAGAGTGCTGCCAAGGTTCACGGTGTCGGCTCCCATCGGTTGTGCTTGCCTTGGCCGTTTGCGGCCTGTACCCCTACCGAGCCGATGGGTCGCCGAAAGGTTTCACCGCGAGTCAGTCGTGGGCATCCTCCACCGTGGAATGGACCGAGATCTCCACGTTGCCAGCGAGCGCGCGCGAGATCGGACAGCCTTCCTTCGCCGTTTGGGCCGCCGCGTCGAAGCCGGCCTCGTCGAGTCCCGGGACGGTGCCGACGACATCGAGCTCCGAGCGCGTCACGGTCCACGCCTCGCCGACCTGGTCGAAGGTGACGGTGGCCGCGACGTGGATGTGATCGGGTGGCGTTCCCGCCCGCGCGAGGCCGCCGGAGAGCGCCATGGCGAAGCAGGACGCGTGCGCGGCGGCGAGGAGCTCCTCCGGCGAGGTGCGGCCGTCGACCTCCTCCGTGCGCGAAGCCCATGACACCGGCAGATCAGTGAAAAGCTCGCTCGAGCCGGCGGTGACCGTGCCGGCTCCTTCGGCCAACGTCCCGGTCCATGTCACGGTTGCGGTTCTTGTTGCAGCCATCGGCGCAGTCTCCTTCGTTACACTCCGCCCGGGATGACCAGCCTACCCGAACGTCGACCGATCATCCGAGGCGAGCAGGTCTACCTCCGCCCCGCGGAGCGCGACGACCTCCCGACCTTCGTCCGCTGGTTCAACGACGCGGACGTCCTGCGCAACCTCGCCATGTTCGCTCCGATGAGCGATGCGGCCGAGGCCGCCTGGTTCGACGGCATGCTGGCCGCACAGGGCAAGACGGATTACCACTTCGTCATCTGCCTGCTGGCCGATGACCGGCCCATCGGCACCATCGGCCTGCACGGGATCAGCTGGAAGGACGGCACGGCCGACTTCGGCATCGCCATCGGCGAGAAGGATGAGTGGAACAGGGGATATGCCACCGATGCGCTGCGCGCCATCTCTGACTTCGGCTTCGGGGCGCTGCGGCTGGAGCGCATCGGCCTGTACGTCTACGACGGCAATGACGCCGCTCGCCGTGTCTACCAGAAGGCGGGCTTCGTCCACGAGGGCACGCTGCGGCGGGCGCACTTCGCGCGGGGCGAGCACCACGACGTCCACGTGATGAGCCTTCTCCGCTCCGAATGGCAGGAGCAGCCGCGAAAGCGCGGCTGGGAGCTCGGCTGAAGGGGCTGCTGGGACTGCCGTCCCGCCTTGCCGGCCTCGAGGGCGAGGCGCGGGAGCGTGCCGACCGCCTGCTCGACGTCCGCGTGGTCACCGGGCGCACCTCGACTCCGCGTGAGCTCGAAGGCTGGCTGGCGCGGCAGTTCGGCTCGGCCGACGCGGTCCGCGAGCAACGCGTCGTGAAGGTCGCCAACCTGGCCACGCTGGAGGCGACACTGTTTGCGCCGCTCCGCGCCCGGCGTCCCATCGACGGCGCGAGCGGTGGCCGCAGCCTGGCCGATGACATCGCCGCCACCGAGGACGACCCCTTCTGCTCGCCGGAGACCGGCACGCCGGCGGAGCCCTTCGGCCGGATTCGCGGAGCGCACATGGTGAGCGGCGCGAATGCCGCAATGGCCGATGAGCACCATGCCGTCCTCGTCTTCGACACCCATGACCCGCTCGCCTTCGACGCCCCACTCGTGGCCGATCTGTTCTCGACCGGCCGCGAATGGGCCGATCGAGCTCGAGCCGATGATCCCGAAGCGGCGAACTACATGCTCATCTGGAACTGCCTCTGGCGCGCGGGCGGCTCGATCATTCATGGCCACGCCCAGGCACTGCTCGGATCGGGCTTGCACTACGCGCGCCTGGAGCGCTTCCACCGCGCGGCGGTCGCCTACCGTGCCGCACAGGACCGCGATCTGGTGGCCGATATCGTCGAGCTCCATCGCGACGTGGGCCTCGCCATGGAGGCCTCCGGCGTGATGACCATCGCCCACCTCACGCCGATCAAGGAGCGCGAGCTGGTGGTGATCGGCCGGCCGGGAACGGACGAGCGCGATCCAGCCTTCACCGATGCCGTGGCGCGGGTCTTGATCGCCTACCGCGACCGCATCGGGGTGTCCTCCTTCAACCTGGCACTGTGGCGCGCCCCGCTCGACGGCCGCTGGCCCGAATTCGCGCCGATGGTTCGCCTGGTCGATCGCGGTGATCCGTTCAGCCGGCCGTCGGACATCGGCGCCATGGAGCTGTACGGCACGCCAATCGTCGGATCCGATCCGTACGAGGTGATGTCACACCTGCGCTGAGCCCATTGCGGCCCAGCAAGTACCGGCGGGCAAACGCAACGCCTTCTCACGGGACGCCGATGTCCATCGGGTACGATGCGCCGCGTGTTCGAGCTGCGTCGGGACCCGGTCACCGGGTGGTGGTCGGCCATCGTCGCGGACCGCGCCTTCCAGCGCGAGGCGTTCGAGATCCAGGCGCAGCCGATCGAGGGCAGCCACTGCCGCCATTGCGACGAGTCCCCCGACGACGCCCCGCCGCACCTCGTTCGCCGCGTCGCGCTGCGGTCGCAGGCCTTCCACCGCATCGACTCGACCAAGGCGAGCGCTGCTCAGCTGAGCCTGTCCGAGGTTGAGCGCGCCACCGGCTCGTGGGAGATCCTCGTGGCGCCGCGCGACCACCACGAGCGCCTGGCGGATGCATCGCCACAGCTGGCCGGGGCGCTCCTGCGCGCGACCCGCGAAGCGATGCGCGAGATCGCGTCGCAGCCGCGCGAGAGTGACGCCGACGGCCGGCCGGAACCGCTCTACATCCAGGCGGTCCAGAGCTACGGCATGCAGGCCGGATCCCGCAGCTCCCACCTCAACCTGGAGCTGTACGCCATCCCGCAGGTCCCGCACTGGGTCGCCGAGGAGATCGGCGGTGGTGCCCGGCAGGTGATCAAGACCCGCCGATGCGTCTGGTGCGCCCTCTCCGAGGCCGAGGAGGAGAACGGCGAGCGCCTGGTTCTCGCGGACCATCACGCGGTGGTCTTCACCCCCGCCGCCAGCCGATCGGCGTTCGAGATGATGGTCGTGCCGCGTCAGCACGCCGCGGACTTCACGCAGCTCGATGACGACGCCATCACCGATGCGACCGCCACGCTGCAGCGGGCGCTGCACGCGCTCGACGTGCTTGGGGACCCGCCCTACAACCTCTTCCTTCACACCGCGCCGGCCGGAGAGCGCCTGGACCAGACCTTCCATTGGCACTGGGAGATCCATCCGCGCCTGCGTGTCATCGCCGGGCTCGAGCGCGCCACCGCGCTGGCGGTGAACCCTGCGGCGCCCGAATACGCCGCGCAGGTGCTGCGCGAACGGCTGCATCGGTAACAGATGCGCAGCCATCCGCGTCAGAACGCGAACAGTTGGGGGCCGTGTGTGCGGAGGACGAGGTGGAGTCGATGGCGCTGCCCGGCAGGTTCTCGTGGGATGCTCCCACGATGAGTCGCCGGACCGACGACGCGCACGAGCTGGCCTTTGCCCAGCTGTTCGACGAATTCTCGGCCCCGATCTACAACTACGTGCTGCGCATGGTCGCCGATCGCGATCGCGCCGCCGATATCACCCAGGACACCTTCATCAAGGCATATCGCAAGCTCGGAACCGTGAACGAAGCAACGTCGCGCAAGTCGTGGCTGTACCGGATCGCGACCAATACCGCCATCGACGAGATGCGCCGCCGCCGCCACGTGCGCCCCATGGGCGCCGATGAGCCCGCGTACGTAAACCGCCCCGACCAGCGACCCGGCCCCGAGGCGCAGGCCATGGCGTCGACGCTCGACGAGCGCGTGCAGCGCGCCCTCATGGGTCTGCGCCCGAATCATCGACAGTGCCTGCTCCTGAGTGATCTCGAGGACATGAGCGCGCAGCAGATCGGCGAGGTGATGGGCCTCTCGTACGGCGCCGTTCGGACGCTGCTGTGTCGGGCGCGCGGCGAGATGCGTCGCGCCCTGGCCGCGGAGGGCTTCGCACGATGACGATGGACCGCCACGAGCCGTTCGAGGAGCTCATCAGCGCCTCGCTGCGCGGCGACCTGACCGCGGAGGAGCGCGTCCGGCTCGACGCGCATCTCGATACCTGCCCCGAGTGTCGCGCGACCCTCGCGGCCTTCGCGGACCAACGTCGCATCGTCGCCGGGCTTCGCCACGTCGCTCCGCCCGCGGACCTCGGCGCCCGGGTGCGTGCCGGCATCGAGGGCGGCTCGGCCGTCGGGATCCCATGGTGGCGCCGTCCGACTGCGATCTTTGCCGCCGCGGGCGGTGGCCTGGCCGTCGTGGCCGGGGCGCTGCTGGCGATCGTGCTGCTCAACGGAACGACCGATCGGTCCATCGGCGACGCCTCGCCAACGCCGACGAGCACCGCCAGCTTCAGCGCCGCGCCGAGC
>DASVDT010000155.1:0-4752 GCA_036380955.1 Candidatus Limnocylindria bacterium | reverse complement strand
CGGGGCGACGTAGGTGAGGATGCTCTCGACGGCGTGTGCGTTGTAGTCGACGCCCAGCTGGTTGGGGACGGTGAGGAGAAGCGTGTCGGCGGCCTCGATGGCCGTGTCGCCGGCCAGCTCCTCGACCAGCTTGTCGGGCTCCGCGGCATAGGAGCGTCCGAAGACGGCCCGCGTCTTCTCGTCGATCTGGCCGATCTGATCGTGCTCCTGCTGGCCGCGGCCGAAGTAGGCGCGGTCGCGGTCGTCGACGATGGCGAAGATGCTGCGGCTGACCGAGACGCGCGGCTCACGCGCGTGCCCGGCTTCCTTCCACGCCTCACGGAAGGCGTCGATCTGGCGGCGCTGCTGAACGTGGAGCGGCTCGCCGCTCTCGTCGAAGACGAGGGTCGAGCTCATGAGGTTCATGCCCGCCTGGGCGGCCCACACGGCGGTTGCGGTCGATCCGGCACCCCACCAGGTCCGCTCGCGGAGCCCGGGCGAGTGCGGCTCCAGGCGCAGCAGGCCGGGCGGGTTCGGGAACATCGGCCGCGGGTTGGGCTGCGCGAAGCCTTCGCCCTTCAGCAGCTCGAGGAAGGTCTGCGCGTGCCGGCGAGCCATGTCGGCATCGGTCTCGCCCTCGGCCGGGACGTATCCGAAGTGGCGGTAGCCGTCGATGACCTGCTCCGGCGAACCCCGGCTGATGCCCAGCTGCAGGCGGCCACCGGCGATGATGTCGGCCGCGCCGGCATCCTCAGCCATGTAGAACGGGTTCTCGTAGCGCATGTCGATGACGCCGGTGCCGATCTCGATCCGGCTCGTCCGCGCGCCCACGGCGGCCAGGAGCGGGAACGGCGAGCCCAGCTGCTGCGCGAAGTGGTGGACGCGGAAATAGGCGCCGTCAGCGCCGAGCTCCTCGACGGCGACCGAGAGCTCGATGGACTGGAGGAGCGCATCGGACGCGGATCGAACCTGCGAGTACGGCGACGCGGACCAGTGACCGAACGACAGGAATCCGATGCGCTTCACGCACCGATTCTACGTGGCCGGCAGCGGCGGGCCTCAGTCCTCGAAGACGGCGACCGTGGGACGGCGTCGAGTTCCGCCGAGCACGACCGCCGCGATGATCGCAACGGCGATGCCGGCGGCACCGATGATGCCGAACCCCCACGCGAAGCCGCGGGCATCGGCGACGCTGCCGGTGAGGATCGGCCCGATCGCCAGGCCGGTCGACAGCGCGGTGCCATAGCCACCGAGGCCGGTGGCTCGCAAGGCCGGCTGCGCGACCTCGGTGATGGTCACCTGCACGAGCATCAGCGTCGAGGCGAGGAGCAGGATGCCGATGACCAGGATCGCAACCAGCGCCGGAATGGCCGACTGGAACCCGAGGGTCATGATGAGCGCGCCGTACCCGGCGGCCGTGATCGCGGCGACGATCGGCGGCAGGTGGCTGCGGTCGATCAGCCGGCCGAGTGGCACGCGCGACGCGCCGTTGGCCAGCGACTGGCTGGCCAGGATCAGCCCGATCGTCCCGGCGCCGAGGCCGATCCCCGTTCCGAACAGGGGGAACAGGCCGCTGACCGACCCCCACGGTATGCCGATGGCCAGGGCCGCGATCCACGAGCCGACGATCGCTCGCTGCCGACCGACCTCGCCGACCATCGCCGGCAGCCGCCTGAGCCGCAGGCGCTGGCTCGCGCCGCCGGGCAGGAACGACGCCGCCAGCGCGGCCGCGAGTCCGATCGCCGTCGCGACGACGAAGACGGGTGAAGGCCCGCCCCAATCCCAGACGAGGCCGCCGATGGCGGGTCCGAACGCGACGCCGGTATGGGTGAAGAGCGTGAGCCAGCCGAACGCGCTGCCGCGGGCCTCCGGGCGTGCCTGCTCGGCGACGTACGCGCTGGTGCCGGGCAGGAAGAAGGCGGCCGCCGTGCCCGAGGCGACGGCCCAGGCGTAGTACGGCAGCGTCGTGCCCGCCGCGACGGCAAGGAGCGGGACCAGGTTGACGAGCGCGTTGACGAACGTCGCGATCAGGAGGACGCGACGCGTGCCCCAGGCATCGGTGATCGCGCCGACCGGCAACTGGAGGAACGCCTGGAGCCCGGCACGGATGGCCGCGAGCAGGCCGGCCTCGGCTGCCGTCCCGCCCAGCGCGACCACGTGGAGCGGCATGGCGATGAACGCGGCCCACGTCCCGACCCAGAAGGCGAAGGTCGCCAGGTACGCCGGCCAGAGTGGCGGACGGCGCTCGGTCACGCCCCGCGCAGGGCGCCCAGGAAGGCGACGGCGTTCGCCCCCAACGCCTCGACGGCGTAGCCGCCCTCCTGGAGCGCGACGACCGGCATGCCGAGCGACGCGATCGCAAGGCCGATGCGCGCGTAGTCGTCGGTCTGCAGCGCCAGGTTGCAGATCGGGTCGGCGCGGTAGGTGTCGAAGCCGAGCGACACGACCAGCGGGGCATCGGCGTCGAATGCCCGGATGGCGTCGAGCGCCTCACCCAGCGCGGCGAGGTAGCCGTCGCCGTCGGTGGCGGGCGCGAGCGGCAGGTTGAGCGTGGCGCCCTCGCCGTCGCCGGCGCCGCGTTCGGTCGCGTGGCCGCTGAAGTACGGATAGATGCCCCTCGGGTCGCCATGCAGGCTGACATACAGCACGTCGCCGCGCTCCCAGAAGATCTGCTGCGTGCCGTTTCCATGATGGAAGTCGATGTCCAGGATCGCGACCCGCTGCGCGCCGCGCGTGACCACCGACTCGGCCACGATGGCCGCGTTGTTGAAGTAGCAGTAGCCGCCGATCAGGTTGCGCCCGGCATGATGGCCGGGCGGCCGGCACAGCCCGTAGGTGAGCGGCTCGCCGTCCAGCACCCGGTCGAGCGAGGTGAGCGCGACGTCCACGGCCGCCCGCGCCGCGGTCGCCGTGCCGGCCACGATCGGCGTGGCGGTGTCGAAGCAGTAGGCGCCGAGGCGGTCGCGACGGTTGGCGGGTAGCTGCTCGAGCGACATCCGACCGGCATACGCGCGCAGCAGGAAGGTGTCCGGCAGGAGCGCACGGGAGGCGTCGTGACCCGCGGCAACGGCGTCGGTCCACACGTGCTCGACCAGGTCGATCATCTCCAGCTCGTGCACCGCCGCGATCGGGTCGGGGCCATGGTCGACCGGCGCCACGAGCTCGTAGGAGCCGGTCGCCAGCAGCGCCTCGCGAATCGCCGTCGCTCGCGCCGGGGACTCGAAGCACGGCTCCGGCCGGCCACCGACCAGCTCGATCAGGCCGTCGTGGGCGAGGTGGTGGTCCGAGGCGACAAGCGGCGTGCGCGCTGGCATCGTGGCGAACCATACGCGAGGTGACGCCTGGAAGCAGGCGGTGGGAGCGCCCACGTACGACCTATCGGTCTGATCGCACCTGACCGCTGCTCCGGTTCTACCCATCCGATAGATCGGCACTGGATGAGCCTGACCCGTACCACGTGGCACACCCCAAGCGCGATCCGCGCCGGTGCATCGGACGCATCCAGCCTGGGCCGGCTGCCAGGTATGGGCGATCCGACACATCCGATGGCACGTAGCACCTGGCTGCTGAACGCTCGGTGCTCGCCGGCCGTATCCTCCTCGGCACACGAACGGGAGGGCCCATTGACCGATCCGCACGCCGGTGCACGGCTCTGGTCCGCGCTGCGGGACGACGTCGCGCGCGCCGTGATCGGCGCCGACGAGCCCCTGCGGTTGATGACGATCGCCCTGCTCGCCGATGGCCACGCGCTGCTCGAGGACGTTCCCGGCGTCGGAAAGACATTGCTGGCCCGCGCGTTCGCGCGCTCGCTGGGCCTGGGCTTCGGTCGCGTGCAGGGCACGCCGGACCTGCTTCCCAGCGACGTGACCGGCAGCTCGATCCTGGCCGACGGCTCGTTCCGCTTCATTCCCGGACCGATCTTCACCAACGTCCTGCTGGTCGACGAGATCAACCGCGCCACGCCACGCACCCAGTCGGCGCTGCTCGAGGCCATGCAGGAGCGGCAGGTCAGCGTCGACGGCGAGACCCGACCGATTCCCGCCCCCTTCCTCGTGCTGGCCACCCAGAATCCGATCGAGCTGGAGGGCACCTTTGCGTTGCCCGAGGCGCAGCTGGATCGATTCCTGGTCCGCATCGCGCTGGGCTATCCAGCTGAGGAGGACGAGCGTGCCATCGCACGCCGGTACCGAGCCTCGGTCGAGCCGCTCGAGGCGATCCAGCCGGTGCTCGACCCGGCCGCGCTGCCGGATCTGCGCGACGCGGCGCGTACCGCCACGATCAGCGACGAGGTCGAGGCCTACATCGTGCGGCTGGTGCGTGCGACGCGCGAGCACCCCGACCTCCAGCTCGGCGCCAGCCCGCGCGCCAGCGTGGCGCTCTACCGAGCCGCCCAGGCGGCGGCCTTCCTGGCCGGTCGCGACTTCGTCCTGCCCGACGACGTCACGGCGTTGGTCGGCCCGGTCCTGACCCACCGCCTGGTCGTCGACGTCGACCGCGAGCTGCGCGGGGCCACCGCCGCCGAGACCCTGGCCGGCATCGTCGGGCAGGTGCCGGTCGGTGTCGGAGCCGGCACCGGCTGACACGACGGTGAGCGGCTGGACCCTGCTCGGCCTGGCGATGCTGCTCGTGGGCGCCGCGCTCAGCGCGCCCGGCCTGCTGCTCATCGGCGGCCTGACGCTCCTCAGCCGATGGCTGACGACCCTGTGGTCGCGCTTCGGCCTGTCGTCGATCTCCTTCGATCGGCGCCTGGGCAGTCACCGAGCCGTCTGGGGC
>DASVDT010000154.1:0-11239 GCA_036380955.1 Candidatus Limnocylindria bacterium | reverse complement strand
CATTCTCGACCGGATCCCATGCCCAGTAGCCGCCCCAGCCGAGGACCTCGTAGCTCCACCACGCGCCGGCGGTGATGCCGAGCGTCAGGAAGATCCACGGGATGAGCGTCCAGCGTCGCACGATCCGCAGCCACTCCTCGTCGAGGCGCTTCGTGACCAGCGCCGCCACGCCGAACGCGAACGGCACCGCCATGCCGGTGTACCCGAGGTACAGCAGCGGCGGGTGGAGCGCCATGAACGGGTGGTTCTGGAGCAACGCGTTCGGACCGATCCCCTCCGCCGCCACCGGCGACGTCCGCAGGAACGGGTTGCCCGGCCACGTCATGACGGCGAAGAAGAAGGCGTTCACGCTGGCCAGCGTCGCCCCGACCCAGGGTATCAGCGCGCGGTGCCGGTCGCGGTTGCGCCACAGCACCAGCGATGCCCAGCCGGTGGCCAGCAGCGTCCAGAACAGGATCGATCCCTCGAGCGCTGCCCACAGGCTGATGGCGCCGATGAAGGGCGGCGTGGTGGTGGCGTTGTTCTCGGCCACGTACAGCACGCTGAAGTCGTGCGTGAGCAGCGAGATCACCATGGCCAGGCAGCCGACCAGGGCGGCCACGAACGAGCCGATGACGCCGCGTCGTGCGCTGGTCGCCGCGCGCTGGTCCCCGCTGCGCGCCGACAGGACGTACGCGACGGCGGCGTAGACCGTCAGCCCCAGGCCGATGAGGATGGCCGCGTGCCCGATCGTCGGAATCATTCGCCTGGGTCGAAGGCGCGGTCCGAGGGCTGGGTGCCCGGCTCAGGCGCCTGGTAGTTCTCGTCGTGCTTGACGATGACCCGGTTGGCCTCGAACACCCCGTCCACCCCCAGCCGGCCCTCGACGACGGCGCCGCCGCCCTCGCGGAACGAACGAGTCGGGGCCGCGTTGGAGTGGACCGTGATGTCGGTCTCCCCATCGGTCAGGACGAAGGTGAGATCGGTCGCCGGCCCCTCGATGCTGCCCATCGCCACCTGGCCGCCCAGGCGTACGGTCTCGCCGATGGCGGCCTGGCCGCGGCCGAGCAGCTCGGTGGGCGTCAGGTAGTAGACCAGCGCGTTGCCGATGCTCGAGAAGGCCAGATAGGCGACGACGACCAGCACCACGGCGACCAGGACCACGATGCCCCACGGTCGCCGAGGCGGCGACAGGGTCGGCTCGGTCGGGACGGAGACCGTCATCGAGCCTCGTCGTGATCGTCGCGCTTCGAGGCAAGGCGGCGCATGAGGCTGAAGGCGTACAGCGCCAGGCCGCCGATGATCACGCCGTAGGCGGCGATGACGTAGCCCGCGTCGGTCACCGGGCCACCTCCGCCGTCTCGCGCCGGCTCATGAGCCGCTCGACGCGTGCCGCCTCCTCGCGCTCGACCTCGAGGCGGGCGAGCTGATAACGACGGATCATCAGGTAGACCCAGGCCAGCGTGAAGGCGGCCAGCATGCCGAGCAGGGTGCCGACGAAGACCATCGGCGCCGCGGGGTTCAGCACCCGATCCGGCGAGCCGATCGTCGCCGTCTGGTGCAGGCCACGCCACCACTCGACGCTGAAGTGGACGATCGGGATGTCGACGGCGGCCACGATGCCGACGATCGCGGCACGCGTCGCGCGACGCTCGGGGTCATCGGTCAGGTGGCGCAGCAGCAGGTAGCCGACGTACAGCGCCAGCAGGAGCGCCGTCGTGGTGAGGCGCGGATCCTCCCACTGCCACATGACGCCCCACACCGGGTCGCCCCACATCATGCCGCCCCAGATCGCAAAGGCCGTGAAGACCACGCCGATCTCGGCGGCCGACAGCGCGACCGCGTCGAAGCGCATGTCCCGCTTCCAGAGCCAGCCGATGCCGGCCGCGGCGGTGACGCCAAACGACAGGTAGCCCAGCCACGCCGATGCGACGTGCGGGTACATGATTCGCTGGGCATCGCCCTGGTTGAGATCGGCCGGGACGACGAACAGCGCAACGAGGACCATGGCTGCCACGGCGATGAGCGCCACCACGCCCAGGATGCGGGTCTTCATCACTCCTCCAGCAGGTAGCCGTACGTCGCGGCACCGGCCACGAGCATGATGACGTCGTACGCGAGCAGCAGCTGCAGCCAGGCGCCAAGCTCGCCGAACGGGTCGCCGGACAGCGCCGCGGCCGTGGCCTTGACCGCGCCGAGCAGGAGCGGCGCCAGGACCGGCAGCATGAGCAGCGGCAGCATCACCTCGCGCGCCCGCAGCCGGACGGTCACGCCGGCATAGAAGGTGCCGACGGCCGCGATGCCGACCGCCCCGAGCACCACCGTGACGAGGAGCGGCAGCAGCGCGCCGGCCACGTCCACGGCGAAGAGGATGCCGACCGCGCCGAGCACGATGAGGCCCAGGACCAGCATCACGACGAAGCCGCCGACGGCCTTGCCGGCGTAGATCGCGCGGCGCGTGATCGGGTAGAGCGCCAGCTGCTCGAGCGCGCCGTCGTCTGTCTCGAGCAGATGGAGCCGATTGACCGCCAGGACGCCGGCAAAGACGAGCGCCAGCCACAGGAGGCCGGGTGCGGCGTCCGCCAGCCGCTGCGCGTCCGGCCCGAGGGCGAAGCCGAACAGCAGCAGGACGACAGCGGCGAAGAACAGGGTGCTCACGGCGGCATGCCGTCCACGCAGCTCGGCCAGCGCGTCCTTTCGCGCGATGGCGAGCGCCAGCGACGCCTCGTGCCGAAGGGCGCTCATCGGGCAACCACCGCCGGGCGGCGCGTCGCCGGCAGCGTCGGTGGCGTGCTGCTGACTCCGTCACCGGAGACGTCGGCCACCAGGCCACGCTCGAGCACGACGCGTCCATCCAGGAACGGCTCCAGTCGCTCGGTGGCGTGCGAGGCGATGAGCACCGTCACGCCTACCTCCCTCCAGGCCCCGAGGAGTGCCTCGATCAGCCCCATGCCGTCCTCGTCGAGTGCGGCGAGCGGCTCGTCGAGCAGGACGAGCGATGCGCTGCCGAGAAGGATGCGGCCCAGCGCCAGCCGCTTGCGCATGCCGGCCGAGAAGTCGCGCACGCGATCGGTCGATCGCTCGAGCAGGCCGACGTCGGACAGCGCGCGTTCGACCCGGGCATCGCGATCCGGCGTGCCGAGCAGGGTGGCGGCGAAGGCGAGGTTCTCGCGGGCAGTGAGATCGTCGTACAGGCCGGTGGCGTGCGAGAGGTACGCGACGCGCTCACGCACGCGGTCCGCATCACGGCCGAGGTCGATGCCATCGACTGCCGCGGACCCATACGAGGGTCGGATGGCGGTGGCGAGGATCCGCATGAGGGTCGTCTTGCCGGCGCCATTCGGCCCGAGCAGCGCGATCGTCCGGCCCGCCGTCACCCGCAGAGATACGCCGGCAAGCGCGGGGCTGCCAGCGAAGAGGCGGGCGAGGTCGGTGGTGACCACCGCCATCGGTCGGGTGTCGTGCGCCCCGACGGAGCGGGGCGACACGTAGATGGTCTGCGGCATGCTCGACGCTGGGGCGAAGATGAGTGGGCCACAGCACTATGCGGGCGGCATCGGAGGGCGTCAAATGAGGTGAACTCCCTCGACGCCGACGTATCGGGTTTGAGGTTCACGCGCATGCGCCGGTCGTAACCATGCGCGTATGAGGCGACGAAACCCCGACCCTCGCATCCACAAGGGAGCCCTCGACCACATGCACCGATCCGCCGCGCTCATCGGAATCCTGGCTCTCGTGCTGGCCGCCTGTGGCTCGCCTGTGGCCGCGACGCCGTCGGCGACCGAGGCCGCGACGCCGTCGGCGACGGAGGCCGCGACGCCGTCGGCCAGCCCCAGCGCCGAGGAGAGCGAGTCCGCCGAGCCGTCCGAGGAGGCGACCGCGGAGGAGGTCCGCGTCCGGCTCGAGTCGTCGAACTTCGACCCGTCCGAGCTGACGATCCCCGCCGGCACGACGGTGCTGTTCCTCAATGCCGACAGCTACACGCACACCGTGACCGAGGGAACCGGCGGGCAGGCGGTGGATGACCCCGTCGTCGATCGCGAGATCGCCCAGAACCGCAGCGTGCGCGTCACGTTCGACGAGCCGGGCACCTACGACATCACCTGCAAGATTCACCCATCCATGCAGCTGACCATCACGGTCGAAGGCTGAACACGAGGAGGCCGAAGGTGCACCGATCCCGACCCCTGGCGATCCTGGTCCTGGTACTGCTGCTTGCAGCGTGCAGCAACAGCGCCGCGAGCTCGGCCCCGGCAGCCGGCGGCGGCGCGGCAAGCGACGACGGCAGCGGTGGTGGCGGCGAGACCGTCTCGCTCGCCGGCTTCGCCTTCTCGCCGTCTGAGCTGACCATCCCGGCCGGCACGACGGTGACCTTCACCGACACGGCCAACCACACCGTCACCGAGGGCACCGATGGCGAGGCGGTCGACGACCCGATCGTCGACGAGGACGGCGGCAGCGACATCGAGGTGACCTTCGACGAGCCGGGAACCTACAACATCACCTGCAAGATCCACCCGGACATGAACATGACGATCACGGTGGAGGGCTGAGCCCGCCGGCCGTGCTCGGTTGATCGGTTGCCGGAGGCGGTGCTAGGGTTCGCGTCCTGATGGACGCCGGGCTCTCCCCCACCACCTCCGGAGCGAATCGCTCGCGTGCCGCGCGCCGCGCGGCGGCGCAGCGTTCGGAATGCGCGGCAACGGCCGCGCTGAACGTGCTCGGCCAGAAGTGGGTGATGCGCATCATCCGCGTCCTCGGTGACCGCACCCAGCGCTTCTGCGAGCTCCAGGACGCACTGGGCGGGGCCAACTCGGCCACGCTGTCGCAGCGCCTGAAGATGCTGGAGGATCAGGGCCTCATCGAGCGTCGCGCGATCAGCGCCGTGCCACCCTGGGTCGAGTACTCGCTGACGACCAAGGGCGCCGACCTGCGCGGCGCGATCGCCGGGATCGACCGTTGGGCGGATCGCTGGGCCTCCACGCAGTGAGCCACCCGATCGCGGAGGAGCGCCCGGTCGTGCACGGCGACGCGCTCAACGCGCTCCGCGCCGAGATCGCCGAGGAGCCCGATCCGTCCGCCGCGGCCCAGCGCGCGGTCGACATGCTCCACGACCGGTTCGGCCACTACGACTGGGTCGGCATCTACTGGGTCGACGGCTCGGACCTGGTGCTCGGGCCATGGGTCGGCCCGCAGGCCACCGAGCACACCCGCATCCCGATCGGGACCGGCGTCTGTGGCGCGGCCGCCGCGAGCGGGACCACCGAGATCGTGCCCGACGTCAACGCCGACCCGCGCTACCTCGCCTGCTTCGCCAGCACCAGGAGCGAGATCGTGGTCCCGATCTTCGACGGCGGCGATGTCATCGGCGAGATCGACATCGACGGCTCGGATCACGATGCCTTCGACGACATGGATGCCCGCTTCCTCGAGGAGGTCGCCGCCCTGGTCGCACCGCTGCGACCGCGGTCGTAACCGCGCACGTACCGCATCGGTGAGATGTCCACCGGTCCGGGTCCGTTCGAGAAGGTCTACGACGAGCACGTCGTCGGCATCTATCGGTTCATCTACGCGCGCGTCGGCAACCACCCTGATGCGGAGGACCTGACGGCGCAGGTGTTCGTGCGCGCCGTCGAGCAGCTCGACACGAGCCGCGAGCCCGGTCAGATCGCCGCGTGGCTGTATCGGGTCGCCCACAACGCGACCGCCGACTACTGGCGAGCGTTCTACCGGCTGCCGCTGGTCGGGACCGATCATGTCGCGCCGGGCTGGGAGCCGGCCGACGAGACCGGACCGGCCGCCGATCCCGACGAGCGCAGCGCCGTGCGCGTGCAGGCGTTGCTGCGGCGGCTGCCGGATCATTATCGGCGCGTGCTCGAGCTCCGTTTCCTCGAACGCCTGAGCGTCGCCGAGACCGCGACGGCCATGGGGATCAGCAACGGCAATGCCCGCGTGCTGCAGTACCGCGCGCTGCGGCGTGCGGCCCTGATGGGAGAGGCGAGCGATGGCTGACGACGACCGACCCGTCGACGACGCGGCCGACCGTTTCGACACCTACCTCGAGGCGCTGCTCGGCGAGGGCCGTCCCTCGCCCGAGGCCGTGGGCGACCGCGACGAGGCAGAGATGGCACGCATGGCGGCCGAGCTCGCCGCCAGCGTCCGCGCCGCGACCACGCCCGACCCGGCCTTCGTCGAGCAGCTGCGCCTTCGCATGCGCCAGGCCGACGCGGGAATCGCCTCCGTGCAGCGGCCGCCGCCGGTCCGCGAGCAGCCGCGTCCGTCCGGCTCGGGCCGCTGGCGCCTGTCGCGGCGCCAGGTGCTCCAGGCCGGGCTCGGCGCCGCGGCCGGCATGGCCGCGGGCGTCATCGGAGCGTCGCTCGGGAGCCGCACGCCCCAGCGGCAGATCGGCGACGACGGCCAGCTGGTGGCCGGCGACGGCTTCTGGACCGAGGTGGCCGGCGTAGCGGACGTGCCGCCTGGCAGCGCCGTCCGCTTCAGCACGGCAGCCTTCGATGGCTTCGTGGTCAACGACGCGGGCACGATCCGGGCGCTGTCATCGGTCTGCACCCACATGGGCTGCACGCTCCACTTCCGGCCCGACTGGGCGGACTTCAGGTGCCCGTGCCACGGGGCCAGCTTCGACCTGGCCGGGCGGCTCGCCAACGGCCGCAGTGCGTGGAGGAAGGACGGAGCCTACCCCGGGGACGCGAAGGCCTACCCCATCGAGCTGCCGGACCTCGTTCGCCCGCGGGTCAAGGTCGAGGACGACGCCGTGTGGGTGTGGACCGCCCAGGCGTGACCCCGACGCCCTACAGGCGTATGACCTCGAACAGGTAGCCGATCAGGTAGGGCACGGCCACGATGACCAGGATCACCGCCAGGACGATCCCGGCGTAGATGAACAGGGTCAGGTCAGGTGGCTCGGCTCGCTCCGGCGGCGGCGTGAGGCGCCGCGCCAGGTGCGTCGGCCGCTGTGGCCGGCGATGCTCGTACTTGCGCTGCTCACCGACCTCGGGCAGCTTCAGTCGCATCGGTCCGGGACGCCTCTCATGCGTCGTGGCCACGCTCCACGGAGTCGACCAGCTCGCGCAGGCGACGCAGGCGCTCCGGACGATCGGCGACGTAGCGCTCGATGGCGGCGACCATGTGCTCCGGCCCGAGATGCGCCTCGTCCAGGACCTCGTCCACCGTCCCGCCCGTGCGCCAGCGATCGTCCCAATCGGAGCTGAGCGAGTACTCCTCGGCGATCGGCCCATCGACCCAGTCGCGCATCAGCTTGTAGGCGCGATTGGTGATCGCCATGCCGTCCCATCGGTCCGCGGGTGAGCAGATCTCGTCGCGATACGCGGCGTCCTGCATCCGGAACAGTTGCGGGCTGATCGCGGCGACGATGCGGACGTTGAGGCCGCGCCGGTCGAGCTCCGGGAGGACCTTGACGAGATTGGCGGTCGACATCGTTCCCTGCACGTACACGGTGCCGGCAGACGGCCGGTCTGGCGCAGGACGGCGCAGGACGTAGGCGCCGCGTGCAGCGGCGAGATGCGAGTCCATGCCCAGCGCCTGGCGGTCGGGGATCTCGACCGATGGGCGGGTCAGGTGGAGCGCAACGATCGGCACGTCTGTGGCCAGCGCTGCCGCCAGGACGACGGGAACCTCGTTGTGCTCCCACGGGTGCAGGTCGATGACGTGGCCTTCGGGGAAGAGCTGCGTCACGCCGGTGGCGAAGATGCCGAAGTGCGTGCGCGAGTCCTCTGCCGTCTCCGGACCGGAGTGGCCGGCGACCCAGATCACCTTGCCGACCTTGAGCTCGGTGTCCTGGGCCAGCTGGCTGAACAGGCGCATGGGTCCGTACTTGAGGTAGCTGAACGACCCATACGTCGAGCACGCCGTCCAGAAGCCGTTGAACGCCCTGAACGGATCGTCGGCGAGGTTCACGGTCGCGATGCCGACGCTCACGCCGGCATTGGTGAACTCGGTGATCTCCTGCGGCAGCAGCGCGCCGCGTGGGTTCGTGTCGCGGTTGTACCAGCCCCAGCCGGGCAGGTCCCCGAAGTCCTTGGCGAAGCCGGCGATGTTCGTCGACTCTGCCAGGTCGGCAGAGCAGGCGATGACCAGCGGACGGTCGTACTCGGCGCGCGCGGTGGCGTTGACCCAGGACCCCCACGTCGCCAGGGCGGCGCGGTTGGGTGCCTTCTCGCCGGGCTTCTTCCACATCGACTCGGGGTAGGCGCTGACGTCGGTGAAGCGTGGGTCGTCGAAGATCTCGGCGCCGCGCCCGCCGAGGTGGAAGCCCGCCACGCGCGACGGGACGGACTCGCCGAGCTCCACCAGCCGGTCGCTGATGGCGTCGACGACCGTCGTGTTGGCGCGAAGCACCCCCATGGCGACCTGGAAGTTCGCGCGCGCCTGCGCCTGGAGCTCGTCGGGGTCGGTCGGCGGCGGCTGGTCGACGCCCAGGTATTCGACGCCGTGGCGCGCCATGAACTGCCGGCGCACCGCCCAGAACGGCTCCGAGTTCATCGCGTGCGGCGAGCCGTGACTGGCGTTGTCGTACTTGCCGTAGCCGCGTCCCTTGCGCGTCTTGAACCACGCCATCGAGGGCACGCGCTCCGGGTTGTCGCCCCGGGCCGCCTCGAGGACCGCGCGGGTGACGGCGTCCCACTCCGAGCCATCCTCGGTGCCGGTGATGCGCCAGCCATACGGCTCGAACCACTCCGCCGGGGTGCCGTGCACCACCTCGTGGATGGCCACGTCGTCGATGCCATAGTCGTTCCAGTCGATCAGGAAGACGAGGTTCGACAGGCCGAGGCCCCAGGCCGTGTTGCGCGTCTCGTGGCTGGCGCCCGGCGTCAACCCACCCTCGCCCTCGACGGCGAAGACCTTGACCTCCTCGACGCCGGCCAGCTTGAGCGCCGCGGCCTCACCCGCCGCGGGTGGCATGCCATGGCCGGATGGCCCGGTGTTGAACTTGAGGAAGAGGGTCTTGCCCTCCATCTCGGCGTGGCCCGGCAGCCCGCCCCGACGACGGAGCTTGAGGAGGTCCTCCCAGGTCAGCGCCCAGCGGCCGTCATCGGGGAAGGCGAAGCGCTGGTCACCGTCACGCTCGGCACGGGCGCGCAGCGTCTCGTTGAGGACCGCCAGCGTGGTGTACACGAGCGGCACGGTGTGCCCCGCCGACAGCACGAAACGGTCGCCGAACGGCAGCCACGGTCGCCGGATGTCCCAGCGCATGGCGCCCGACAGCAGCAGGGACAGGAAGAGGTGGACCTTGGAGCGCGATCCGCCCGGGTGCCCGGACTGCCGATAGTTCAGGGTGAGGTCGATCGCCTCGTCGATGACGTCCTTGACGAGCTCCCAGTCGTCGAACGAGCCCGATGCCCGCGCGTAGAGCTCCTCGACGCCCTGGACCGAGGGGCGCGTGGCCGTCATCGGCCGGAGGCGCCGGCGGTCGCGAGCTCACCGGTGCGCTCGAGCTTGCCCAGCGACTCGCCGATGCGCTCGAGCGCCGCGGTCAGGTTCTCGCGCGAGTTCGCGTAGCTGAAGCGCAGGTAGCCTTCGCCGTGCTTGCCGAAGGCCGTGCCGGCCAGCCCGCACACGCCGGCGTCGTAGAGCAGATGGTCGGCGATCTCGGCGCTCGAGCGGCCGAAGCTCGACACGTTGGGGAAGGTGTAGAACGCACCGTGCGGCAGGACGCACGTCACGCCGGGAATCGCGTTCAGTCCGTCGACCATGATCTGGCGCCGCGCGATGAACTCCTCGCGCATCTCGTTGGCGGCATCCTGCGGCCCGTTCAGCGCCTCGATGGCACCGGCCTGGGCGAACGCGTTCGTGCAGGACACGCTGTTGATGATCAGGCGACTGAACGAGGGCACCAGCCAGTCCGGCAGGACGCCGTAGCCCAGGCGCCAGCCCGTCATCGCGAAGGTCTTGCTGAACCCGTCGAGCGTGATCGTGCGATCCGCCATGCCGGGCAGGGTCGCGATCGACAGCAGCTCGCCCTCGTACTGGAGGCGGCCGTAGATCTCATCGGCCAGGACGACCAGGTCGTGCTCGATGGCGAGCTCGGCCAGGCGGCGGATGTCGGCGTCGGTCAGGACCGATCCGGTCGGATTGTGCGGCGTGTTGAAGACGAGCATCTTCGTGCGCGGCGTGATGAGGCTGGCGACCTCCTCCAGGTCGAGGCGGAAATCGTTCTCCTCGCGGAGCGGAGCGGCGACGGCGGTGCCGCCGACATAGCGGGCCATCGACTCGTAGATGGGGAAGCCCGGATTGGGATAGATGACCTCGTCGCCATCGTCGATCAGCGCGAGCATGGCGTAGAACATGATCGGCTTGGCGCCCGGGGTGACCACGACCTGCTCGGGCGTGGCCGTGATCCCCTTCCAGCGAGCGACGTCGGCGACGATCGCCTCACGCAGCGGAAGGATGCCGGTCGCCGCGGTGTAGTGCGTCGCGCTCTCCTCGAGCAGCGCGCGGGACGCCGCCTCGGACACGTTGCGCGGCGTGTCGAAATCCGGCTCACCGATCTCGAGGTGGATGACGTCGCGGCCGGTTGCCTCGAGTGCGCGGGCGCGCGCGGCGGCCTCGAAGGCGGTCTCGGTGCCGATCCGCTCCATGCGGCTGGCCAGTTTCACAGTCAGGGTGCCTCGTGCGGATGGATCGCCACGCTCGGGGGTCCTAGTGTACCGATGCCGCCGCCAAACGTTCCCTTGCCGCATCGAGCAGCGCGCTTGCTATACTTTCCAGAGCGAAACCCAGCACCCGATGCGCACGTGCGCCTCAATCAGGAGACCGATACGCAATGACGATGTCCGAGACTCCTCGCGAGCCAATCTCGATGATCGGCGGTGCGCCGACTGGCGGGCTGCTCGTGTCGGTCACCGAAGCCGCCGCGAAGAAGGTGCTCGAGCTGCGATCCCGCGAGGGCAAGGCCGATGCGAACCTCCGCCTCTTCGTCAAGAGCGGCGGCTGCAGCGGCTTCAGCTATGGCCTCGCCTTCGACGACAAGATCAATGACGGCGACAAGCTGGAGGATCATGCCGGCGTGCCGGTCGTGATTGACCAGTTCAGCCAGCAGTACGTCGACGGCGCCGAGATCGACTACGTCGACTCGCTCATGGGCTCCGGCTTCGCGATCAACAATCCGAACGCGGTCAGCAGCTGCGCCTGCGGCTCGTCGTTCAACACCGATGGCTCTCCGTCCAAGGCGGGCGGCTGCGCCCACTGACCTTCGCGCCTCCCCGATCGAAGCCCCGGCCAC
>DASVDT010000153.1:0-10456 GCA_036380955.1 Candidatus Limnocylindria bacterium | reverse complement strand
CGATGGGATGACGCCGTCGACGCGTTCGCTCGCGGCATGACCGAGCTGGGCGACCGCGACGACTCGCTGCGCGGCCGGTTGGAGGCGGGCTTCGTGTCAGCCGCGTTCGTCAGCGTCACGCATCGCGCCGAAGCAGAGCGCCTGGTCGAGCACGTGGTGAGCACCGACCTCGTCAACCAGGGACATCGCGAGCTCGCCGCATGGGTGGCGTTCCAGCGGACCGCGGCGGTGAACGGGACGGCTGACGGGGCGGCGCAGCTCGTCGAGCGGACCATTGCGGCGCCGATTGACGAGCTCGTCACGTCCGGCCAGCTCGTCGAGGTTGCCGCCGGTGCGCTATTGGCCACCGACCGGCTCGAGCGCGAGGTTGACTTCCTGAGCCAGGCCATCGAGGCCGTCGAGCGGGCCGGGTCGCAGGCGAAGTTCGGCACGTATTCGTACTGCCGCGCATGGCCGCTGTATTACATGGGCCGGCTCGACGAGTCGATCGCCGACGCGCAGGCGGCGCTCAGGGCGCACGAGCTCGGCTGGGAGACCTTCTACCCTGCCACGTGCTCGGTCCTGGCATGGGCACATCTCGAGCGCGGGGAGATCGACGCCGCCGAGCGCGTCATCGACATCGACCGGAGTCGCTGGGGCCCACGCCTCGACTACAAGCTCCTCGTCCCGATCACGCGCGGCAGGATCGCGCTGGCGCGCGGCCGCTACGACGATGCGGTCGCCGAGTTCGAGCTCGCGCGCGAGGGCGGCGTCATCACCGGGATTCAGACGCCCGTGCCGCCGGACTGGCGCACGTGGCTGGCCATCACCCTGACCCGTCTCGGCCGTCGCGACGACGCGCGCCGCGTGGCGACCGAGGGCCTCGAGCTGGCGGAGCGTTGGGGAGCGCGCTGGCCGATCGGCGTGGCGCTCCGCGCGGCCGGCCTTGCCACGGACGGCGCCGAGGGGATCGAGCTGCTTCGCCGATCGGTCGCGGCACTCGAGGCGAGTCCCGCGCGACTGGAGCTCGCGCGCTCACTGATCGTGCTCGGTGAGCTGCTGCGCCGCTCGGGCGCGTCCGTCGAGGCGCGCGAGAAGCTCGCCGCCTCCCTCGACCTGGCGCACCGGCTCGGTGCGCACGGGCTCGCCGAGCGCGCGCGTGGGGAGCTCCTCGCAGCCGGGGTGCGTCCGCGCCGGCATGCGCTGACCGGCGTCGAGTCACTGACGCCATCCGAGCTGCGCGTGGCCCGCATGGCGGCGGCCGGCAGGACGAATCGCGAGGTGGCCCAGGCGCTCTTCGTGACGCCCAAGGCGATCGAATACCACCTTGCCAACGCGTACCGCAAGCTCGGCATCCGCGGTCGGCCCGACCTCGCGCGCGCGCTCGAGACGACGGCAGAGGTCACTTCGGTCTAGCCTCGGCGTATGCAGCAGCCCGAGCCGCGCTGGTGGCAGAGCGCCGTCGTGTACGAGATCTACCCGCGGTCGTTCGCGGACTCGAACGGCGATGGCACGGGCGATTTGGCTGGCATCACGAGCCGGCTCGACTACCTCCAGTGGCTCGGCGTCGACGCCATCTGGATCGCGCCCTTCTATCCGTCGCCGATGGCCGACTTCGGCTACGACGTGGCCGACTACACCGACGTCGGTCCGCTCTTCGGCTCCATCGCCGATTTCGACCACCTCGTGGCCGAGGCACATCAACGCGGCATCCGGGTGGTCGTCGATTACGTCCCCAACCACACCAGTGACCGCCACCCATGGTTCATCGAGTCGCGCTCGTCGCGCACGAGCCCCAAGCGCGACTGGTACACGTGGCGCGATCCCGGGCCCAACGGCGAGCTGCCGAACAACTGGATCAGCATGTTCGCCGGGCCGGCCTGGGAGTGGGACGAGGCGACCGCGCAGTACTACCTGCACATGTTCCTCAAGGAGCAGCCGGACCTGAACTGGCGCAATCCGCAGGTGCGCTCGGCGATGTTCGACGTGGCGCGCTATTGGCTCGACCGCGGCGTCGACGGCTTCCGCATCGACGTGGCGCCGATGGTGATGAAGGACCCCGAGCTGAGGGACAACCCGCCCAACCCGAGCTCGCCGCCGGGCCACCCCATGGGCTCGTGGACGCGGCAGCTGCATGAGAACGACCACGCCCACCCGGACATGCACGAGCTGTATCGGTCGTTCCGCAGGCTGCTCGAGTCGTATCCGGGCGATCGCGTGAGCATCGGTGAGCTTTACCATCCCGATTACGCGGTCTGGGCCGGCTATTACGGCGACCGACAGGACGAGATCCACGTCCCGTTCAACTTCCATCTGACGTACAGCCCGTGGACCGCCGATGCCGTACGCGCCGCGGTCGAGGGCGTTCAGGCCGCCCTGCCGCCCGGAGCCTGGGCGAGCTGGGTGCTTGGCAACCATGACCAACCGCGTTTCGCGTCACACGCGCGGGCCGGGCGCGATCAGGCCAGGGTCGGCATGCTGGCCCTGCTGACGCTGCGTGGGACGCCGACGATCTACTACGGCGACGAGATCGGCATGGTGGACGTGCCGGTGGCGACCGTCGACGCGCGCGATCCGCTCGAGCACCGCGAGCCCGGACGCGGGCGCGACCCGGAGCGCTCGCCGATGCAGTGGGACAGCTCCCCCAACGCGGGATTCTGCCCGCCCGGCATCGAGCCCTGGCTTCCGCTGGCGGCCGATGCACCGAGCGTCAACGTGGCCGGGCAGGCCGAGGATCCTGATTCGCTCCTCACCCTGACGCGGCGCCTCATCCAGGTGCGTCGCGAGCACCCGGTGCTCCACCGCGGGGACTTCGAGCCGTTCGGACCGACGCCCGACGGCACCTATGCCTTCCGGCGCACGTCGCGGGCTGGACGGCTCCTCGTGGCGCTCAACCTCGACGACGCGCCGGCCTCGATCCCCCACACCGGCTCGGGCGACGTCCTCATCGGCACGCATCGGGATCGCGACGGTTCGGCCGTCGAGGGCCGCCTCGAGCTGCGCGCCAACGAGGCGGTCGTGGTCGAGGAGCGCTAGGCGTCGGGGCGCAGGAGGTCGCGGTCGATCTCGGCGAGCGTCGTGCAGCCCGTGAGCGCCATGGTGATATCGAGCTCGGCCATCAGGTAGCCCATCACCGCGGCGACGCCATCGGCGCCGTCGACGGCGAGGCCGTAGGCCCACGGGCGGCCGATGCAGACGGCCCGGGCGCCGAGCGCCAGCGCCTTGAACGCGTCCGCTCCGCCACGAATGCCGCTGTCGAAGAGCACCGGGATCCGCCCGCCGACGACCTCGACGATCTCCGGCAGGACCGTCAGTGCGCCGATGCCGCCGTCGACCTGGCGGCCGCCGTGGTTCGAGACGATGATGCCGTCCACGCCGTGGTCGACCGCGCGCCGCGCGTCGCCCACATCGACGATGCCCTTGAGCACGATCGGCAGCTCGGTTCGGTCGCGTAGCCAGGCGAGATCAGCCCAGCGCAGCGACGGCCGGGAGAAGACCTCCAGGAAGGTCTCGACCGCGGCACGCGGCAGCGGCGAGCGCAGGTTGCGGAGGAACCCTCCGGGGTGGGCACGCGCAAGCGACGCGAGAGTCCGAACGGCGCCCGGCGAGGGTCGCGGCCGCGGCTCGGTCGTCGTACGCGGCGTGGCGACGCGCTCCTCGACGAGGCGCGTGAAGACCGGATCGCTCGTGTACTGCGCGATGCCCTGGCCACGCACGAACGGCAGGCTGCCGATGTCCAGGTCGGCAGTGCGCCAGCCGAGCATCTGCGTGTCGAGCGTGACCACGATCGCTCCCGAGCCGATCGTCTCCGCGCGGCGGACGAAGCTCTCGACGAGCTCATCGTTGGCGCTCCAGTACAGCTGGAACCAGCGCGGAGCGTCGCCGAGCGCATCGGCGATCGCCTCCATCGGCGATGACGCCTGGGTCGAGATGATCATCGGGATGCCGAGGCTCCGCGCGGCCCGGGCGGCGGCGAGGTCGGCATCGGCCCGAACCATCCCGAGCGCGCCGATCGGCGCGAGGAGGAGCGGAGCGGGCAGGGACCGACCGAAGAGCTCGACGCGCATGTCGCGAACGGAGATGTCGCGCAGCATGCGCGGCACGATCTTCCAGCGGTCGAAGGCGGCCCGGTTCGCGCGATCGGTCCGCTGCTGGCCCGCTGAGCCGGCGACGTACGACCATGCCGGACGGCTCATGCGCCGGCGCGCGGCGGCCTCCAACCGCGCGGGCGTCGCCGGAACCCGAGGCCGGCGCCCGCGGGCGCCGGCGCGGTAGATCCCGGACTGGACGCGCCTGCCGATCGAGTCGAAATGATCCACGACCGGCGGTCAGCCCTGCTGGTCGCCCGCGATGTTGACCATCCAGAGGACGCCGTACGGATCGGTCACCATGCCGAACTTGTCGCCCCACGGCGCCGCTTCGAGCGGCACGACGACGGTCCCCGCGGCGGCGAGCTTGTTCCAGTAGCCGGTCAGCTCGTCGTCGGACGCTGCGTCGCCGGACAGAGAGATCTGCACGTTCGACATCGGCTCCGCCGGCGTTCCGCTGGGGGCGTCCGACGCCATGATGGTGTAGCCGCTGTCGTTCTCGATCTGGCCGTGCATGACCTTGTTGGCGTCGGCCGGGTCGTGCTCCATACCGCCTTCGGCGTACGTCGTCGTCACCAACGTGCCTCCCAGCACGTCGCGGTAGAAGTCGAGCGCCTCGCGCGCGTTGCCGTCGAAGGCGAGGTACGGGTTCAGTCGAGATGTCATGGCGTCTCCTGTCGGGTGGTGGTGCTGCGTGATGGACGGCCGATGTGGCCCAGACTCATCGCCCGTCCATCGGTCCGGGCGCGGACCTCAGTCGACGATCTTCGCCATGACGTGCTTCACGATCGTGTAGTCCTCGATCGAGTAGCTGCTCATGTCCTTGCCGTAGCCAGACTGTCCGAAGCCGCCGTGTGGCATCTCCGACGCGATCGTGAGGTGGTCGTTGATCCAGACCGTGCCGTAGCGCAGCGCCTTCGCCGCGCGCAGCGCGCGCTTGATGTCCTTGGTCCACACCGATGCCGCCAGACCGTACGGCACGCCATTCGCCCATGCGATGCCCTCGGCCTCGTCACCGAAACGCTGCACCGTCACGACCGGCCCGAAGACCTCGTTCTGGACGATTTCGGCGTCCTGGGCGACGCCCGCCACGACGGTCGGCTGGTAGAAGAAGCCGCGGTCGCCCGAGGTCGCGCCGCCGGCCGCGATCTCGGCACCGTAGCCGCGCGCGCGGTCCACGAACCCGGCGACGCGCTCCTGTTGCGCCTTCGACACGAGCGGGCCCATGTCGAGCTCGGGATCCGAGGCCGGGTCACCGACCTTGATCGACTCGACGGCGGGCACGAGCGCCTCGAGCGCGCGATCGTATCCGTCGCCCATCACGATGAGCCGCGTCGCCGCGGTGCAGTCCTGCCCCGAGTTGAAGAACCCGGCGAGCTTGATCGTCTCGGCCAGCGCATCCATGTCGGCGTCGTCGTAGACGAGCACCGGCGCCTTGCCGCCGAGCTCGAGATGGACGCGCTTGACCGTCTGTGCCGCGGCAGCGGCGATCTCCCTGCCGGTGGCCGTGTCGCCGGTCAGGCTGACCATGTCGACGTCGGGGTGGGTGATGAGCCGATGCCCGACGACGTCGCCCGGACCGGTCACCACGTTGAAGACGCCCTTGGGGAAGATGTCGGCGCTGATCTCGGCCAGCCGCAAGGCCGACAGCGGCGTCATGGAGGACGGCTTGAGGACGACGGTGCAGCCGGCGGCGATGGCCGGGCACAGCTTCCAGATCGCCATCATGAGCGGGTAGTTCCACGGCGCCACCTGGCCGACGACCCCGGCGGCCTCGCGCCGGATCATCGAGGTGTGGGTGCTGAGGTACTCCCCGGCCGCCTTGCCCTCCACGACCCTCGCCGCGCCGGCGAAGAAGCGGACGTTGTCCACGGTGAACTCGACGTCGAAGTCGGCGGTGCCCTTCGGCTTTCCGACGTTGTCCTGCTCCAGCTTCGACAGCGTCTCGGCGTCGCGCTCGATCGCATCGGCGAAGGCGTACAGCACCTTCGAGCGATCCTGTGGCGTCGACTGCGACCAGGTGTCGAAGGCCGCGCGCGCGGCGGCGACGGCGCGGTCGACGTCGGAGGCATCGCCCTTGGGGACCTGGGCGATCTCCTCCTCGGTGGCCGGGTTGATGACCGATGCGCTCTCGCCGCTGGCGGCATCGGCCCAGTCGCCGGCGATGAACATCTTCTGGCGTGGGGCGGTCAGGGTCATGGCTCGTTCACACCTCGGGGCTGACGTGGGTCGGTCGCGCAAGGGCACCGATACGGACCAATTCTAGCCGCCCCGGCTGCGGATTCCACCACCAGATTCCGTCCCGCGGCCGGAATCCGCACGCCTCGCGGGCGCTCGTCCGGCCCGGCGATCTAGGAGCGGACCGGGCGGAAGCCACCGTCTGCGGCACGCGCGGCCACGAACAGCAGATCGGCCAGGCGGTTGAGATAGGGCACGACCTGCGAGTCTGGCAGCTCGCCGGCGTCGGATAGCGCAACCGAGCGACGCTCTGCGCGGCGGACGGTCGTGCGGGCAAGGTCGAGCGCGGCACCGGCCGCCGACTCGCCCGGGATGACGAACTCCTTCGGCTGCTCGACGAGCTCCTCGAGCGAGTCGATCTCAGCCTCGAGCGCGGTGACCATGTCCGCCGTCACCCGCGACACGCCGTCGGTCAGCCGCTCGCGCCGGTCGGCATGCGTTGCGAGCTCGGCACCCACCACGAACAGCTCGCGCTGGAGGCGGAGGATGAGATCGGCGAGCCGCGCGTCGGTTCGATCGGTCTGGGAGCCGATGGCGGCCCGCGCAAGTCCGAGCGCCGAGACCGCCTCATCGGTCGTGCCGTACGCATCGGCGCGGAGGTCGGCCTTGCTGATGCGATCACCGCCGAACAGCAGCCCCGTGGTCCCGGTGTCGCCCTTGCGCGTGTAGATCCGCATGCCGGCCATGCTAGCCGTCCGCCGGTCGGCTGGCAGGGGTCGTGCATCGGACCAGGACATGACCGAAGAGAGCGAGCGCCGGCCGCGTGCGCTGGTGGTCAACGACACCCAGGAGATCCTCGAGCTGTTCCAGGACATCCTCGAGGGCATCGGCTTCGAATGTGTCCTGATGAGCTACGCGCCGCGCGAGCTGCACCGCGTCCGCGAGGCCAAGCCTGACATCATCATCCTCGACTTCCTGATGGGCGACCGCGAGCTGCTCGGCTGGCAGCTGCTCCAGAAGCTGAAGATGGATCGGACGCTCGACTCGATCCCGATCGTCGTCTGCACCGGTGCCGTCAAGGCCGTCGAGGAGCAGCAGGGCTACCTGACCGAGCAGGGCGTGATGGTCGTCCTCAAGCCGTTCAACGTCGACCAGCTCGAGGAGGCGGTGCGGAGCGCGATGACGCAGCGCACGACCGCGCGCGAGATCGTCGAGGAGAAGGCGAGGACGCCGGGCTAGAAGAGCCCCGGCGGCGGCTCCCAGCGTTCGGCCAGGAGCGTGACCTTGACCGGTGGTCCGACGACGTCCTCGGCCTTGGTCTTCACGTCCTGGATCAGCTCACCGGCCCACGGACAGAACGGCGTGGTGAGCACCATCTTGATCTCGGTCGGCGCGCCGTCGGCCCCGATCTCGACCGCCTTGATGAGGTCGAGATCGACGATGCTCATCCCGATCTCCGGATCGTAGATGTCGTACAGCGCAGTCATCACCTCGTCGACCTTGCCGAGGTTCGAGTCGATCGTCATGCCACAAGGATACGCGGATGCGCGAGGGAGTGCCCGAGGGCCACCCGTCTGGGCCCCGCAGCGCCGTCCGCTCCCCTCGCGTCGAGCGGGTTGATGCGGTGCGGTCGCCGACTGCACCGATTGATCGGAAGGATCGCGCCCCGATGTCCTTCGGGCACGATCAGACCAATACATCGGTGCGGGGGGACATCAGGGCGGGAGATGGGCGCACGTACCGCGCCACGTCGATGGTGTGCGCCTGCCGACCCGATGCCGGCGCCTAGAGGAGCGCGGTGTCGAACACCGGGTGCGGCGCTGGAACGATCGGTCGCACGCGCTGATAGCCCTCGAAGATCGGGCCGCCGGAATCGATGGCCGCGCGGAGCGCGGCGATCTGCTCCGCCGTATCGGTCTGGCTGGCGTGGCACTCCAGCGCGGCCAGCTTGCGGTCCGCGAAGCCGGTGATCTCGATCCGATGCGTCGCCGCCTGCTCCTCCGGTGACAGGTCGTACAGGTTGCCGCCTGGATCGAAGATCGGACTGATGACGTACACCGCGTTCGGCGCGATCCCCGACTCCGCCAACCGCTCGACGGCCCAGCGCGTGGCACTGCCGACGACGATGTGGTCGGGATGTCCGGTGACCCCGTGCGGGCCGAAGGTGATGACGGCCGATGGACGCCGTTCCGCGAGCCAGGCGGCGATCTCCTCGACGAGAACGTCGAAGGGTTGATCCGCGATGCCACCGTCGGCGTAGCCGTCGAGCAGCGACACCTCGTCGAGGCCGATGGCTCGAGCCGCGCAAATGAGCTCGGCCTCGCGCGTGTCGCCGAAGGACGGGTCGGGCATGCCATCCGGCGTCCCGGCCTCGCCCCGAGTCGCCACGAGCAGGCGCGTGGTAGCTCCGGCGGCATGCGCCACGGCGAGTGACCCGGCACAGGCGAAGCTCTCGTCATCCGGGTGCGCCAGGATGGCCGCAAGGCCGCCCGGCGCGATCGGGTAGCTCATCGGTCCTCCTCAGCTGCTGAGTCTCGCGGATCATCGGAGAGCAGGGGCGTGCCCCGGCGCTCCACGGAGGCCCTCATCGTACGCAGGACGGCGAGCTTCGCGCTCGCCACCTCCGCGATGAACCGGCGCGTGCCGGCGTCGTCCAGCAGTGAGCCAGGCGGCGCGCTGTCGCGCCCGACGTTGAGCCAGGCGAGGTGATATCGGTCCATCCGGCCCCAGACGGCCTCGAGCAGCCGATCCGACTCCAGGAGCCAGGCGCGGAAGGCGTCCCACCCGGGATCTTCGAGGATGGCGTCCCCGGTGGCGATGAGCTCGTCGGTCGCCGACAGGAACGAGCGCCGCGACATGACGGACGCTTGGCGATCGCTCACGGGGCTCGAGTATAGGCGCCGGCGGCACCGGCCTCGTTCGTACCATTGTCCGAAACGCCGGGCCAGCGCCAGACTCGCGCCCATGGACCGATCCGCGACGGTGCGAGCCGCCAAGGTCGCCCTCACCGTGGCCGCCGCCGCGCTGCCCTTTGCCGTCGTCGCCGGCCTGTGGAGCGCGCCGGCGATTCCCCTCGAGCGAGTCGGCCCGACCTGGGTGGCGCCAGCCGGGCTCGCGCTGCTCGGGGTGACGGCTGCAGCGGCCACGATCCTGTGGCTCGCCCGCGGGATGCGCGGCGCCGTGCTCACCGATGTCCTGTTCGCGGCCGCTTCCGCGCCGCTGGCCGGCGCGGCGGTCACGGCACTCGCATCCGGCGCGAGCGTGACCGCGCCGGTGGCCACCACGGCGGCGCTGCTGGCAGTTGGCCTGGCCGTCGAAGGCGTTCGGCTGCCGCGGCGCGGCGTGTCGATCGCGGCGGCAGCGGGAGGCTTCGTTATCGCCGAGGCCAGTGTGCTGGTCGAGATGCTGCCGCCGACTGCGAGCGCGGTCGAGGCAGCGAGGCCGGCGATCCTCCTCATCGCCCTGGGACTCGCCGCGGCTGCGGCCATGACCAGGCCGGCGCGCGGCGGTGCCGTCGCGTGGCTGGTCGGGCTGGGTGCCGCGGGCCTTCTCGCCGACCGGGGTGGATCCGCCGAGTCGACGGTCGCGCTTGCTGCGCTGCTCGGCAGCCAGCTGCTGGCAGCGCGCGGCGCGCTCGAGCGGCGTTCCGAGGTCGTCGAATCGACCGACGTCTCCCTCCCCGACCTTGCCCTGCAGCTCCCGGACGCGATCCTCCGCTTCGACGGTCACCTGCGGCTGCGCGACTGGAACGCCGCGGCAACGAGCCTCCTCGGGCTCGACGCCGACGCCACCGGCACCCGCATGGAGGACCTGCTCGGCATCCCGCTCAGCGAGCTGCCGGCGCTCGAGGCGACGGCCATCTCGCACACGGTGGTCGGCGGTCTCGAGGTCGCGATGCACCGCTCTGGGCTCGGCCTCACGGCGGTCATCCGCGACCCCGGCACCGCACCCGAGGCGGAGCGGCTGGCGACCGAGCTGCGCTCGACGATCGAAGAGCTGCTGCGCGCGCGCCGCACGATCGACCTTCAGCGCGGCGAGCTCGAGCGTTCGGCGACGGTCGACCCGCTGACGGGCGTCGCCAGTCGCGGCGCGATCCTGGAGCGCCTCCGGCTCGAGGTCGCACAGGCGCGTCGCTATCGGCACCCGCTGGCCGTCGTGCTGCTGGACATCGACGACTTCGGAACGGTCAATCGCGTCCATGGCATCGGCGG
>DASVDT010000152.1:0-3754 GCA_036380955.1 Candidatus Limnocylindria bacterium | reverse complement strand
ACGGCGCCCGACACGCACGGTCCGACGGGCACTGGCTACGTCGAGCTGCGCGGCGAGGACCGACAGCTCGGGACGACCGAGTACACCGCCATCCCGGCAAGCCGCTACCTCGGCGCCCACGTCTCCCGTCACCCCGGCGAGGTGACGGTCGTCGCGCTCGGCCCGTTGACGAACCTGGCGGCTGCGACCCAGCAGGGGGTCGACCTGGCCGGCGGGACCCGTGAGGTGATCTGGATGGGCGGCACGCTCGAGGAGCGCGGCAACACGACCGAGACGGGCGAGTGGAACGCCTGTGTCGATCCGGAGGCGGCCGAGATCTGCCTCAAGGCCGGCTCGATTCATCGGATCTTCCCGCTCGACGCGACGCAGGACGTCATCTTCGGCATGGACGACCTCGCCGCCCTGCCCGACACGCACCTGGCCGGCATCGTGCGCGACGCCGTCCGCTTCTACGTCGGCTTCCATCAGCAGGCCGATGGCATCAACGGCGCCTACCTGCACGACCCGGTCGTACTGATCGCCTCCCTGCTGCGTCCAGACCTGGTGACCGAGCAGGTCACCGAGACGCTCGCCTGCGACACGAGCTCGGATCCCTACCTCGCCGGCAGCCTGTACCGAACGGAGGACGGTCGGCCAGCCACCTCCGTCGCGGTGGCCATCGACCCCGATAGCATGAAGGCCGAGCTCATCGCGCGCCTCGGACGCGCCGTCAGCGCCCCATACAGCTGAGCGCACCCACCACGGAGGAGAAGCCACCCATGCTCACGCGCTGGATCATCGCCCTCACGACCTTCGTCATCGTGATCCTGATCGGGATGGTGACCATCGGAAATTTCGGCACCGGCATCGATACCGGCAACTTCTTCGACACCGAGGGCGCCAACTCGTTCGCGCTCATCGGCGCCCTCGCCCTGGTGGTCGCGTTCATCGCATACGCGGCGGTGGAGTACGCCCAGACCGGCGGCTTCGCATCGATCGCGTCGCAGTTCGACACCCGCACCATCGTGCTCATGCCGATCGCGATCGCCATCAACATCATCCTGGGCGCGACCGTCGCCAACGCCTTGAAGCTGCCGATCTACCTCGACAGCATCGGCACCATCCTGGTCGGTGCGCTTGCCGGGCCGGTGGCCGGTGCGCTGACCGGGTTCCTGTCGAACACGCTGTGGACGTACGTGATTCCCCCGCCCTTCCAGAACGGGCCGGCCGCCGCGTTCGGGATCGTCGCCGTCGTCATCGGCGTCCTGGCCGGGCTCGCCGGGCGAGCCGGCTGGCTGCGTCCGCGTCCGAACCGCAGCAGCGGCGAGCTGGCGGTGGGCGCCGCCATCGCGCTGGTGGTCGTCATCGGCCTGGCGGTCTACGCCTACACCCGCTTCTACGGCGAGACCTTCGAGTTCTTCAACCCCGACAACAGCGACATGCTGTTCGTCGTGCTCGGCTGGCTGATCGGCCTGATCTTCGTCGCCTTCGTGATCGGCTTCGTCGGGCTGCTCTTCGTGCGGCGCGACCTGACCGTCGCATACGTGACCGTGGCCGGAGTGGCGACGGGGCTCGTTGCCGCGCTCATCAGCGCGCCGATCAGCGCGAACGTCTTCGGTGGCGTCACCGGCGGCGGAACCGACTTCCTGGTGGCCGCCTTCCGGCAGGCCGGAGCGGACCTCCAGACCGCGACGTTCCAGCAGGGCCTGCTGTCCGACCCGGTCGACAAGCTCGTGACCTTCTTCGTGGTCTACCTCATCCTGGCGGCAATGGCGCGGCGCACCAAGGCGCGCTTCCCGCAGGGTGAACGGCTCATCGAGGGCGGTGACGGCGACACGATCGAGGAGGGCGAGTGGCGGGGCGCGACCACCTGACCGAAGTCCCGGGCTTCCTCGGGCGGCCCGGCCCGAGCGCGTTCCACCGGCTGAATCCGCTGACCAAGGCGACCCTGGCGACGACGACCGCCATCGCGGCGGTCGTGCTGGGCGGCGTGCTGTGGCCGCTCGTCCTCGTCGCGGGGGCCGTCATCGTGCCCGCCGCCGTCGCACGCGTCCTGGCGCGCCTGCTCCGCACGGCGGGCCTGCTGGCGTTGCCGATTGCGGTGTCGGCGTTCCTGGTCAACCTCTTCTTCTTCCCCGGCGCCGAGACGGTGCTGCTGCGCCTCGGTCCGATCGCCGCCACGGCCGAAGGCCTCGCCTTCGCCGTCGAGATCCTGGTGCGCATCCTCGCCATCTCGGGCGCCGTGACGCTCTTCTACCTCACCACGCGCCCGGCAGACCTCGTCGTCGATCTCGAGCGGCGGGGCATCAGCCCGCGCGTCGGGTTCGTGGCGAATGCGTCGGTCCAGACCGTTCCGGCCATGGTCGACCGCGCCGGACAGATCACCGCCGCGCAGCGAGCGCGGGGCCTCGATACCGAGGGGTCCGTGTGGCGACGCATCCGGGGCGTCGTGCCGATCGTGGGCCCGGTCATCCTCGGCTCGCTGGCCGAGGTCGAGGAGCGCACCATGGCGCTCGAGGCCCGAGGGTTCACGCGACCGGGCCGCCGGACCCTGCTGTGGGCGCCGCCCGACTCGATCATCGAGACAGCCGTCCGCTGGGCACTCGTCGTGGCGCTCGTGGCGCTCATCGTCGCGCGCATCACCGGAGCGTGGCGGTGACGCTGGCCCTCGCCGGCGTCGGCTACCGCTACGCCGGCTCGCGGCGCCCGTCACTGCTCGAGATCGACCTCGAGCTGCGCGATGGCACCGTGGTCGGCGTCGTCGGCGCGTCCGAGTCGGGCAAGACGACGTTGTGCCTGGTCGCCAGCGGCCTCGCGCCGCGCACGGTCGGCGGCCAGGTTCGCGGCCACATCACGCTCGACGGCGAGGACGTCGACGCCTGGCCGATGCATCGGCTCAGCGAACGCATCGGCATCGGCTTCGCCAACCCCGCGACGCAGCTGTCGCAGGTGGCCGCGACCGTGTTCGAGGAGGTCGCCTTCGGACCGATGAACCTGGCGGTCGAGCGCGGCGAGGTGATCGAGCGCAGCTGGTCGGCCCTCGACACGCTGGGCATCGCCGAGCTCGCCGAACGCGACCCGCGGCGCCTGTCCGGCGGGCAGCAGCAGCTGGTCGCGATGGCCGGGCTGCTGGCCATGCGTCCGCAGCACCTCATCCTCGACGAGCCGACCGCGCAGCTCGACCCGGCCGGCACGCGGCTGGTGGGCGATGCGATCGCGCGCCTGGCGGCCGACGGCGCGAGCATCCTCGTGACCGAGCAGAAGACCGATCTGCTGGCCGCCATCGCCAACGACGTGCTTGCGCTCAGCGACGGCCGAGTTGCGTTGCGCGGGCCGGCGCACGACGTCCTGCGCGATCCGGCGCTGGCGGAGCTCGGCATCAGCGAGCCCTCGGCGATCCGTCTGGGGCGGCTGTTGACCGCGGCCGGCGTGGCCAACGAACGGTACGAGGCCGCGCTGCATGACTGATCTCGCCGTCGAAGGGCTCGTCCACGTCTACCGCGAGGGATCCGTCCGGGCGCTCGACGGAATCGACCTGCGCATCGGCGCCGGCGAGCGCGTCGCGCTCATCGGCCAGAACGGAAGCGGCAAGACGACGCTGGTACGCCACCTCAACGGCCTGCTGCGGCCGACCGCGGGGCGGGTCATGGTCGACGGGCAGGACGCCTCCAGCATGACGGTGGCGCAGCTGGCATCCCGCGTCGGGCTGGTCTTTCAGGATCCCGACCGCCAGGTGTTCGCCGGATCGGTGCGGGCCGAGGTCGAGTTTGGTCCC
>DASVDT010000151.1:0-11754 GCA_036380955.1 Candidatus Limnocylindria bacterium | reverse complement strand
GGGCAGCGGCGACAGGAGGCGCAGCGCTGCGTCTCGAATCCGTGAATGCATCGATCGGTCATGAACGCCTTTCCGGTGGGTCTCCAGCGTACACGCAATCGATGTGATACATTTCGCACACGTGTTCGATTGGCGCACCGGTCTGCGCCGCGGTCTGATCCCCGTCCCGATCCCGCTTACTTCTTCGCCCTGACCGGGCCCCGCACATCCTGTGGCGGGTGGGCCAACGTCAGGAGCTTTCTCCCTTGTCCTTCTCAGTCCTCGGGCTGCGTCCCGACCTGCTTCGCACTGTCGCGCGGCAGGGATACATCGATCCAACACCCGTGCAGCGCGATGCGATCCCGCTCGTCCTCGCCGGGCGCGACCTGCTCGCCGGCGCTCAGACCGGCACCGGCAAGACCGCCGCGTTCGTCCTCCCCATGCTCCAGCGCCTGGGTGAGCGACCGTCGAACGGTCGCCACGTTCGCGCGCTGATCCTCGCTCCAACCCGCGAGCTCGCCATCCAGGTCGAGGAGTCGGTCCGCACCTACTCCGGCGGCCACGCACGCTCGACGGCCATCTACGGCGGCGTCGGCTTCGGCGGCCAGGTCGGCGCGCTGCGCCGCGGCGCCGAGATCGTCGTCGCCACGCCGGGCCGTCTGCTCGATCATGCCCGCCAGGGCACCATCGATCTGCGCTCGGTCGAGATCCTCGTCCTCGACGAGGCTGATCGGATGCTCGACATGGGCTTCATCCGCGACATCCGCCAGGTGCTTGCCCTTCTGCCCGACCGACGGCAGAACCTCCTGTTCAGTGCGACCTTCTCGAGGGAGATTCGCGCGCTCGCCGAAGGGCTGCTCGACCGTCCGGCCTCGGTACAGGTGACGCCGGAAAACACTGCCGTCGAGCTTGTCGAGCAGGTCGTCCATCCGGTCGACCGTGAGCGCAAGCGCGAGCTGCTGACGCACCTCGTGCGCACGCGCCAGATCGACCAGGCGCTGGTCTTCACCCGCACCAAGCACGGCGCGAACAAGCTCGCCGAGCAGCTCAACCGCGACGGCATCGCCGCGGCGGCGATCCACGGCAACAAGTCGCAGCCGCAGCGCGTTCGGGCGCTCGCCGACTTCAAGGCCGGGCGCGTCCTCCTGCTGGTGGCCACCGAGGTCGCCTCGCGCGGGCTCGACATCGAGTCGCTGCCGCACGTCGTCAACTTCGAGCTGCCGATGGTCCCGGCGGACTACGTCCACCGCATCGGCCGCACCGGGCGTGCCGGCGAGACCGGAACCGCCGTGTCGCTCGTCTGCGTCGACGAGGCCCCACTCCTACGCCAGATCGAGCGGCTCCTGAAGGCGCCGATCCCGTCGCGCGTGATCGAGGGCTTCGAGCCGAACCGATCCATCCCGGCCGAGCCCATCCGGATGCGCTCCGGCCAGGCCGGGCGGGGGCGCCCGACCGCGCCGCGCCGCTTCGACTCGCCGAACCATGCGCCGGCCCGATTCTCGGACGGCCGCCGCCGGCAGCGACGCCGCCGGCCACAGGGGACCTACGCCCGCTAGCTCCCTGGTCATGGCCCGCATGCGCCGGCGGCCGACAGTCCTCAGTAGCCGATCGGCTTCTCCCGCTCAACGATCGTGGCGTTGCGCGGATCGTCGTCCGCGTACTCTTCCTCGTTGAGCGGCGCGCCGGAGGTGCGCGGCGGCTCCGTGGGGACCTCGGACCACTCTGCCTCGTCGACCTGCTCCTGTGTGAGCGAGATCCCGATCTCGTGCATCTCTGGCCGGACGTGCTCCAGGACTCCGGCCGGGAAGTATCGATGATCCGGGTTGATGAGCCCCGACTTCACGAGGATGTAGGTCTCGCTGACCTCCTCGACGGAGCCGATGCTCTGGCCGTCTGCCGACTTGACGCTCCAGCCCTTCTCGATGCCGTGAATGTCGTTGTCGCTCATGCGCGTCGCACCAGCATGCCGCATGCCCGCCCAGCAAGCTACCGTTGGCTGCCATGAGCGTGCGCGTGGCCGATGCCGATCGTGACGCCGATGCGGTCGCGGCGATCTACCGACCCGCCGTCGAATCCTCGATCGCGTCGTTCGAGGAGACCCCGCCCGACACCGCCGAGATGGCGCGTCGCATGCGCTTGATCCTGGCTCGCACGCCGTGGCTGGTGACGGAGGATCAGGGGTCTGTCGTCGGCTACGCGTACGCGGGACACCACAGGGAGCGACCCGGCTACCGCTGGTCGGTGGACATCTCCGTCTATGTTGCTGCCGCCCAGCATGGCCGTGGCATCGGCCGCGCGCTGTACGACGAGCTGCTGCGTCTCCTCCGGCGCCAGGGATTCGTGAACGCGTACGCCGGAATCGCGCTCCCGAATCCGGCGAGCGTGGCGCTGCACGAGTCGATTGGCATGCGGCGGGTGGCGTTGTACGAGCGCGTCGGCTGGAAGTTCGGCGCCTGGCACGACGTCGCGTGGTACGGGATGCGCCTTGCCGAGCCGGTGGGGCAGCCGTCCGAGCCGGTTGCGCTTCCCGAGCTTCTCGATCGGTGACCCGGGGTGTCTCGCCACCTGCCAACCACGTTGGGCTCAGGCGGCACAGCACGGGCGACCCAGCGCGAGGGGCAGTCACCTGCCAATCCGTCGGCGCTATGGCGAAGCATCGGCTCGAGAGCCCCTGACGCGACGCTGTCCGGCTCGCCTGAGCCCGCCACCATTGGCAGGTGGCAATCAACGCACATCGGCGGCGTGGACGAAGCCACGGCATCGGCCTAGGCTGCGAAGCACACATGAGCACCTTCCGCTACTCGAGATGGGACGGCACGCAGCAGCTGCCGGCATTCGACGCGGACGACGTGCTCGACGCGCTCTCCGACGACATCCTGGCCGAGGGCGACGTTCGCCGAGCCCTCCAACGCCTCATGCAACGCGGGCTGCGGGGCACGCGCGGCGGCGACATCCCGGGCCTGCGGCGGATCATGGACCGGCTCCGCGCGCGACGGCAGGAGGAGCTCGAGCGCAGCAACCTCGAGGGCGTGCTCGACGACCTCAACGCACGGATGGACGACATCCTTGCGCAGGAGCGATCGGGCATCGAGCGCCGCACGAAGGAAGCGGAACAGCGCGCCCTGGACGCCCCGCCGGGCGAAGAGCAGGACCAGGCGCGCATGGCGGAGCAGGTCATGCGGCGCACGGCGCGGCAGCGGGAGTATCGGCTCGATGCGCTGCCCGACAACCTCGCCGGTCGCCTCAACGGCCTGCGCGACTACGAGTTCATGGACGACGCCGCCCGCGACGCCTTCAACGAGCTCACGGACGAGCTGCGCCAGCAGATGCTGGAGACCTACTTCCAGGGCCTCAAGGAGGGCGTGGAGAAGATCACGCCCGAGGACCTGGCCGGCGTGCGCGACATGGTGCGCGACCTCAACCAGCTCCTCGAGAAGCACGCCACCGGCGCCGATACGACCGCGGACTTCGCGCAGTTCATGGCGAAGCATGGCGGGTACTTCCCGCCGGGCATCAACGACACCGATGAGCTGATCGAGCACCTGCATCGGCAGGCGTCGCAGATGGCGAGCCTCATGAACTCGATGAGCCCGCAGATGCGCGAGGAGCTTCGCGAGCTCATGGAGGACCTGCTGCGCGACGATCGGCTGAAGATCGACATGGCGCGGCTCGCCGGCAACCTCCAGGCGGCCCGTCCCGACCTCCCGTTCGGCGAGCCGTATCCGTTCGAGGGCGACGAGCCGATGGGCCTGGCCGATGCGCTGGCCGCCATCGACCGTCAGCAGCAGTACGACGCCATGGAGGAGGCGCTCGGCGCCGCGCGGGATCCCGATGCCCTCGAGCGCGTGGACGCCGACGCGTTGCGCGACCTGGCCGGGGACGATGCGATCGACGATCTCGATCAGCTCCGCGAGCTCACTCGCGCGCTGGAGGAGGCGGGCTACCTCGACCGCGATGGCGGCCACCTCGAGCTGACCCCGCGCGCCGCGCGCAAGCTCGGAATGCGCGCCCTGACCGACATCTTCAGCCGGCTGCGTCGCGAGGGGTTCGGTGGGCATGCGCTGCCACGGGCCGGCCGCGGCGGTGAGCCGACCGAGGAGACGAAGCGCTACGAGTTCGGCGATCCCTTCGCCGTCGACATCAATCGGACCCTGTTCAACGCCATGGCGCGCGGTGGCGCGGGCACGCCCGTCCACATCGGCCCCGACGATTTCGAGGTGTCGCGGACGGAGGAGACGACGACGTCGAGCACCGTGCTGCTGCTCGACATGAGCCGATCGATGCTGCTCCGCGGCTGCTCATCGGCTGCAAAGCGGGTGGCCATGGCGCTGCACACGTTGATTCACACCAAGTACCCGCGCGATCGCCTGTACGTCGTCGGCTTCGCGTATTACGCGCGCCAGCTCAAGGCGGAGGCCATCCCGACGCTCAGCCCGTACGAGTTCGAGTACGGGACGAACCTCCAGCACGCGCTGATCATCGCGCGCCAGTTGCTGGGGCGGGGGAGCGGTGGCAACAAGGAGATCGTCGTCATCACCGATGGCGAGCCGACCGCCCACATCGAGGGGGGCCAGGTCGAGTTCGCCTATCCGCCGACGCTGCGGACGGTTCAGTCGACGCTTCGAGAGGTGGGCCGATGCACCCGTGAGGGCATCGTCATCAACACCTTCATGCTGGAGCGCTCGAGATACCTGAGCGAGTTCGTCGACCTGATGTCGCGCATCAACCGGGGCCGTGCGTTCTACGTGGAGCCCGAGCACCTCGGCGAGTACGTGCTGGTCGACTACGTCAGCAAGAAGACGAAGCGAGTCGCATGACGAAGGTCGGTCGAGTGGTCGCCTAGGTCGTGGAACGGCGCCCGTCGCCGCGCTTGAAGGTGCCGGTCGCGCGCGCCATGAGCTGCTGCGCGGCGGCGGCATCGGCCGTCGACATGCGCGTCATGAAGCGATCGGCGGCCTTTCCGCGCAGCAGGGTGACCGGGGCGGTGTGGTAGCGGATGACGATGGAGCCATCCGCTCGCGCGGCGTAGCTGAACGGCTCGCTGGCGAGCGGATCCGGTCGCGCCATGGCTGGAACCATAGACCACCCGCCGCAGTGTTCAAGAGTCTTGAACACTGGCGCCGTCCCGCGCCAGAATCGGGGGGTGACCCGACCCCTGAAGATTGGCGTCCAGCTCCCGGAGGTCGAGCGCGTCGTGCGCTGGAGCGAGCTGCGGGAGATGGCCCAACTCGCGGAGCGCATCGGCCTCGACTCGGTCTGGGTCGGCGACCACCTGCTGTATCGCGACGACGGCAAGCCGAGTCGCGGCCCATGGGAGGCATGGTCGCTGCTGGCTGCCCTCGCGGCCGCCACGGAGCGCGTGGAGATCGGCCCGCTGGTTGCCGCGACCGGCTTCCACAGTCCGGCCATGCTGGCCAAGAAGGCGGGCACCGTCGACGAGATCAGCGACGGGCGTCTCATCCTCGGCCTCGGCGCGGGCTGGAACCGCCCCGATTACGACGCCTTCGGCTTTGCGTACGACCACCGCGTCAGCCGCTTCGAGGAGGCCTTCACCATCATCCGCGAGCTGCTCCGCACCGGGCGCAGTGACGTCGCGGGCCGCTACTACCGCCTCGACCGGGGCGAGCTGCTGCCACGCGGCCCACGCGCGGACGGGCCGCCGCTCATGGTCGGCTCGATTGGCGAGCGGATGCTGGCCATCACGCTGCCGTACGTCGACGCCTGGAACGCGTGGGGCCCGTGGTTCGGCAACGCGGTGGAGGGCTACCGTGGGCTGGCCGAGAAGGTCGACGCCGCCTGTCGCACCGCGGGGCGCGACCCGGCGGCCGTCGAGCGCACGGTCGCGCTGATCGTGGCCATGCCGGGGGCGCTGGGGCGTGGTTCGTCGGTCAGCGAGGAGGCCTTCGAGCCGATTCCCGGCGATGCCGAGACGCTGGCGCCGGCCCTGCGAGCCTTCGCCGATGCCGGCGTGGCCCACGTCCAACTGGTGCTCGACCCGATCACGCTCGAGTCGATCGCCGCCCTGGAGCCGACCCTCGCTGCGCTCGACGGCTGATACCATCCCGCCGATGGAGCCCAGCATCGAACCCAGCCCTGCCAGCCTGCCACTGGGTCGATCGGGCCGGCTGGAGGCGATGGCGCTCAGTGCGGCCGGCGACCATGCGGTGCTGCTTCGCGAGACCGGCAGCGATGCGCGCGGCCGGGCCCTCGTCACCACGGACAAGCTGCCGACCGGCGAGCGCCTGGTGGTCATGCCGCTCGACGACGAGGTCGAGGTCCGTGTCGATGGCGACGCGCTCGCCGTCTGGCTCGGAGCCGGATCACTCGCCGAGCTCGCGCCCGAGCAGCGACCGATGCCGGCTGGCGGCGTCCCGATCTGGGCGTCGGTCATCGGCGGTGGGCTGCTGCTGCTGGTCCTGGCCTTCGCCGTCATCGGCTCCGCTGTCGCATTCGCCTGGCTGACGGCACTGCTGTCGTGAGTGACGGACGGATCACGCCGCCGGCCACCGGGTTGGCGGCGTTGCGCATCGGCCTGGAATTCGGCAACGCCGACGAGTTCACCGAGTCGTTCACCCGAGCCCTGGCGCGGGGCGGGGAGCTCGGCGCCACGCTCGTGGCCGGCCTCGATCGCGGCGAGATGAGCATCCACCTGCCGCGCGTGGACGGACCGTGCTGGAACTCGGTCCCGCTGTTCCACCTGCACCGGGGCGAGGAGCCGAGCGCCGAGGACTGGGTCATGACCGGAGCCGTCCTCGAGAAGCTCGAGCGGTCGCGCTGACCGATGCGGATCTACGTCTCGGTCGACATGGAAGGGCTCGCCGGCGTGGGCCATGCCCATCAGACCCACTTCGGCCCGACGGTCGATCGAGCCGACTACGACCGGAGCCGAGCGCTGATGGCCGGCGAGGCCAACGCGGCCATCGAGGCGGCATTCGAGCGGGGAGCGCGGGAGGTGGTCGTCAACGACAGCCACTGGCACATGCGCAACCTTCGCGCCGAGGATCTGCATGACGGGGCGCGGCTCATCATCGGCGACAAGCCGCTGAGCATGACCCAGGGCGTCGGCGATGGGCCCGACGGTGCGTTCGACGGGGCGGCCTTCATCGGCTATCACGCCGGCGCCGGCAACGCGACCGGGGTGATCTCGCACACCTACTCGTCCGCGACCGTCATGGAGGTGCGCGTCAACGGAGTCGTCCACAACGAGGCGGGGTTGAACGCAATCCGCCTCGGCCACTTCGGCGTGCCGGTCATGCTCGTCGCGGGCGACGATGCCCTGGCGGCCGAGATCGAGACGCTGCTGCCGTGGGCCGAGCGGGTCATCGTCAAACGGGGCCTGGGCTATTCGTTGACCGACAGCCTCTCCCCTCACGACGCGGCCGCCGCGATCCGCGGCGGGATTGGCCGCGCGATCGAGCGGATCCGCGAGATGGAGCTGCATCAGCCCAGCCTGCCGCTGCGCGGCGAGATGGACGTCCGGCTGCCGGTCATGGCCGACTTCGCGGCCGTGCTGCCGGGCGTCGAGCGCATCGGCCCGCGCACCATCGGCTTCGAGGCGCCGGACGGCGACAGCTTCTACCGCCTGTTCGTCTGCCTCATGAGGCTGGCCGGCGTGCCCGCCCTCTGACATGGCGACGCCGTTCGAGGAGGTGGAGCGACGGCGCATGCGTGACCTGATGGCGCACTTCGCGACCGGCGTGACGGTCGTCGCCGCACGCCACGGGCCGCTGCTGGCCGGCATGACCGCCAATGCCATCGCCACCATCAGCATCGATCCACCGATCCTCATGGCGAGCATCGCGCGCAAGGCCGAGACGCACGGCGCGATCATCGGCTCGCATGCCTTCGCGGTCAGCGTCCTGGCCGAGGACCAGCGCGAGCTGGCCGATTGCTTCGCCCAGCCGACGACGGCAGCGAAGCTGACCCGCTTCTGCGACGCGGCCTGGCACGAGGCCGAGACCGGCTCACCGATCCTCGAGGGCGCCCTGGCCTACTTCGACTGCCGCCTCACCGAGCGCCACGATGGCGGCGATCACACGATCTTCCTCGGCGAGATCGTGGCGGCCGGCTATCGCGAGGACGCGGCGCCGCTGCTCTGGTACGGCTCCGCCTACCATCGCCTGGTTCGCTGAGCGCGGGTCGCGGGCTGGTCCTGGGCCGCAGGCCCGGTTGTACGATGCGGCCGAGAGGAGGCGACGTGGCCGATCCGGTGGCGGACATCATCGGCGACTATCGCGCGTTCGCGGCCCTGCAACGCGATCGCCTCGCGGTGCGTGGCATCGACATCGCGCCGTACGCCATCAGCCACATCGCGTACCGCGTTGCCGAGTGGGACGAGTACGTGCGGGTGCGCGGGCTGCTGGAGCGCCACGCTGTGGCGGGCCGCGAGAACGTCTGGAACGGCAGACCGATCTCGCTGATCCTCTTTGACCAGCTCGAGATTCTCGACGGCAAGGCGCTCCCGATGATCGAGCTCATCCCGCCGGTCCATCAGCGCGTCTACAAGATGGGGTGCGAGCACCTCGGGGTCGTCATCGGTGAGGCGGCCTTCGACGCCTTCGTCGAAGCCCACAAGCCGGTCCTGACGGGGCAGCAGTTCCAGGGGCCGAACAGCACGCCCGACCCCGTCTACATCCTGATGGAGGACTTCACCCACGTGAAGTTCTATCGGCTCTCGCTGCAGGCGTCCGTCGAGCTCTTCGGTGACCCGATCGACGCGGGATTCCACCACGTCGAGGGCTGGGTGCCGCAGCGATTGGTCACGGCGACCGGCCCGAATCCACTGCCACGCTAGCGAGGCCAGGCGTCACTCCGTGGCCATCGGTCAGCCGCTGCGGGCGCGGCTCCGATCGCCGAGGATCTGGCCGGCGGCGAGACGCCCCGGCGCGCCCATGACGCAGCCGCCCGGGTGGGTGCCCGAGCCGCACTGGTAGTAGCCCGCGATCGGTGTGCGGTACTGCGACCACCCCGGCGCCGGGCGGAAGAAGAACATCTGCGGCGCAAGGAACTCGCCGGCGAAGATGTTGCCCTCGCTCAACCCGACCGTGCGCTCGATGTCGAGCGGCGTGACGACCTCCCGGTGCAGGACGAGGTCGCCGAAGCCGGGGAAGAAGCGCTCGAGCGTGGCCTGCACGCGGTCGGCCATGTGCTCGCCCTCGGCGTCCCAGTCGGACTCGCGCAGCTGGTATGGCGTGTACTGCACGAAGCAGGACAGGACGTGCTTGCCCGGCGGCGCCATGTCGGGGTCGATGGTCGACTGGATGGCGCAGTCGATGTACGGGTGCTCGCTGTACCAGCCGTACTTCGCGTCGTCGAAGGCACGCTCGAGATAGTCGACCGACGGACCGATGTTCAGGAAGCCGCGGTACAGCTCCGGCCCGTTGCCGAGGGTCGGGTGCGTCGGCAGGCCTGACAGGGCGAAGTTGACCTTCGAGCTGACGCCCTGGAACTTGAGGCGGCGGATGTCCTCGACCAGGTCGTCGGGCAGCTCGCGCGGATCGACCATCTCGAGGAATGTGCGGCGCGGGTCGAGGGCGCTCACGACGACCTCGGCCGCGATCTCGGTGCCGTCCTCGAGCGCCACGCCGGTCGCCTCGCCGTCGCGGGTCAGGACGCGTACCACCGGCGACTCCAGGCGGATCTCGGCGCCGAACGCCTGCGCGGCGCGGGCCAGGACCTGCGTGAACCCGCCATTGCCGCCCTTGTGGAAGGCCCACGTGCCGAAGCTGCCGTCGTGCTCGCCCAGCGAATGGAACAGCAGCACCAGGCCGCTGCCCTGTGAGCGCGGCCCGACCTTGGAGCCGATGATCCCGGACGAGGCGAACCAGCCCTTGAGCAGGTCGGATTCGAAGTAGTCGTCCAGGAAGTCGGCCGCGCTGCCGGTCAGGAGCCGTACGGCGTTGTGCAGCGTCCGCTTGTCGAGCGCGCGGAGCCGTGAGCCGAGCGCGGCCAGCCGCACGAGCTCCTCCGGATCGTCGCTGAAGATGTCCGGCGGGACGGTGTCGAGCAGCGGCTTGATGGCCTGGCAGACGCGGTCGAGGTCGTGGCCGTACTGGTCGTAGGCATCGGCGTCGTGCGGCGAGTGGCGGGCGATCTCGCGCAGGTTCTCGTCGTGGTCACGCGTGAACAGGAGGTGGTCGCCGTCGTCGCCCGGCGCGAAGCGCGTCGACATCTGCAGCGGCAGGAAGCCGTGCTTCGTCAGCTCGAGCTCGTGAATGATCTGTGGCCGCAGCAAGCTGAGCGCGTAGCTGAAGGTCGTGAACCAGAAGCCGGGCTGGAGCTCCTCGGTGATTGCCGCCCCGCCGACGAGGTGACGTCGCTCGAGGATCAGCGTCCGCAGCCCGCCCCTGGCGAGGTAGGCGCCGTTGACGAGGCCGTTGTGGCCACCGCCGATGACGATCGCGTCGTATCGGTCCGTGCTCATCGGTCCATCAGGCGGTCTTGCGCTCCGGGTTGTAGAGGGGGAGCCGCGCAACGTGCGCGGCGACCTGCTCGTAGTGGTGGTCCACGGTGAACTCCAGGAAGACTCGAGTGCCGGGCTTGCCGAGGTCCGGTCGTACCCGGGCGAGGGCGATGTGCCGCTGCAGGACCGGCGAGTACATGATGCTGGTCGCGTAGCCGACTCGTGTGCGATCGGCGTCATACACCATCCAGTCCTCGTGAACCGGGCGGTGGTCCTTGGGCGGGATGAGCCCGGCCGAGCTGTAGACGCGGTCGTAGTCCTGCCAGTCGACGACCAGGCCGACCATCCGCCAGCGGCTGCTCTTCTCGGCACGTTCCCGCTCGAGCGCCTTGCGGCCGATGAAGGGGCGCTCGTCCTCCTCGAGGCCCTTGAACATCCACGACCAGCCGAGCTCGAGCGGTGTCGACCGATGCGCGTCGTTGAAGGCGAACCGGCTCGAGTCGAAATCGGCGCCGAGCAGCATCAGCCCCGCCTCGATGCGGAGCATGTACAGCGCTCCCATCCCGTACGGGAGCATGCCGTATCCGGTGGCCGCCTCCCAGACGCCGTCCCACACCGTGAGCGCGTCGGCGGCCTCGACCCAGATCTCGTAGCCGAGGTCGCCGGTGTAGCCCGTGCGGCTGACCGTCACCGGCCGGCCGGCGATCGTGCCGGTGGTGAGGCCGAAGAACCCGATGTCGGCCACGGCCGGCACGAGGCGGGCGAGCAGGTCCCGCGAGCGCGGACCCTGGACGGCGAGGGCGCCGATGTCGAGGCTGACCTCCTCGATCGTGACCCGCAGCCGGCCGATGCGGTCGGCGAACCAGGCGAAGTTCGGTTCCGCCGCGGTGAGGAGGTACTCGTCCGGCGCACGGTGCTGGATGACCCCGTCCTCGAGGACGAATCCGCGGTCGTCGAGCCAGGTCGTGTACTGGGCGTTCCCCGGCGGGCAGCGGCGGATGTCGCGGGCGAGCATGCCGGACAGGAAGCGCTCGGCATCGGGCCCGGCGATCCGGTACTTGTACAGCGGCGAGGTGTCGAAGATCCCGGCGCTGTTCCGCACGGCGAAATACTCGAACTTGTCCGACGCCTGGTAGCGCGTGACGACGAGGTGGCCGGACCAGTGCTGCCACAGGCCGGTCTCGTTGAGCGCGCTCGCCCGATCGTGGAATGGCGTGGTGCGGATCATCGGTGCGAGAGCATACCGGCTCTCTCCTGGGCCGATGCCGCCGCGTCGTTGTCGTCGCTGCTGGCTGCTCGCTGTGGCGAGAGGTTTTCACGCGGGGGCCCGGGCGCGCTGCATTTACGCGCCGTGGCGAGCACCGGCACGCACG
>DASVDT010000150.1:0-3234 GCA_036380955.1 Candidatus Limnocylindria bacterium | reverse complement strand
GTCGATGCCGTTGCGCGCGAAGAGGTGGACGGCCGCCTCCACGATGCGCTCGCGGGTCTCCTCCTTCTTCCGAGCGCGAAGCCCGCCGCTGTCCGTGATCGGCTCCGTCGCCGGTCAGCGTACCGCCGCGTCGCCCAGCAGCCGGTCGATGGCGGCGTTGAGCTCGTCGATGCTGAACGGCTTGGACAGCGTCTCGACGTCGTGCATCGCCTCGAGGTCGCCCTCCAGCTCGGCTGCCGCGAAGGGATCGGAGCAGCACAGCAGGACCGGCAGGCCGTGGAACTCCTGCTCCTGGCGCACCTGCTTGGCGATGTCCCACCCGTGCGCGCCGTCGATGCCCAACCTGATATCGATCATCAGCAGGTCCGGGCGCGACGCACGAATCCGATCGAGCGCGTCCGGTCGGTCGCCGTCGATGGTGGTCGACTCGTAGCGCTCGTCCTCGAGGATCTCGTGCATCAACTCGAGGAAGTCGGCATTGTCGTTCACGACGGTGATGCGTGCCATGTGCCCTCCCTCCGCACATTCTCGGCTGGCAGGCGGAAAGGATACACCGCGAGCGCGCAGACCCTGTCCGGGTCCCTCAGCTCGCGAGCCAGGGCCCGGCCCCGGCGAGGAGTTCCGCGACCATTCGATCGAAGCCTGTGGCAGTACCCTGGCGCTCGCCGGCCATCGCCCTGTTGCCGCGCGGCGGGGCGGTTCTCGTGGGGCGGGAGTATCGGCCAATGATTGGCCGAATTCTCGTCGGGCGAGAGCGATGGCCAAGCGCGAGCCGCTGTGCCTGGCTGGGCGTAACGCGGGGCGAGAAATCGGCCAGTGAGTGTCCGTTAGTCCCGTGGGGCGACAACGGGCGCAGCGGGAGCGGGAGCGGGAGCCGCAGACGCTTCCGGCGCGGATGGGGCCGCCACCGCCAGGGCGGCATCCAGGCGCTCGAGCCACGGCCGCAGCCCGAACTCGACGAGGAAGGGCCGCGCCTCCTCGGCCCAGGCCCGCGGTTCGGGCTCGCCCGGCAGGAGCTCGACGGCGTGCACCGCGATCACGGCCGCCTCCAGGCGCTGGCCGAGGCGCGTCTCGATGGCGTACGCGTCGCGGAACGCCGCGAGCGCGTCAGCTCCCCGACCCGTCAACGCGGCGACGACCGCCTGCGCGCCGAGCTGGGAGCTTCGGTCGAGGTCGCCGCTCTGCCCGAGCGCGGTGATGTGGCCGGCCACGGTCGCGGCACGCTCCGCGTCGCGGAGGAGGACGGCGCTGCGGATGGCGTTTCCGAGCGGGACTTCGGGGTTCTGCGGCGTCAGCTCGAACGCGGCCATCGCCTCGTCATACGACTCCCTGCCGTTGCCAATCATCAGCGCCGTGAAAGCTCGCGCCATGTGGCGGCTGAAGAGCTGCTCCGGATCGGTGCTGTCGCCGACGAGCTCCTCGACCTCCGTACGCAGCTCCGGGATGGCGACCCCACGCTGCGCCTCCAGGACGCCACGGATCATGCGCAGGCGGATGCGATCGGGGCGAAGCGTTGCGGCGTCCAACGCATCACGCAGGATGGCGATCTCGGCATCCACGTCGCCTCCCATGGTGAACGTGTTGAGCGCGATGAGGCCGGACAGCCAGTTGTACATGCCGCGGTCGCCGAGGTCGGCGGCGAGCTCACGCGCTTCCTGGTACATGCGCGTTGCGCCGATGGGGTCATCGACGATGATGGCCGAGGCAAGGTTGTTCCGAATTCGGATCTCGAGCCCACGGTCGCCAGTGCGGCGGGCGAGGGTCAGTGCGGCCTCCTCGAGAGCTGCGGCCTCCCGCCGGCGACCCATGAGATTGATGGCGGAGCCCTTGTTGACGAGCGCCTCGGCGATGATCGGCTCGAGGTTGAGGCGCTCGGCGATGGCGAGGGCGCGGTCGGCCGCCTCCACCGCGCGGGCCTGGCGAGCACCACGCATGTGCGCTCGTGCGAGGTAGGCGAGCGTCGCGGCCAGGACCGGCTCGTCGCCAACGGCTTCCGCTTCCGGCACGGCCGCCTCGAGCACCTCGGTCGCCTGCTGGATCTCACTCTCGTCCAGCAGCACCTTGCCAAGGCGCGCCGTGGCGGCCGCCGCGGCGACCCGGTCGCCGATGCCGCGGTAGGCGTCGATCGCCTCGGTGGCGAACCGAACGGCGTCGCGCGAGGCGACGGCGGCCGAGCGCGCCGCGCGATCGAGCAGCGGCGCGCGGTCGGCCGGATCGCTCGTGACCGCGAGCGCCTGCTCGAGGTAGGCGATCGCCTGGTCCGGCGACCCCAGCGACGCGGCCCGGTCGGCCGCAGCGCCGAGCGCGAGGCGCGCCTGGGTGGCGACCGCATCGGCCTCTTCGCCTGCATCGGACGCTTCGTGGGCGGCCAGGTAGTGGCTGGCCAGGGCGCCGGCCATCTCGTCATCGCCGATGGATTCGTAGTGGCGCGCGACGGCCAGGTGACGGGCGCGACGGTCGCGGCGGGCGAGCGTGCCGTACGCGACCTCGCGGATGAGCGACTGGACGAACTTGTACTGCCCGTGCTCCGGCGATGTCGGATCGCGCTCGAGGTCGAGCAGCTCGCGACGGACGAGGGCCTGGAGGCGCTGCTCGGCCTCGCCGTGCTCGAGTCCCGTGATGGCCTCGATCGCATCGGCGCTGAAGACCTGCCCGAGCACGGCGGCGTCCTGCACCAGGCTGCGGTCGCCGGGCGGCAGGGCATCGAGGCGCGACGCGATCAGCGAGCGCAGCGAGTCGGGCACCCGCATGCTCGAGAGGTCACCGATCGGCACGTACACGTCGCCCTGACGCTCGATCCGGCCGTCGGACAGGAGCCCACGAACGGTCTCGACGGCGTAGAGCGGCATGCCCTCGGCGCGGCCGACGATCGCGGCCAGCGCATCGGCGGGCAGGCCCGGCACGAGGCCGTTGAGCAGCTCGCGCACCGCCCCATCGGTGAGTGGCTCGAGCGACAGCGCGGTCAGCTGGCGGCGGCCGGCACCCCAGTCGGGCCGCTTGTCGAACAGCTCGGGACGCGCCAGCGTGACGACCATGATGGGCAGGCCGCGCGACCATTCGAGGAGGTGGTCGATGAAGTCGAGCAGGCCCGTATCGGCCCACTGGAGGTCCTCGAACACGAGCACGGTCGTGCCTCGTTCCGCGACCCGCTCGAAGAACAGCCGCCAGGCAGGGAAGAGCACGTCGCGACCACCGGGCGGCGCCTCCTCGACGCCGAGGAGTGACAGGAGCGCC
>DASVDT010000149.1:0-4670 GCA_036380955.1 Candidatus Limnocylindria bacterium | reverse complement strand
TGGGGGTCGACGTACCTCGGCATCGCAGTCGTGATCCAGACCATGCCGCCGCTCCTGACGGCCGGCGTGCGTTACGTGGTTGCCGGGCTGATCATGCTCGTCGGAGTCATGGCGCTCGGCCGCCTGCGGCGTGGAGCGATCCGGCTCGAGCGGCCGACCATGGCCCACTGGCGATCGGCGGTCATCATCGGCCTGCTGCTCCTGCTGGGTGGCAACGGTGGCGTCGTGCTGGGCGAGCTCTTCATCCCATCCGGCATCGCGGCCGTGCTGCTGGCGATGGAGCCGATGTGGCTGGCGGGCATCGACGGGATCATCACGCGCCGGCGGCCGAGCGCACTGGCGGTGGCTGGCATCCTCGCCGGCATCGTCGGCGTGGCGGTCCTGGTGGTGCCGGTCGAGGGGCTCGAGGGATTCGACCCGGTCGGAGTCGGGCTCGTTCTCCTGGCAGGCGTCTCGTGGGCCGCGGGCTCGATCTACGTGCGCCACGCGTCGCTGCCGCGCAGCGGAGCGCTGGGGGCGGGCATGGAGATGCTTGCCGGCGGCGGCGCGCTGTTGATCGGTGGCGTGCTCCTCGGCGAGGTCGGCCAGACGGATGTCGCGGCCTTCTCGACCGAGTCGGTGGTGGCGCTCGCCTACCTCGTGGTCTTCGGGTCGATCGTCGCCTTCACCGCCTACACCTGGCTGCTGGCGAACGTCCCGGTGTCGGTGGTCGCCACCTACGCGTACGTGAACCCCGTGGTCGCGGTGGCGCTCGGCGCGCTCATCCTCAGCGAGCCGATCACGCCGCGCACGCTGATCGCCGCGGCGATCATCATCGGCGCCGTCGTGGCAATGGTTTCCGGTCGCACCCGCGAGACCGATGAACCCGACCGCACAGCACGGGCCGCGGCGCCCGAGACCGAATGACGGGTCGGCTCAGGAGACGACCGACGTGAACTCCGCCACGATGTCCCGCCCGTAGGCGTCCAGGCAGTCCTCTTCCTCGCCGTTCATGAGATAGATGTTGAACTGCGTGACACCCGCGTCACGCAGTTCAGCGAGCCGCTCGTGGTGGGCGGACGGCGGGCCGACGATGGCGAACTGGTCGGTGATCTCGTCGCTGACGAAGCGGGCGTTGTCGCTGCCGACCTCGGCGTGGTGGAGGTAGTCGTACCCGTCGCGGTTCTCGACGTACTTCCACAGGGCCTCGGGCAAGTCGTCCTTGGGATACTTGTTGATGAGGTCGACGACGTGGTTGCTGACCAGCGCCGGGAACCAGCGCACCTTGTCGCGGGCCAGGGCGAGGTCGTCCGAGAGATAGGCCGGGGCGGCGGCCATGATCTCGATATCGTCGGGGTTCCGGCCAGCCTCTTCCGCGGACGCACGGACGAAGCCCATGCACCAGCGGATGATGTCCGGGTCGGCGAGCTGGAGGATGATGCCGTCGGCCACGCGCCCGGCCGCGGCCAGCGCCATCGGACCGTAGCCGGCGATCCAGACCGGCACCGGTCCGTGGCTCGCCCACGGCATCTGGATCTCGGTGCCGTCGACGGTCACCTTCTCCCCGGCGGTGAGGGCACGGATGACGCGGCAGCACTCCTCCATGTAGGCGACGGTCGTCGGCTTCTTGCCCATCACGCGCTGGGCGCTGTCGCCACGCCCCATGCCGAGGTCCATCCGGCCGCCGGTCATCTCGTTCATCGTGGCCAGGGAGGAGGCCGTGACGGTCACGTCGCGCGTTGCCGGGTTCGTGACGCAGGTGCCGAGGCGCATGCGCGTCGTCGCCTCGCCCATCAGCGTGAGAATCGGGTACGGATCACGCCAGATGACGTGCGAGTCGAACATCCAGCCGTAGTCGAAGCCATTTCCCTCGGCGCGCCTCGTGAGCTCGATGCTGCGCTCGTACCGATGATCTGGCTTCAGCGTGATTCCGAACTTCATGACCGGCCGTCTCCTCCGTCAGGACCGTCGACGTTGATCGTGAGCTCTCCCTCGCCCGCGCGGAACAGGATCATGGAGAGCGGCTCGCTGCCGGCGCTGACGTCGCGATGGACGACGTGGGCGGGCATGCGGCCGGTGTCGCCGGCGCCGATCTGGATCGCATCGGCGCCACCGGGACCGTATTCCCAGCGGAGCACGCCCTGCAGCACGCAGGCGTAGCTGTCCCACTCGCCGTGGTGATGCCAGCCCGAGGTCGCCCCGGGCGGGAGCTCCAGGAAGCCGACCCAGGCACCGGGATCGGCGAAGGCCTCCTCGCCGAAGCTGCCCGCCGGCAGTCCCGTTGCCGGTCGGCGCGCGACGCGCTCGACGAGCGTGGGCCCGAGTGCGTTCTGGTCGTTCACCACGCGACCGAAGGCATCGTGTGGCTCATTTCCCTGCCTGTGGGGCTTGCTCCGTCCCGTCCTCCCGACTCCGCCTCTACCTCTCGCCTGCTGGGAGATGACCGCGGAACTCGCCCCATCGGGCCTACGGTGTTGCTGCAAGCCTCCGCGGGCGGGAGATAGCTCGAAGACGTCGTGAGCATCGGCGCTACGGGCGGACCAGGTCTTCGTAGGCGTCGGGCCGTCGGTCGCGGAAGAACTGCCACGTCTGGCGGACCTCCTCGATCTTGTCGAGGTCGAGGTCGCGCACGATCAGCTCCTCGTCCTGCGGGCTGCCGACGTCGCCGACGAACTGGCCGCGCGGATCGACGAAGTACGACTGGCCGTAGAAGTCGTCGTCGCCGAGCGGCTCGATGCCGACGCGGTTGATGGTCCCGACGTAGTAGCCGTTGGCCAGCGCGTGGCTGACCTGCTCGACGCGCCACAGGTACTCGCTCAGACCCCGGGACGTCGCGGAGGGAATGAACACGATCTCCGCGCCGTTCAGCCCCAGCGCCCGCGCGCCCTCGGGGAAGTGGCGGTCGTAGCAGATGTACACCCCGACCTTGCCGACGGCGGTGTCGAACACCGGGTAGCCGGTGTTTCCGGGGCGGAAGTAGTACTTCTCCCAGAAGCCCTTGACGTGCGGGATGTGGGTCTTGCGGTACTTGCCCAGGTACGTCCCATCGGCGTCGATGACCGCGGCCGTGTTGTAGTAGATGCCGCTGGTCTGCTCGTCCTCCTCGTACATCGGCACGATGAGCACCATGCCGGTCTCCTTGGCCAGCGCCTGCATGCGCTCGGTGGTGGGCCCGCCGGGGATCTTCTCGGTGTAGCTGTAGTACTGCGGATCCTGCACCTGGCAGAAGTAGGGTCCGTAGAACAGCTCCTGGAAGCACATGACCTTCGCGCCCTGGGCAGCCGCCTCGCGCGCGTACTTCTCATGCTTCTGGATCATCGACTCCTTGTCGCCGGTCCACTCCGCCTGGAGCAGCGCCGCGCGGACGATTCGCGCCATCGGTATGGGGTCCTCCTGGTCGACTGTCACTCGGGCGCCGAGAAGCCGGCGCGCTCAACGAACTAAGGAAGCCGATACACATTACACCCGCTCCCGGCAAGGGCCGCTAGGCTGGACGCCGCATGAACCTCATCGACCTGCTGGTCCTCCTGCTGTTCGTGGTGGGCCTCGTCGCCGGAGCGCGCGCCGGGTTCCTCGGGCCGGTGCTCGGCCTCATCGGCGCCGTCGGTGGCTTCGCGCTGGCACTGGTTGCCGCGTCGGTATTCCAGGAGCAGCTCGTCGCGATCGAGCAGCCGATGCGGGCGCTCGTCACGGTCCTCGGCATCGGTGCCTTCGTCCTCACCGGCGAGGCGACCGGCGCGGCGATCGGCACGACCATGAGCCGGGGGATCGAGTTCAGCCCGCTGCGGCCATTCGATGCCGTCGGCGGAGCGGTCGTCGGCGTCGCGCACGTGGTGCTGCTGGTGTGGGTCCTGTCCGGCATGCTGGCGAGCGGGATGGCGCCGTCGATCGCGGCCGCCGCTCGCGACTCGGTGGCCGTACGGATCGCGACCGAGCGCCTTCCCGCCCCGACGACCATCGCCGGGCGCCTCGTCGCCCTGCTCGGCACGACCGATCTGCCGCCGCTCTTCGCCGGCATCGAGCCGCCGCCGGCAGCACCGGTTGCGCTGCCCTCCGACGCCGAGACGAGCGCCCTCGCCGAATCGGCTCTCGGCAGCACCGCACGCGTCACGAGCAGCGGCTGCGGGGCCGGGCTGTCGGTGGGGAGCGGATTCTTCGTGTCGCGCACGCACGTCGTCACCAATGCCCACGTCGTCGCCGGCAGCACCGATACGACGGTCACGATCGGCGGCACGGTGCACAACGCCACCGTCGTCGCCTACGACAGCGCCGGCGACCTCGCGCTGCTCTACGTTCCGGGCGCAAGTGCGCCGCCGCTGACCCTCAGCACCGAGGCGCCGGTGCGCGGGACCACTGCCGCGGCGCTGGGCTATCCGGGCGGCGGCCCGCTCACGGTCACGGCGGCCGGCGTGACCGCCACGCACGACATCTTCGGCCCCGACATCTACGGCGCAGGCCAGTACAGCCGCAACGTGGTCGAGCTGCGCGCCGAGATCCGGCGGGGGAACTCCGGCGGGCCGCTGGTCATCGCGCCCGGGGTCGTGGGTGGCGTGGTCTTCGGCGCGTCGCGGGCCTCGCCGGAGGTCGGCTACGCCATCGGCTCGGACGAGGCGGTCGAGCGGATCGGTCCATACATCGGTGCGACCGCGGCGGTCGGTACCGGAGCCTGCCTGTAGGCGATAGAGTCGAGC